>CAYFWC010000011.1:0-62196 GCA_964346805.1 uncultured Treponema sp. | reverse complement strand
CTCAGATTCTGGTTCTGATTGTGGGGGTTCGAATCCTCCTTGGGGAAAGATTTAGGTCCCTTCGTCTATCGGCTAGGACGAAAGATTCTCAATCTTTAAAGATGGGTTCGACTCCCGTAGGGACCGTAAAAGTTGCCTTTCTGGCAACTTTTTTTATTTTAAATTGCATCGTTGCTAAGATGCGGCGGCGAGGAAAAAGTCTAGAATTGGCCTGATTCTAGGAAAATAAATGACAATAAGAAAGTTGAGCCGTGAAGAATTGGAGAATGGGCTTTCTTTGGTATGGGATGTGTTCAACCAATATGAAGCCGCGTCATATACAGCGAAAGGGAAGAATGCTCTTTATGACGCAATTCATTCAAAAGACTATCTCGACAGTCTCGATGCGGACGGCGCTTTTTACGGCGAGAAACTCGTCGTAAAGAATCCTTTCCTCCTGTAGTGACTAAAATTATAAAAAGTTGTATTATCTTTTTCGCAAGGTGATAAAGATTATGGACAAGGATTACGAATTTTGTGACACGATAGATTTGTCTGTTTACAATCAGTTTAGGGAAAGTGTGGGGTGGGGAAAATTGCCGGAAGATCAGGCAAGGATAACTCTTGACCATTCTGTCATCAAAATGAGCTGCATTCATAAGGGGCAGACGGTTGCCATAGCCCGTCTTTTATGGGATTTCGGATACACAGCATATCTTGCGGATGTTATTGTAAAAGAAGAATACCGGGGCAAGGGACTTGGCAAAGCCTTGGTAACTCGTGTTCTGGCGGAATTAAAAAGCCGGATAAAGGAAGGCTGGCGTACAAAAGTAATTCTTCTTGCTGCCAAAGGAAAAGAGGACTTTTACACAAAATTCGGATTCGTTGCGCGCCCCAATGAAAATGAGGGTTGTGGTATGACTCTTCTTCTGAGTAAATAAATTTTCCTCCGGCAGTTATGTTAGGAGAGCGCCGGTTAAATGCCGGGAGATTATTTTACCACAATCTGGCAGGTTCTCATTGACTCAAGTGCGCGCAGATGGCTTTCCGGGCTTACACATGCGCAAAGCCTTGAGTCCACGCTGATTTTATTTTCCGGCAGTCTTGCCTTTAGAATGAATGCGTTCGAGATGACGCATATTCCCGTGCAGAGGCCGCAGAGTTCAATTTCTGTATCTTTGTCGGTAAGATACGCGACTTTTTCCGCCAGTTCCATTGAGCCAAAGCCGGGCTTGTCGATGACAAGACTGTCCGCCACCTGCAGTTTCGGAGAAATCTGCCAGCCCTTTGTGTTTTGAATGCAGTGTTCAACAGGAAGAAATTTTCCCTCCTGCGTCTGTAAGTAATCTGTTTTATGCGTGTCGCGTGTAAAAATTATTGTAGTTCCGGCCGCCCTCTCGGTCTCAATCTTTGCGGCAACACTGTCCACAATGGCAACCGCTTCCTTTGTTCCGAGACTTCCGTCAATAAAATCGTTCTGCATGTCCACAACAATTAAAATCTTCTTCATCTTTATTCTCCTATAAAAAGTCTTTTCGAAAACCTCAGTTTCCGAAAAGACTTTTTAGCGTGCTTCGGCGGAAGCACAGTTGATAAGGAAGTTCGCGACGCGAACTTGCAGATAAAAAAGTGAACAACATCTTGTGAACTTTTTTATCACGCCTCCTAAAAAATTGTTTTTATCTGTCTCTTTTGCCTCAAAACCCAAAGAGAGAGTTTTCACCGGCCTTTGATTTTTCTTTTGCCAAAAGGCTTTTCTGGTTGCTGACTGTCAGAATGTCGTCTTCCTTAAGATGGCCTAACAGGAGAGGAGAGTCCGGATCATGAAACTTGTAATTGTCAGAGGCCTTCTTTGGGTTTTTGTTTGCGTAGCAGTATTTACAGCCGTTCAGGCAGGTGTCATAGTCTCCGATTCCGCGCGCCTCAAAACAGTGGCAGCCTGTTCTAAGCCCCTTGTGCTTTAAGTTCTTGAATTTTATTCCGTTGGCATTTCCGAGAATTTCAAGGGTCATGCAGCCGGACTTGTGAACACCGTATTTTGTAAAGTCGCCGTTTGTGCCGCATGTCTGCAGGTAAAGTCCGTACTTACCGGCAATTCTGCCAAGTCCTTCCGCAATCTCATTCATGTCCTCAATGGAAAAGTTCATCAGCTCCGGCATGTTTGTCTGAAGTTTTTTATACATTTCCACGAAACTGAAAATACAGCGGTCAACAAAAGGCGTGATTTTTTCCGCCATGTAGTCAAAGGTTTCAAAGTGTCGGCGGATTGTATAATCTGATGTTAGAAGAACCGGATCATATCTCCACGCTGTTCTTTCTTTTCCGACAATGGAGACGAGTTCCTTTAAGGTTTCAATGCTTTCCTCGATTGTAGGAACTCCCGGCTCTATGTCCTTGCCGTAAGCGGTGATGGTATAGTAGAAATATGTGTTGAAGCGGCCTGTAATCTTTGTAATGTCATTAAGAATCGGCCGGTAATTTTTTGAGCAGAAAATTACACAGTCCACAGTTTCCGGAGTCAAGTCGAACTGTGTTACCTTGTCAGAAAAAAGCGGATTTCTTGAGTATACAAAGCCTTCCTCAAATCTCTTTAAAAGCCATTTTGTAAAATACTGAACTGTGTCTGTCCTGGCCCCTGTGTTTATAATCATTCTTCCATTATTATAGCACATTACAAGGTTTTTACAATATCTTTCCATGCTGGATTCTTTTTTCCGCCTTTCCGTTCTGTTTTTTGCTGAATATTTTCACAAAAACGGCCCTGAAAACCGCAATCGTTAAAAAGGAAGTTTACATGGCTTTCAGCGGTTGCAGTAAATAAAAGAAAATTCTTCTAAACAAAAATTCTAAAATTCCGATAATCTAAATGAAAAACCTCAATGTTTTTTAGGAGATTTTTATGAGCGAAAAAGCACTTTTGCAGATTCTTGAGCAGGAGAACCAGTTACTTGACGAAATTCTTAATTCCCAGACAAAGGTTCATATTGCGGTAAAAACAAAGGACTGGACCGGTCTTGAGGATGAAATGGCAAAAATCCATACGCTTTCGCTTGATTTTTCCACAATTGATATTCAGCGTGAGAAGATTATGGAGGAAGATTCTGAGATTAGGGCGGATGAGAAGGCTCTTATGGTGACGCTCCACTCAAAACTTCTAAAGTCAAAGATTGAGAATCAGGTTATGAACAATTACATTGAGGTTACGCGTAATTTTGTCCAGGGAATACTGGACAATGCCGTACCGCAGCGCAGGAATATTCTTTATTCCAGAGACGGAAAGATTGTAAAGCGCGAGCCGGAAAGCGTGGTTCTTAACAAGGTTTTTTAAGGGGTGGACTGAATGAGCACTTTTGCAGGAATAGAAATCGGCAAGCGCAGCCTTAACGCGCACCAGACTTCAATTACAACGGCCGGCCACAATATCACGAATGCCAATACCGAAAGCTACTCGCGCCAGCGTGTCCAGTTAAAGTCGTTTGACCCCATTTACAGGCCGGACCTTTCCCGTGCGGAAGTGCCGGGACAGATTGGTCAGGGAATGGAGGCGGAGTCTATTACCCGTGTCCGTGATGAGATGCTTGACCAGCGCATTGTGGCTCAGGGCAATGAGGAGTCTTACTGGGACACTCGTTCGAGGTATTATACAATGCTCGAGCAGATTTACAACGAGCCAGATGATGTTTCTATCCGCACGACTATGGACAAGTTCTGGGCTTCATGGCAGGAACTGTCTCTTTATCCCGAGAATCAGGCTCACCGCGAGGCTGTAGTAAGCCGCGGCCAGTCTCTGGTAAACTCAATTCAGAACCGTGACAAGGCTCTTACCGGAATCGGAAACCTTTTAAATTCAGACATTGAGTCAAATGTTGCTCAGTTGAATGACTACGCCAGCCAGATTGCCGCCCTCTCAAACGAGATTGTCCGCTCAAAGGCAATGGGCGACAATCCCAACGATTTGATGGACCGCCGTGACGCTCTGGTTGAGAAACTTTCAAAAATCGCGAACATTACTTCTGACAACCGCGACAGTGATGAATTCATGGTGCACATTGACGGTCACATTCTCTGCCAGGGCCGCATTGCCCGCCAGCTTGATGTTGAAAGCCCGGCTGACTATAACGGATACTCAAAGGTTGTATGGGCTGACACAAAAAATGATGCTGTAATCAGGAGCGGCTCCCTCGGTGCTTTGATTGAACTGCGTGATGTTGATGTAAATAACGAGATTAAGTCACTGAACACCATGACAATGAACTTTGCAGATTTGGTCAACGATGTCCACAGAAATTCTGTGGGCGCAAACAATACAAGCGGTCTTGACTTCTTTACAGAGCGTCCCTTTGTAGAGAACACCAACGGAAACTTTGACTCGGACGGCGACGGTGTGGAGGACAAATCATATGTGTTCCGTCTTACCGGCACAAACGCCCTGGACCTGCAGGAGCAGGTTGGTATTCAGGGAACAATGACATTGTCAGGCCACAGCGGAAACATTCAGGTTCCGTATTATCCTACCGACCGTGTTGAAGATGTTATTAACCGCATCAACGATTCCAACGTAGAGGTAAAGGCTTATCTGGATCGCAACAATAATCTTGTATTAAAGGCTACGACCAGCGAGGCAAGAGAGAATCCGGATTTTGTAATCCGTCATGCAGAGGATTCGGGCCACTTTCTCGCAGGCTATTCAGGAATTCTGAACGGTTCCGGTGCGGATGCGGCCTATGACTACAATCAGGCAGACGCTGTCAACGCCCTCCGCGGGGCAGACGGTAACGGCAACCGCGCGCAGTTTGCGGTTGCACCCTACACAAATCCGTCCACTTATCTTGAGATTAACGCCGCTATCCGTAATGATGTTATGAGCGTCGCAAGCGCCTATGCGGATCATACAGGAACCGCAAAGAACGGAGACGGCCGCGCCGCCGCCGAGATTGCCTCTATCCGCAATACCAAGGTGATGATTGGCCGTGAGAGAACTCTTGACGATTATTTTGCGGAGTCTGTAACAAACATAGGTCTTATGGGCGAGCAGGCGGAAACGAATCTGCTGAGCCAGAATGCCGTAATGGATGACTTGCGAGGTCTCCGCGACTCGGTAAGCGGTGTCAATATTGACGAGGAACTTGCCGACATTATGAAGTTCCAGCACGGCTATAATGCCGCCGCAAAATTTGTTACGGTAATTGATGAGATGATAGATACAGTTATAAACAGACTTGGTGTCTGACAGGGGTAAAATATGAGAAGAATAAGTTCAGGAATGAACAATACTGATGTTCAGTCGCGTCTTCGTATTCAGGAATATAAAGTAAACAAGGCGAACAACCAGCTCGGTTCTCAGCGCCGTATTCAGCAGCTCCGTGACGATCCCATAGCCGCCGGTCATCTGGTTCGCTACCAGTCTTTTAAGGACCGTGTCGACCAGTTTGAGCAGAATGCCCAGACGCTTACGGAACGCTTTACAGTCCGCGAGGGCTATATGAATGACTCTTTGCAGATTATGCAGCGTGTCCGCGAGCTTGCCGTTATGGGAGCCAACGGAACCTATACAAAGGACGATCTTCAGAATATGGCCGGCGAGGTTGATGAACTTCTCCGCCAGATGATTCAAAACGCAAATGCGATTGATCAGGACGGAAACTCGCTTTTTGCCGGAACAAACACAAAGGCAACCGCCTTTGAGGTTGAGATGGGGAATGTAGAGGGAGCCGGTGTTCCGATGATAGAGGCTGTTACCTATAACGGAAATGTTGCCTCGAACAAAGTCGAGGTGGACGAGGGCCAGTATCTTGAAGTGAATAATTCCGGCGCCCGCTCTTTCTGGGCGGACAAGCAGGTTCTGACAAGCGCCAATGACGCCACAAACTGGGTTGCCCAGAATGATTCGGTAATCGGTGTGGACGGAAAAGAAATTAGGATTGCCCGCGGCGACAATATTTACTCAGTGATTTCAAAAATCAATAATTCTGATGCGGCTGTAAAGGCAAGTCTTGACCCGATTACCCGCGGAGTCCATCTTGTTACAACTGACGCCCGTCAGCTTTGGCTTGAAGATGTTCAGGGCTCTGCGCTTACGGATTTGGGCGTAATAAGCGGCCCGGAGCAGAAAGCGCCGTACAACTATGCTACCGGAACCCGTGTTTCCGGCGGCTCAATGTTTGATTCTGTCATTGCCCTCCGCAACTCAATGCTGAAGGGCGACCAGGAGGCAATCGGAAGCCGTGTCCTCGGAAGTCTTGACGCGGGTCTTGGTAACCTTGTGGCGCGCATTGCCGAAAACGGTTCAAACTACGAGAGAGCCTCGCTCAATGTGACACGCAATTCACAGACCGCCCTTAATGTAACCCAGATGATTTCGACCGAGGGTGACCTTGACTTTACAAAGGCTGTTACCGATATGAAGATGATGGACTATGTTCACCAGGCGAGTCTGAGCGTGGCCGGAAAAATGTATTCAAGCACTTTACTAAATTACATGAGATAGGAGTAGGCCGGCATGAATGTTAAGACTAGGTTGGGAACTATAGTTCAGGTTGAGCAGAAAGACATTCTCGAAATTCCAGAGGGACTTTTTGGCTTTGAGGACTACAAAAGTTATGCTATCTTGCAGAGCGACTATCCGCCCTTTATGTGGATGCAGTCCACGAAAGAATCCGGTCTGGCTTTTCTGATTGTAGATCCTTTTTTGATTGCGGAAGACTATGAACTCGATATTGATGACAAGGCTCTTTTAAAAATAGGAATTACTCAGCCGACGGAAGTCTGCGTTATGGCGATTGTAACGATTCCGGCGGACGGAAGCGCCGTTACCGCAAATCTTCAGGGACCTCTTGTAATAAACAGGGCGAACGGTCAGTGCATGCAGGTAATCCTGAACAACAACAAGTGGACTACAAAGCATGACATTGCAAAAGCTGTTAGGGCGAAGGGAGGCAACTGATGCTTATCCTTTCGAGAAAGACTGATGAGAAAATTAAAATCGGCGAGGATATTACACTTACGATTATCGAAATCCGCGGAGATCAGGTAAAGATAGGTGTTGCCGCTCCGAAAAATGTAAAAGTCTTCAGGCAGGAAGTCTACGATGCGATTAAGAATGAGAATAAGTCCGCCGCCGAAATTCCGAATGTGGATAACATCGGGGCAATCACAGCGCTTCTAAAGAATAAATAGAATACATTAAGACGAGGCGCTTTTACGGCGCCTTATTTTTTCTGGTTTAACTCCGCCTCTGACCCGCGGAAATATTCAGGGCCGTCGTAGTCCTTTAGAGGCGGCTCTTCTCTTGCAATTTTTTCTTCCGCAAGGGCAAAGAGACTTTCAAAATTGATAACACGCTGGACGGGCGAGAAAAGATTAAAGGAAGAAAAAAGTTTTTCGGCCGCGCAGGTCTCCATAAAAATTTTTGCGTCAAGCCCGCACACAAGAATTTTATTTTTCTCTCCGGGCCGGATTTCTGCCAGCGCAGTTCTTACAGAGTCCTCAAAAACTGCTGTTTCCCAGTCATCGCATTGAATAATTTCCTTTCCGTTATAAAAAGCCTTTGCGTAGAATTTATCCTTGTGCGCGTCTATAACAGAAACAACCGTTCCCTCAAATCCTGTAAAAGGAGCGGCATAATAGTCCAGCGTATTTATTCCGTAAAGGGGAGTGTTTCCGCTGAGTTCAATGGCCTTGAGCGCCGCAAATCCAAGCCTAAGCCCGGTAAATGAACCCGGTCCGCTGGTCAGAACCGAGTAGTCCAAATCGCGTGGACTCAGTTCAACCTGAGACAGAATATAGTCAATGGCCGGCAGAAGTTTCTCGCTCTGCCTCATTCCGATATCCAAAGTAAGGGACGCGGTGTTGTCGTCATTTTTTGCCGCTATGGTGATGCAAGTTACGGCAGTGTCCAAGGCAAGTGCTTTCATATTATTCTATCCTGCGGCCAGTTTATTACTTCAATCTCCCGTGCGCCCTGGTTGTCGGCGGCTACGGAGAATCTTATTATAATTGTCTTTTTAGGAAGTTCATCCATAATCTTTTCGCTCCACTCAATCATACATACGCCGTCGCCGTAAATCATATCCTCCGCGCCGAGGTTTGCAAAGTCGTCCGCGCCCTGGAGTCTGTAGACATCAAAATGGTAGAGCGGCATTTTCCCTGAGTACTCTGAAATAAGGCAGAAAGTGGGGCTGGTGATTGTGTCGCTTATGTCCAGCGCCCTGGCGACACCTTTTGTGAATGTTGTTTTTCCGGCGGCCAAATCGCCCTGCAGGGCAATCACATCACCTTTCTTTAAAAGCGAGCCGATTTTGCGCCCCAGTTCAATTGTCTCACCGGCCGAATTTGTTTTGAATTTCATATTGGCAAAGTTCCGCTGTTATCGTGTTCCAGAATATATTCCTTTAAAGCCTTGATAATTGGAATTGCCGGATAGTTAGGCTGTGTGAGAAGATCTATCTCAATTTTCTTATTACCAAGGGGGCCTGTCTCGATACTGAATTCAATATTTGAATCCACAGTCTCTGTCGGTAATTTCAAATTTGCAGTGGCCTTATATCTCCTAATGTAGTAAATCGCACCCGGTTCTCTGTGCACATCTTTCAGTTCAAGTACTGTCATATATTTCCGATAACTAATATATCATTATAACACATATTCTGTAAAAAATCAAGCATATTTGTATACATAGCTGAATATATCATTTCTGCTGGCGCTGCTTATGCCGATGAATGCAATGTGCAAAGAAAACAGCTCCTTTTCCACATTCTTCTGCGAGCTCACAATCAGGCCGTAAGCCTCAAAGTCCTGTAAGCCGGGCAGTGAGATTTTTATCCATAATTTCTGGTCGCGCTTAATCGGGAGGTTTGTCTGAATCATACAGCCGCCGGCGCTGATATCCGCAAGCAGTCCCTCATACTTGTTTTCTTTGGGCCTGTATTCAATTTCGCCCCGCTTTCCCTTAGTCTCGTCAACCGCGCTGAACCGGCATTTTACACCAACGCCCGCTCTTTTATACTGGCGGCGGTTCTGCATGCTTACTGTGTTTGAATGCTGAATTATCATCTGCCTGTGCATGTCAATCGCATTCTGAAATCTGATTACTCTTGTTGAAAGCACATACTGAACACTGTCTTTTGACATAAAAGTCATTATTATTTTTGAGAGCGGCTTCGGGCAGAATTCCGTTCCCTCCAGATTCGGAGGTATTCTTAAAGACAATGAGTCCTTTTCGTTCTTCTCTATTTTGAATGAATAGACTCTCCCGCCGGACACAGGCAGTGTAAGCGCCGCGCCTTCCGGAATGCTGTGGCTTGAGGGAATTGCTCTCTGCAAGGTCAGGATTTTCTCAAGGTGAGTCCGCAGCCGGAAGAGACTGAAGACAGTCTCTTCTTCTCCCTTTTGGCGGAGACGCCTGTATTCCCCGCAAAAGATTTCGTCAAGGTAGTCGGCTTCGTTCCAACTGTAAAAAATATTGCGCGCCTGCTGTCTCGTACAAATGTTGAATAGAAGGAGCCCCTCCGCCTTTGTAAGACCGATTTTCTTTACCAAAGCCTGAACATCAGTAAGCATTGTCTGCCGGCCCTTCATTTTTGCGATGTACTCAGGAGACTGATGCACTTTTTTTATCATCTTTGATAAAATCCAGATGACAAAGAGAAAGCCGATGACAATTCCGGTCGCCAATAAAATCGTATAGGGGAGCGCACTTTGACGCGCCGCAAGAGGAGAACCGGCAACTGCATTCATAAAAGCCTCCTGATTATATTGTTCTGACAGAATCCGCCAGAGCCTTTAATCTCGGGCTGATTTCGTATTCCGCAAGATCTCCGAGCATGACAGTGTCGCCGTTTTCGAGGGCTCCGTTCAGGTCGTTAAAGATCGGCATAAAATCCGCGAAAAAGTCGGAAAGGCTTTTTCCTTCTATATTGATTTTCCCGAATTTCTCCGGGAAGAGTGTTGAGAGCGCTATTATGTGGCAGAAATTATCAACGACATCCGCAAGGCGCGCAATTGATGCCTTCGCCTTTGAGTCGCTTCCGCTCTGAAGCTGAACAGGAATCTGCATTAAAAGCTCAACAGTATCATTTATATCGGCGGCAGCGGATTTAAATGCTTCCGCAACCGCGCCTTCGGCCACAACCGAAAGATCAATGCGAAGTTTTTCGTCAAGCGGCATGGCCGCGGTCCTGTCAAAGTCGCCTGCCGTAATCTGACCGCCGTTAATCTGAATGCCGACAGTGGCACAGCGGTTTTCCGCCGCCGTCGCCTCAAATGAGCGGAGAACATCTCCGACTGTCTTTTCGTTTTCCAGAGTTATATCAAGTTTCTGACCGTTTACATAAAGTTCCATTTAGTTTCCTCTCTGATTTTGTCTTGTAAAGTTTTCAATTCCGCTCTGCTGCTGCTCCAGCGAGTTGAGCGTGCTTTCCATCATTCCGTATTTTTGCTTCAGCTCGGCTTCTTTTCCGTCAAGCTGGCTCTCCAGCCGGGCAATCTTTTTTTCCGAGCCCTTTATCTGTCTGTCCAAGACAGAATCCTTGTTTGCAAGTATTCCGCCTGACTGAACATAACTGGTAAGCTGCTTGTCCAAAAGATAGCCTATTCCCGTGTCAACGATAAGATCTCCGTCCGAGTCGTAGCCGAAGATTTTCTTTACATCGTCAAGGTTTGTCTTCAGGTTCTCGTCGAGTTTTTTCTCGTCAATCTCAAGATATCCTCGCATTTTTCCGGGGTTGTAGCCCGAATAGTTTGTGGCGTTCGTGGATACTCCTATTTGCGTCAGCATAGTGATTTTCGCGTTGTCGGAAAAGTTATACTGGCCGCTCACGATTCTCTGGAGTGAACTTTTCGCACTCGACAGGGAAAAGTCGTTGAAGAAAAGCCCCAGTTTTTTCTGGTAGGCTTCCTTCTCGTCTGTGCTGAGATACTCAAGCTCCGCGATAATCTCCGGCTTGTTCTGTCCCAGAATATTCATTTCGGCGACAGCCTGGTTGTATTTTGCCACAAAGTTAATCAGCGCGTCCTTTGCGCTTTCCGTGTCGGGCTTTATTGAAATTGTCGCCGCATGGTCGGTCTTTTCCGAAACATGGAGCGTTACTCCGGGAACAACATCGTCAATGTCGTTGCCGGGTCTTGTGATTGTAATGCCCTCGTATTTAATCACAGCGTCTCCGGCCTCGCTTACAGGATGCACGGCCTCAAAGCCCGAATCCTTTTTTGCGTCAAAGGCGGTCATGGCGCTTATGTCAAGCTCAAGACCCGTGTTGCGGTTCCGTATCGCTATGGAAGAAATCCCGGGATACTTCCGCGCGTCAATCGAAACCTTTATCGGTTCGTCAGAATTCACGCGGATTTGCGACGATGAGTCCAAAAGGCGCTCCGGAAGTTCAATCTCTGTCTCGGTCCCGTCGGCGGCTACAGCAAAGAGCACCGACTTTGTGCGTATTTCATCAAGCTCCTCTTTCGGCGAGGAAGACGGGACAATTCCCGTTTCCGACGGATCGTTGGTTACGGTAACGCCGCCGAATGTGATGGATCCGGCGCCCGGAATATCCGGAGTATTGTTGCCGGCGTTTATCGCATCCGTAATGTCGCCTGTCTTTTTCGCGCTTATTGAAAATTCCACGCGAGAGTTCTCATTATTTTTTACGGAGTCAGGAATTCTTATCACTGCGCCGCCGCGCGGGCCGACTGTAATTCCCCTGCCGTTCGATTTTACATTTCCGATGGTAAGATGCGGCATTCCCTCCTGTTCAGACCGGCTGATTTCATTTGGAGCCGGTGAAGTCATGTCGCTTATTCTGTTTCCGAAAGTTTTTGACGATGAGGCGGTCTTTCTAATCATTTCCTTGTTTACAGCAAAGTTCCGGGCCTCGTCCTCAAATATTAACCTGTTCTCGGCACCTGTTCTGAGGCTTTCTATTAAAAGGGCTTTCTTGCCCTTGTTCACGCCTATTAAAGAGGCCTTGATTGTACCTGTTCCGCGCTTGTTTATAGAAGTTATAAAGTCTTCGATTTTTCCGCCGCGCCATTTAAATGAAACGGTTTTATCGCCGGTTTTGAATGTGTATGTTCCCTGCGGAACTTCCTCTCCCTTTTCTATTTCCTTGCTTAAAAGACGGTCTGATGTTGCCGGCGAAACCACATCAACTTTAAAAGAGGCATAAGCCGCGTCTCTTCCGGCGTCGGCTGTGATCGCAAATTCATCACTTGAGGAAGCTAGTTTATTGTTGAAGGGGTTGTCGAACGAATAAAGCGACTTAACGCTATCCCGTAGTGAGGACATTTTCTGATTGACATCGCGCCAGGCGCTTTGCTGCGTCTTGTAAGTTTCGAGCGTATCCTGCTCCCTTGTAAGCGGGATGCGTTCTACTTTCATTAGACCTTCTACGAGATCATTGGTCTTATACTTGTCGCTCACCCCCGGTATGCCAATTCCTGCCATATAAATCCGATGAATGATCTCACAAGAGAAAATTAAATCATCTGATCAAACAAAAGACCTATGGTCTTCCGCATGTTGATTTTAATTCTCTGCATGTCCTCGGACGGTATTTCCTTAACTACTTTGTTCGTTGAAGAATCAACCACCCTGACTATAACGCTGCCCAATTCCTTGTTTACAGAGAACTGAAGCCTGCGTCCCGTAACCTGATCCGACAGCTGCTGGAGCTGGCGGACATCAGCCTGGGCCTTAGCCATGTTCTGCTCAATATTCTGAACGACGCTCGAGCCGTCTGCGATATTAAGCTGTTCTACACTTCCTGTACCTGCACTGACGGGAACGGAATTGTAGTACTTCTGGCCATCCATTGCCATAGACTGCCCTATGCTACTAATCGTATTCATAGGCGTTCCTCCTGAAAAAACGGGAAAGAGGGAGGGGCGCACCTCCCTTTTTCCTTATTTGCATTAAAAAGATGACATCCAGAAATCTCTTTAACGCCAAAACTTTTCAGACTATCTCAACAATGCGAGAACATTCTGTGACTGTGAGTTAGCCTGTGCGAGCATAGCAGTTCCAGACTGTGTGAGAATCTGGTTCTTTGTGTACTGAACCATTTCAGAAGCCATGTCAGTATCGCGGATGCGAGACTCTGCGGCCTGA
The DNA here is from genome assembly GCA_964346805.1 of uncultured Treponema sp. GTDB lineage: Bacteria > Spirochaetota > Spirochaetia > Treponematales > Treponemataceae > Treponema_D. The sequence goes on along the minus strand of CAYFWC010000011.1, from coordinate 49,121 downwards.
AGGTTTTCAGATGCAACGGCAACACCGTTAGATGCCATTTCAAAACGGTTCTGGTAAGCGCCAAGGTCTGCGCGCTGCTTGTTTACTTTTACAAGAGCTGCATCGATGGTTCCAATCGCCATATTTGCCTGGTCAGGTGAAGCAATGCTAACCTGCTCGTCTGTGCCCTGTACTCCCTTGAGTCCGAGAGCAGTGGCAGTCATAGTTCCGATGTATACACGAGCGTTCTGGTCCATGTTGGCACCGATCTGGAACTGCATTACTCTGTCGGAATTCTCTGCGAATCCGCCTGTGAGAATGTTCATTCCGTTGAACTGAGCCTGTGAGGCGATGCGGTCAACTTCAGATACAAGCTGTGATACTTCTACCTGAATCTGCATACGGTCTTCGTCGGAATAAATTCCGTTGGCAGACTGTACCGAGAGTTCGCGTACGCGCTGAAGAATGTCTTCTGTTTCCTGAAGATATCCTTCTGTAGCCTGAATAAAAGAAACACCATTCTGAATGTTTCTGTTAGCCTGGTTCAATCCGCGAACCTGACTGCGCATTTTTTCAGAAACTGCAAGTCCTGAAGCGTCGTCGCCGGCGCGGTTAATGCGCTCGCCTGAGCTGAGTTTTTCGATGTTGCCCATGATCGCGTCATTGGACATACCAAGAGTACGATCGGCATACAAGGCACTCATGTTGTGGTTAATAATCATTTTAAGCCCTCCATGTGGAAAAAACTACATTACGTCATGTAATGTGTCCTGCTAGTACGGGCAGTGCCGGTTTTGCGCCCCCGGCAGAGTTTCAGTCCCATTACGGCAGGGATAAGAACTCTCCGTTTTGGAAAGCCCTTATCCCCGCCGTTACTGTGGCAGCACAGGCAAGGCTAGTTTGTCAAAGAACGGTATACGCGCTGAAAACGCCCCTTTTGTTCTTGTAATTGTAAGCGGATTTCGGGTATTTGTCAAGCATAAAAGGGGACCGGGGAAACTAAGGACATAATTCACCTACAATTTTCCTCCCGGCCCCCTTTTATGTTTTACCTTCCGTCACTCGCAATTCACTGCGGCGAGTCGCTCTCGCCGCGGAATACTTCATGCTATCTCAGAAGAGAAAGCACATTCTGGCTCTGTGAGTTGGCCTGGGCGAGCATCGCAGTTCCGGCCTGCTGGAGAACAGAGTTCTTTGTGAACTCAACCATCTGAGCGGCCATGTTTGTATCACGGATACGGCTTTCAGATGCCTGCAGGTTTTCTGCTCCGATGTCAAGTCCGCGAACTGCATATTCCATGCGGTTCTGGTAGGCACCGAGGTCTGCGCGCTGTTTGTTGATGCGCTTGAGGGCCTCATCAACAACTCCGATAACGCGGTTGGCATCATCAGGAGCGGCGATGGAAATTTTATCCCCCGTTCCGATTTCACGGACACCGAGAGCCTCTGCGGTCATAGTACCGATGAACACCTGCATACGCTGGTCCATGTTTGCTCCTATGTGGAACCACATAGAACCTGTTACAACGTTCTCGCCGGTTGACTGGGCAAAACGTCCTGTAAGCATGTTCATACCGTTGAACTGTGCGCTTGAAGCGATGCGGTCAACTTCAGTGATAAGGGCAGATACTTCAACCTGAATCTGCATGCGGTCCTCGTCAGAATAAATTCCGTTGGAAGACTGAACTGCAAGTTCACGGATACGCTGCATAATGTCTGTTGTTTCCTGGAGATAACCTTCTGTTGTCTGAATGAAACTGATGCCATTCTGGGCGTTTTCTGAAGCCTGGTTCAAGCCGCGGATCTGCGCGCGCATTTTCTCAGAGACCGCAAGTCCTGAGGCGTCATCACCGGCGCGGTTGATTCTTTCGCCTGAAGAGAGTTTTTCCATGTCTTTTGTAAGACTCAAACCTGTTACGCCGAGCTGACGGTTGGCGTACATTGCTGACATGTTGTGATTGATAACCATAATATTCCTCCTTGGAATATGGCGGTGGCTGGCGCCACCTTAACGGAAACCTGATGTTTCCGGTTAAGGGCAAAATCCTTTTTGCCCAAAATATAAAAATGTGCTTCAGCATAACAAGGCTACATCCACACATTTTTATACTGAATCGTCTGAAGTCAGATCCATACGGAACTTTGCCCTTCATAACTATTCATATTCATTTTCGGAAGAGTATCAGAAAAACTTTAGTAAAAAATTAAAAAAAATTGATTTTTTTTGAAATTTTCCCGGTGCATATGTAATATTACGTAATATTACATATGCACCGGGTGGAATAAGGCGTTCTCCGTGAAATTCTGTAATAGAATTGCCGGTTAAAGTACATCCCTTAGAATCTTTAGAATGGCTCTCGTCGCCTTTCCCCTGTGGGAAACGGCGTTTTTCTCATCGGCCGAAAGCTCGGCGACTGTCCTGTTGTATGCCGGAATGAGGATTATGGGGTCGTAGCCGAAGCCGCCCGTGCCCCGGGCATACTTAATGTCCTCTATCAGGCTGCCTTCCATGGTTTCCTGCGCTATGTAAAAGCGGTCGGGGCTCAGAAAAAGCACCATGGAGCAGGAATAGTGGGCAGAGCGGGGGCCTGATGCAAAGAGACGGGGGGAGGCTCCGCCGGAAAGCCTTTCCCGCGCGCCTTCCTTTAATGCAGAAGTGGTCTGCTCTATAAGAAATTTGTTCTGCATGTCCTGGGAAATCTTGCTTCCTTCAGAAAGCCCTTTCATGTGCTCGGGACCCGCATATCTGGCCGACCAGACACCAGGAGCGCCGTCAAGGGCATCCACGCAGATGCCGGAGTCGTCTGCCAGAACCGGGGCGTGCACAAGTTCCCATAGGGCCCTCGCCTTAATCATAGAATTCTCGTAAAAATTGCTTCCCGTCTCTTCCGGATCAAAGGCGATGCCCTCGTCTTTTGGCGTAACAATCTCGTAGTCAGGCAAAAGCTGCTGCATTTCGCGCTTTTTTCCTGCGTTTCCGCTTGCTAAGTATATTTTCATGCGCTTGATTTTATCGGAAAAAGCATTTTCTTTCAATAACGGTAATGCAAGAAGAAATTCAGACCGTCATATCGTATTGCCGCTGTCGGCCAAGTCTCTTGCGTAGCGTATGTATGCGCTGATTCTGTGCCGGTCTATTCCCACAAGATTTTCTATCTCTTTGTTGTTGGGTGAAATCTTGTAGCGGTAGTTTTCCAGAAGGCGGTTTTTAGTTTTCCATGATTTAATCTGGTATTCAAGTTTGCGCCTTACTATATCGTAAAGGGCTGAGTCCCTGTCCAGGTTTAAAAGCTTTTCCCTGTATTTGCATATAAAGTACCATGCCCTGTCCCGGCGGCCGACAATCTCGGCGTGTTTCTGACTCTTTTTCTCGAGGCCGCAGCGGAGGCTTGCGAATTTATCGGAAAGGGCTTTCTCCGGACAGCCGCAATAGGAACTCAGCTTCGTGATTTTCTCGTCGTTCATGTACCAGGCCGACTTTAGCGCCAGAATAAGGGCCGACCTCTTCGCGCTGACGGTTCCCCGCGGACAGAGATTTTTATACTGGTGAGTGAATACACGCTTGAAAACAAGCCTGTCGTTTTTTCCGGACGTGTATTCTTCTTTTTGCGATGGCCTTTGTTCGGTGTCGGCGAGACAGGATTCCTGTCTGTCAGCCTTGTCCTTGTAAATCTCTTCAAGGCAGGGAGCCAGTACTTTCTCAATGTTTTCCCTGTCATACCGCTTTCTCAGCCAGGTAGCCTTTAATCCTGGCATTGAAAGGTATACATAGGCACCGAAGGGGGAAACCGCCGGATCATGGCGTAAAATAAGCCCCTCCAGTTTCGGCAGAATGTCAAGAAGAAATTCGCTCCTGTCGTCTTCGCTCATGGACAGAAGCCTGAATCTGGCGGGATTCGTGTAGGCAATCTCAAGAATTTTCATTGCCGCCTTTTCTTTGGTTAGAATTCCCTTTCGTACCAGAAGGGGAATTTTGTCAAGCTCATCTTTCTGCATAAATTTCTCCTTGTTTATTAAAAAACTTTATGGAGAGTGCAATGCAAAAAGTGTGCCAAAATCAGAATATTTTTGAAAATTCCTTTACAATCTGCGGAATGAGAGTGGCTACCGTACCCGGCGCGCTCATTCCGCTTGCGTTTTTGTGGCCTCCGCCCCCGAATTTCGCTGCTATCACGCTTACATCAACATCATCAACAGAGCGGAATCCTCCTGTGCAGGAAGAGTCCGTCTCCTGTCGCAAAAAGACCGCGGCCTCAACGCCTTCAACGCTTAAAAGGCTTGTGTAGAGCAGGTCGGAATCCCGCCCCTCCTGACCGTAATTCTTTGTGTCTTCCATTGACTCGTATGTTATGACCAGTTTTCCGTTGCAGTAAGTCTCGGCGTGCGACAAAAGCACTCCCAGAAGTTTGCGTGTGGAGTAGGGCTTGCCTCCGGTTATGAAACTGTACATTTTGTTGGGGTTTACTCCGTAGCGGACAAGTCTGGCCGCAAGTTCAAAGACCTCGGCGCTGTCCTCTCGCAGAAACCTGAAGAATCCCGTGTCCGTGGTAAGCCCCAGAAACATGATTTTTGCGGTTTCCGTGTCAGGCGTTCCTGCGATGCCCTCAAAAAGCATCTGGAGCAGGGCGACGGCTGCCGGACTTGTGGAATCAATGATTCCGTTGGCGCCGGCGGGCAGATCCGAAGTTTTGTGGTGGTCTACTATAAAGGTGTCAAAGCCCTTGAGTTCTTCCGCTAAGTCCCCGAGCCGGCCCTGTGAAATTTCCGAGCAGTCAACTATCAGGAGGCCGGTCTTCCTGCGGTCCTCATTGCTCATAAAGGGAATGTCGTCCGAAAAGAGCCGCTCATACTTACGGATTTCAGGTCTTTTAAAAGGACCGGCATTAAAAAGAATGTATTCTTTCTTTAGGGCCTTTAGAATCGCCGCTGTAACCAGAGAGCTGGAAACGCAGTCGCCGTCCGGGTCTTTGTGACCCGCGATGATAAAATTTTCATGTCCGTCTATAAAAGCCTTATAGGCGGCGATTTGTTCAGAGGTAAGAATTTTCATAGTTTTTACTGTCCCCGTCTTTCGGGGCGGAGCATCATATTTCCAAGTCTACAGACTCAACGCCGTCTGTGCTTTCCACTTTGTTTTCGTTGGCAATTCCCCAGATGCGGTTGTTGTGGTTTGTGGGAACAGTCAGCATGACTTTAAGGAAGTCCCCGTTCTTCTTTACTATTGTAACATAGGGGTTGAGTTTTGTCGGGCAGTTGCGGACCAGAAGTTTTTTAACGGTGTCGGGCTTGTTTTTTGCCCATTCCTTGGGGATTGTAACCGTTCCCATTTTTGCGCCGGCTTTTCCGTAGATAACAACATAAGCATTGGCTGAATCCATGATTTTATATACAGGCGCGCTGTAGTATGAAAGATCTGATTTTCTATGGCCGCCCGCATTTTTCTGGGCTGAGAGAGGGGCAAGCAAAGCCGCGCAAATTAGAAGTGCGAATATAGATTTTTTCATCTGTGGTACCTCCGGTAAAAATTCAATTTACCGTAAGGATTTTATCACAGGGCGGTCATTTTGTCAATTAAATCTTTTAGCTGGGCCCTGTTGAAGAGCAGCGGAATGTCGCCCGAAGACTGCAGAATCTTACTTTCAGTCTCTTTGTCCTGGTTTTCTACGGACGGAACATAGAGTGCAAAGTAGGGCGAGGCGTTTCTAAAGATATATCCGGCTGACGCCTTTGCGTCGGCGCGGCGGTCTGTTTTTTCTCTGGAGGAACCCCATTCCAAAAACAGGGGAATCTTTCCGTATTTTTCCTTTTTACTGCGATCCTTTTTCCTGAGTTTTCTGGCGTCAAAATCGGAAAAATACCTGCCGGAGGCATTTTTTAAAGCCTGAATCTCATGTTCCGAGAAAAAAAGCCTGTACCAGACATTACCGCAGAAAATACAGATTCCCTTTTTCGCGGCCTTTTCCTCCGTGCAGGAGACTATTATTTCGGCCTCCCGCGCCTTGCCGCCGGCAGTAAGTCGGCTTGTAAGGGGAAATCCTGCGAGCGAGAAATTCATTGTCAGCAGAAGGAATAAAAAAGGATACTTCATACGCTGTATTCTATCTATTTATTGAACAATTTTCAATATTACTTTGTAACATGGAATTTCCGTTTTTTTTACGATTTTATTTGACTTTTTGAAATACCTGGTGTAAAATAAAAATAATAATAATATAATTCAAAGGAGGCCTCAAATGGCTAAGGTTGAACTCAAGGGAATCGGTAAGATTTACGACGGAAATGTTCGCGCGGTTACCAATTCTAACATTACAGTAGAAGACAAGGAATTCTGCGTATTCGTAGGTCCTTCAGGATGCGGAAAATCAACTACTCTCCGCATGATTGCCGGTTTGGAAGATATTTCAGAAGGAAAACTTCTTATTGACGGCAAGGAAATGAACGATGTTCCGCCGAAAGACCGTGACATCGCCATGGTATTCCAGAACTACGCTCTTTATCCGCACATGACTGTTTATGACAACATGGCGTTCGGACTCAAGATTCGCAAGATGGACAAAAAGGAAATTGACCGCCGTGTTCAGGAAGCCGCAAAGCAGCTGGATCTCGTTCAGTATCTTAACCGCAAGCCAAAGGCTCTTTCGGGCGGACAGAGACAGCGTGTTGCTGTAGGACGCGCCATCGTTCGTAATCCTAAAGTATTCTTGTTTGACGAGCCTTTGTCTAACCTGGACGCAAAACTCCGTGTTACAATGCGCGCCGAAATCGCCGCCCTGCACAACCGCCTGCAGGCGACTATGATTTATGTTACACACGACCAGATTGAGGCTATGACCCTCGGCGACAAGATTGTTGTAATGAAAGACGGTGTTATCCAGCAGATTGGCGCTCCTCTTTATCTCTACAACAACCCGATCAATAAATTTGTCGCCGGCTTTATCGGTACTCCGCCGATGAACTTCCTTACCGTAAAGGTAATCGAGAAGGGCGGAAAAATCGTTGTTGACGAAGGCTCATTCAGCGTAGTTCCGACTGCCGAACAGCAGAAACGCCTCAAGGCTTTTGTTGGAAAAGAAGTTTACTTCGGAATTCGTCCGGAGGATCTCTCTTACTCTGAAAAGGCTGGCGAGAACGCCATGCAGATGAAGATTACAAACAAGGAACCCCTTGGTGCTGAAACTCACCTGTACCTTGCTACAAACAAAGGTCAGAGCATTATTGCCAAGACAACAGCCAGCACTGCTTTCCGTCTCGGTGAGACAGTAACTCTTATCCCCGATATGAAGAAAGCCAAATTCTTCTCTACAGAAGATGGCGAGACAAACATCATCGAGGACATCAAAAAAGAGTGGTAATTGAGCAGTATTACTGAATATTACGCTTAACGGCATAAGTTATTCAGCTTTACATAGAAAGGACGATAACTGGAATCCAAACCATTATCGTCCTTTTTTTATTAAATTATTGTTTTTTCTTACTATATAATTGCTTGCAAAAACTTTCCGTTTTTAATATACTGTTCCGCATGCAAAATCAGATTAAGGAAAATAAAATGGGTGTTATGCCCGTTGGCCGGCTTTTGATTGATATGTCCGTGCCTATGATGCTTTCTATGTTCGTTCAAGCCTTGTATAATATCGTAGACAGTATTTTTGTCTCCCGCATTAACGAGGCTGCCCTCACGGCTGTTTCACTGGCCTTTCCGTTTCAAATGCTTATGTTCTCCGTTATAGGCGGAACTTCTGTCGGTGTGAACGCTCTGCTTTCCATGCGGCTGGGGCAGAAAAATCAGGACGCCGTGAACAAGACTGCCGCGAACGGTCTTGTTCTGTCCGCTGCGAACTACGCGTTTTTTGTCGTCCTCTGCCTTGTTTTTGTAGACCCATATCTTCACAGTCAGACGCAGAATCAGGTTATTGTTGACTATGCAAAGACTTACCTCTATATCTGCATGCTTTTGGGATTCGGAATCTTTTTCGGAATGACGCTTGACCGTCTCCTCCAGTCTACGGGAAAAACTTTCTATGCGATGATAACCCAGCTTATTGGCGCTGTTACGAATATTGTCTTTGACCCGCTGCTGATTTTCGGGATAGGGCCGTTCCCTGTCATGGGAATTGCCGGCGCAGCGCTTGCAACCGTTATGGGGCAGATTCTGGGTGCGCTTGTCTCGCTCTTCTTTAATCTTACTAGAAACCGAGAGATTGATTTTAAAATAAGAAATTTTAAGCCTGACCTTCCTGTTATCGCAGGTATTTACAAGGTCGGACTTCCGTCGATTATTCTTCAGGCTGTAGGATCGGTAACAACTTACGGAATGAATCTGATCCTTGGAACTTTTAAAGGCGTCGGGGACACTGCGATTGCGGTTTACGGCGCTTATTTTAAACTGAATTCCTTTGTCTTTATGCCGGTCTTTGGTCTTAACAACGGTATGGTTCCGATTATTGCCTACAATTACGGGGCGAAAAAACCTGAGCGCATTACAAAGACCATTCACCTGAGTATTCTGACCGCGGCTGTGATTATGGGAATAGGCGTTACTCTTTTTGAGACAGTTCCGGCGGCACTTTTCGGGCTTTTCAATCCATCCGAACAGATGCTCTCTATCGGTATCCCGGCCCTGCGCATAATCGCGCCGAGTTTTATGGGTGCGGCCGTCTGTATCTGTCTGGGCTCGGTTTTCCAGGCGCTTGGAGCCGCCGTTTATTCTATGTTTGTGAGCATTGCCCGCCAGATTTTGTTCCTGCTTCCGTCGGCCTATTTACTGTCGCTTACCGGCCGCATAAATAATGTCTGGTGGTGCTTCTGCATTGCGGAAGTTATCTCGCTCGTCATGTCCCTTTTCTTTTACAGGAGAATCCGCGCAAAGAAAGTGAATCTGCTGGCCGACGCTGAATAAGGCAGCCGCTGAGAATCCGGTAAACCGGCTTTTCAGAAATTGCCGACGGGCACTTGTGTTGCAGAGAACAGTACAGCGCAAGCGCATCGTATTTGCAAAGACGGCTCTGAAAACCGGAATTTTTTAAGTCTCCCGTAATACTTGAAAAAGGTGTTAAAATATACTACACTTAGTTAATAAAAATTAAGAGGAGTGTAGAACGCCTATGCCAACGCCATTAGAGAATTATTTAGCCGTAACAGGTGGTAAGCCGAACGCCGCAATGGCGGCTTATGTAGCAAACCTTCAGCAGGTTGCCGCTGTAGGACCGGAGATTGCCGCTTCTGTCGTAAACGAATTGGAAAACCAGCGCAGTCATTTAAAACTCGTTGCAAGTGAGAACTACTGCTCGCTCAGTGTTCAGGCCGCAATGGGAAACCTTCTTACGGACAAATACGCCGAGGGATATCCTGAGCACCGCTATTACGGCGGCTGCGTTAACATTGACGCAGTTGAGAATGTCGCCGCACGCGAGGCGGAAAAACTTTTTGGCGCTGACTACGCATATGTTCAGCCTCACTCAGGAGCCGACGCAAACCTCGTGGCCTACTGGGCGATTCTTTCTAAAAAAATAGAGACACCGACATTGGAAGAGCTTGGAGTTAAGTCGCTTGCGGACTTGACTGACGAGCAGTTTGATATGCTCAGAAAGCGTTTCGGAAGCCAGCGCCTCATGGGACTTGACTATTCCTGCGGCGGCCACCTTACCCACGGCTACAGAATGAATGTTTCTGCCCGTATGTTCGAGAGCCACCCTTACGGTGTTGACAGAGAGACCGGGCTTCTTGACTACGATGCAATCGAAAAGCAGGCAATGGAAGTAAAGCCGCTGATTCTTCTTGCCGGATTCAGCGCCTATCCGAGAAAGATAGACTTTAAGAGATTTCGCGCAATCGCTGACAAGTGCGGTGCCACGCTGATGGTGGATATGGCCCACTTTGCCGGTCTTGTAGCCGGAAAGGTTTGGACCGGCGACAATGATCCTGTTAAATGGGCTGACATTGTAACAACTACAACACACAAGACTCTCCGCGGACCGCGCGGTTCAATCATTCTCTGCAAAAAGGAATATGCCGACTATGTAAACAAGGGATGCCCGATGGTACTGGGCGGTCCTCTCGGACACATAATGGCCGCAAAGGCGATTGCTCTCAAAGAAGCGAACAGTCCGTCCTACCGTGAGTATGCGCAGAATGTTGTTAATAACGCAAAGGCCCTTGCAGATGCCTGCATGGACTTGGGAATGGTCTTGCAGACGGGTGGAACGGAAGACCACCTTATGCTCGTTGACGTTACCACTTACGGTCTGACAGGAAAGCAGGCGGAAGCCGCTCTCTTCCAGTGCGGAGTTACCGCAAACGCAAACGCTCTTCCTTACGACAAGAACGGCGCCTGGTGGACATCAGGAATCCGCATCGGAACACCTGGTCTCACAACGCTGGGAATGAATGAGAATGATATGAAGGAAGTTGCCTCGATTATTGACCTTGTTTTAAAAGGAACCCGGCCCGGCGTTACAAAAGAAGGAAAGCCTGCAAAGGGAAAGATTGTTCTTGACCCGGACACACAGGCAAAGGCAAGGGAACGCGTGAACGCTCTTCTGGGCGCTCATGTGCTTTATCCTGAACTTGACTTGGATTTCCTGAAAAAAGAATTTTGCAAGTAAAAGTTTATACGGAATGCGGGCGGCGTTTTGCCAGCCCACTTCCGGTATTTTATAAAAGGAGATTGAGCGGCTCTCCCGCGCAATCTCCTTTTATATTTCCTGTAAAGTCGGCGCGTAGTAACCGCTTGAAGAAGACTTTTGGCGTCCGTTCGTCAAATGATTTATGTCGCCCAACCGTTCAACTCTGAATACTGCCTTTCCCGCAACCCTTTCCTCGCTGTTGAGGACTGTAATTGAAGTGGGTGCTACATACATTCCCTGCCACAAGACAGAGGGCGAGCAGTTTATCAGGTGGCTTATCGCCGTGAACATGACGCCCAGATGACAGAAGAGAACTATTGTTCTGCCGTCGTATTCCTTTTTGTTTGAGAGCAGATGATATTTTTCTACTTTTGTGGCGGGATCAAAATTCGGGTTCGGGATTTTTCCGTCTGTCCTGTAAATGAAACCGTCACGCTCAAATCCGTATTTTCTTAAAACTGAATCTATTCCGATGCAGACTTCCTTATAGTTTTCCGCGACCGGGCCTGTCCGCATGATTGGTGTGTCCAGCCAGTGATCCTTGTCCAGAAAGCGTTCGTCGGAGTATAAAAATTCCGGCATAAAGTCCCAGGGAATACAGTCTTTCCCCGTAACAGGATCTTTTACTTTTATGTAGAACTCTTTGAGCCAGTCAAGGGTCTGCGCAGTTCTGCGCATTTTTTTAAGACTGACTCCGGCCGTGTCCCGGGCTCGTCCCAGTGGAGACACATAGAAGTCTGTTACGCTCCATTTTGAGACACGCTTTGACAAGAGTTTCGCCTCTTTCCAGCCCTGCGGAGTAAGAGAGTCTTTCTCATAGTCAGGGTCGCCGTGTCTTATAAAAATCAGTCTCATTCATTACTTCCTTTTTGAACTGGCAAGACGCATTGCGTTTAAAACAGCGATGAAGGTTACTCCAACATCGCCGAATACTGCCAGCCACATATTCGCGATTCCGGGAATTGCAAGAGCCATTATGGCAAATTTTACGAGCAGAGAGAATGCGATGTTCTGTTTGACGATTGACATTGTGTCGCGGGCTATCTTGATTGCCTCCGCAATTTTTGCGGGATTATCATTCATTACCACAACATCGGCAGCCTCAATTGCGGCATCACTTCCGAGCGCCCCCATTGCGATTCCGACATCCGCCCTGGCAAGAACCGGCGCATCGTTTATTCCGTCGCCCGCAAACAAGACTTTTCCGTCTTTGATGAATTCTTCTATTGCCTTTACTTTGCCTTCGGGAAGAAGCTGCGAGCGTTCCTGGTCAATACCCAGCGCTTTTGCCGTGGCCTCCGCAGTCTCCTGATTGTCGCCGGTAAGCATTACAGTTTTTTTTATGCCTAGTTTTTTGAGTGATGCGACGGCTTCCTTACTGTCTTCCTTTATCTGGTCGCTGATAACAATATGCCCGGCATAGACGCCGTCCACCGCCAGATGAACTATTGTACCGAAATCATCTTTTGTGCAGGGAATGATTTGTGTTACTTTCTGTTCTTTCATAAGCTTCATGTTTCCGGCAAGAATCCTTTTTCCTTCCAACTCTACGCTTATACCCTGTCCTCCGATTTCCTGAATGTTCTTCAAGTTTATGGAGTCGCATTTTTCGCAGTGATGGGCGTTTTTGAGCGACTTTGAAATGGGATGGTCTGAAAATTTTTCCGCATGGGCGGCAATCGCAATCAGATCTTTTTCCGGAAATCGGCTGAGGTCCGCCGAATGAATCTCATTTACGACAAATACGCCCCTTGTAAGCGTTCCGGTTTTGTCAAAGACCGCAATCTCCGCCTTTGCAAGACCTTCAATATAGTTGCTGCCCTTTATTAAGATTCCTTCCCGTGAGGCTCTTCCGATTCCGCCGTAAAAACTCAACGGAACAGAAATCACAAGAGCGCAGGGGCAGGAAACTACGAGGAACATGAGTGCCTTGTAAATCCACGGCGACCAGTCGGCGTTTACAAAAATCGGCGGAACGATTGCGACAAGAACGGCGGCAAGGCATACCAACGGAGTGTAGACTCTTGCAAATCGTGTAATGAATTTTTCTGCCTTCGCCTTTTTTTCAGAGGCGTTCTCTACCAGTTCAAGAATGCGGGATACGCTTGAGTCGCCGGCGCTTTTTGTTACCCTGATTTTTATTAAGCCGCTTGTGTTTACAAATCCCGAAAGGGCTTCCGCACCCTCAAAAATTTCGCGCGGAACGGATTCACCTGTAAGGGCGCTTGTGTCGACAAAGGATTTTCCCTCGACAACTATTCCGTCAAGGGGAATGCGCTCGCCGGGCTTTACCTGGATTATTTCGCCGGGTTTTACTTCTTCCGGCGGAAGCTCGAGAAGTTTTTCTTCCGTCCCGTCCTTTCTCAGTACAAAGGCCTTGTCAGGTCTTATTTCCATAAGGCTTTTGATGGAGTCTCTGGACTTGTCAACCGCATAGTCCTGAAAGTATTCTCCAATCTGGTAGAAGAGCATTACTGCCACCGCCTCCGGATATTCACCTATTACTATAGCTCCTATACTGGCAACAGCCATTAAGAATTTCTCGTCAAAGATTTCTCCGCGGAGAATGTTTTTGACGGCTTCTATTACCACTGATTTTCCGCAGATTAAATACGAGACAGCATATAAAAGCATGGCAAAAGGCAGAAGCCCTTTTTGGAGAATCAGTCTGCCTGAAAGAAGGCTGCCGTCCGAGGCAAAGATCGGAAGGTGCGTGATTAAAAAAGCGCATGCGAAAATGCAGGCTGCAAGAATTATCTGTTTTAGCGTGATTTCTTTTTCTTCTTCGTGATTATTCATGCTTCTATTATAAAATAAGTAGCGGTTCATGTAAAGGGCGGATTTTCGAATAGAGTCACTTTCTAAGAATGCGCTTGAAAAAAATGGAAATTTCTTTTATAATGAAACTTTAGGGTGGAAATATTTTAGGGGAAAAAAATGGCAATAAAGAAATCAAGTGCACCGGCAAAGACAAAAGATTCTGCAACTGTAAAAAAGGCTGCGGCTAAGACAGGAACTGCGAAAAAAAGCGCGGGTTCTGCCGCTGAGCATGTAAAAGAAAAGAATACCTCCGGTACAACTTCCAGGTCGCCTGCAAAGGCTGCGGAAAAAGCCGGGGCGTCCAAAAAGACGGCAAAGACTGTTTCCAGGCCGACTGCTTCCGGAAAAGGAGCGACAGTGGAAAGTGCCGTAAAGGCAAAAGACACCGGCTCAAAGCCTGCGGCAAAATCTGTCTCAAAGTCTCCTTCCAGGGAAACGGCTCTTTCAAAAGCCCCTAAAAATTATGATGAAAGCCAGATCAAACATTTGGATGCCTTGGAGCATATCCGTCTCAGAAGCGGAATGTATATTGGCCGTCTCGGTGACGGCTCAAACCAGAACGACGGAATTTATGTTCTCCTTAAAGAAGTTATTGACAACTCGATAGACGAATATATTATGGGCTACGGAAAGAAAATTGATGTGGCTGTAAAGGACGGACGCGTAAAGGTCAGGGACTACGGTCGTGGTATTCCGCTCGGAAAAGTTGTTGAATGTGTATCGGAAATAAATACCGGCGCAAAATATAACGATGATGTGTTTCAGTTTTCTGTAGGAATGAACGGTGTCGGTACAAAAGCCGTAAACGCCCTCTCATCGTTTTTCCGCGTAGTATCAATCCGTGACGGCGAGTGCGCCGAGGCTCTCTTTGAGAAAGGAAAGCTGTTAAAGCAGAGAAAGGGACATTTAAAGGAAAAGCAGCCCAACGGCACTTATTTTGAATTTGTTCCCGACGAAGAGATTTTCGGAAAGTATTCCTACAATATGGAATTTGTGGAAAAACGGATTTGGAATTATGCCTACCTTAACGAGGGGCTTACACTTCATCTTAACGGAAAGGAATACAAGAGCGAGAACGGCCTCTTTGACCTGCTGAACAATGAAATAGAAGACACCTGTCTGTATCCGATTGGAAGTTATGTCGGCGATCATATAAAATTTGCATGGACGCATACAAACGGTTACGGAGAAAACCATTTTAGTTTTGTAAACGGTCAGTATACTGCTGACGGCGGAACTCACCTCAACGCATTTAAGGAAGGCTTTGTAAAGGGAATCAATGATTATTTCCAATCCAGCTACAAGGCGGAGGATGTCCGCGAGGGAATGGCGAGCGCCGTTCTTGTAAAGGTAAAGGATCCGGTCTTTGAGAGCCAGACAAAGAATAAACTGGGAAACACGGATGTCCGCCAGTGGATTGTCGCGGAAGTGCAGTCGGGTCTTGTGGACTGGCTTCATCATAATTCAGTTTCCGCGGACAAGATAAAAGAAAAGATTGAAGCCAATGAAAAAATGCGCACGGAACTCAGCGCGGTAAAATCAAAGGCAAAGGAACAGCAGAAAAAAATCAGCATACGCATTCCGAAATTAAAGGACTGCAAGTTTCATGTTCAGGACGGAAGCAAGGGCGAGAACTCAATGATTTTCATTACAGAGGGAGATTCAGCCTCGGGTACAATGACGCACTCGCGCGATGCTTCCTACCAGGCGATTTTCTCTTTGCGCGGTAAGCCGGAGAATATGTATGGCAAAAAACAGACTGACATTTACAAGAATGATGAACTTTATCAGCTGATGATGGCGCTTGGAATTGAGACAGATGTTTCAAATTTAAAATACGGAAGAATTGTAATTGCAACCGATGCCGATAACGACGGCTACCATATCCGCAATCTGGTAATGACTTTTTTCTTGGGGTATTTTGAGGAACTGGTAACGAGCGGACGCGTCTTTATTCTGGAAACGCCTCTTTTCCGTGTGCGCAATAAAAAGGAAAACATTTACTGCTACAGCGAGGAAGAGCGCGACAAGGCGCAGGCGAAGCTTGGCCGTGGCGCGGAGACATCTCGATTCAAAGGACTTGGAGAAATCAATCCGAGCGAGTTCCGCCAGTTCATTGAGCCGGAGACTATGCACCTGACACCTGTTGAAATAAGTCAGTTAAAGGCTGTCCCGAAACTTCTTACTTTTTACATGGGAAAGAATACGCCGGAACGCCGCGAGTTTATCGAAAAGCATTTGCTGGGAAATGCGGATATAGACGCATAGGCCGGCGCCTAGTCGGACAGTTCCTGTAATTCCTTGCTGTGGGCTTTTGTCCAGACATCGAATTTTTCGCGGAGAACGCCCTTTACCTTATCCGTGACGGTTCTGTAGATTTTTGTGTTTATGCGTGGCGCTGTGTCTTCATCGAGTCCCGGCTGTCCGTTTGCCTTTAAGAACAAGAACACATGCAGAAGTTTGTTGTTGTCAAACTGTCTTTTCATTACAAGATTTGCGGAAGTGTGGAAGTGCATTCCGTTGAAACTCAAAAATATGCCGTCGATACGTGTGTATAGGGAAATGTCCGGGAATGTTCGTGACGGATCTGGAATGAAGGAAAAATGACTCATGCTTATATCGCTTACTTGTCCGTTGATTACAATGTTCTGCCAGTCAAAGTTTGCCTTGCTTGAGATGTCTCCGATTGCGCGGACATTTTTCCGTCGGCCGCAGGCCTGGTTTGCATACATAACACGGTCAATCACGCTGAAGTTTTTTACCTTCTGGTATTCAAGCTCAATACAGCCGCATTGGATTCCTATGTCAAACAGATAATATTTCTCAAGTCGGGATTTTCTTTCCGCTGTTTTTCCTTTTGTGTAGACGACACCGATAAGAGCCTTTTCCTTGTAAGTGTCCTGAAGGTATGCGATATATTTTTCCCAGTCAATTCCGAGATCGGCGTCTATAAAGAAAAAGAAAATCGAGTCGGGGTATGTTTCGATTATTATCTTTACCTGTTCATCAACCGGACAAAAGCGAAAATCGTTTAAAATATATATCTCATAGCCGCGAGAAAGAAAATCCTCAAGATAAGATTCTGGCAAAAAAGATGAGTCTGGTGCAATAAAAAAAGTTTTCCGGCCTTCTATGGCCTGATTCTCTTCCATGATGTTCCCGTCCGCTTAATTGCTAATTATACCATATGCGCAGAAGCCTTGTAAAGTGCGGGAATACATAAAACTTGACGACATGACGAATTCAGTGATATTATATTGGAATGAGAAAGCGGGAAAAAAAGTATACACCGTGGTATGCAATAATCCTTTTGCGCGTAATTACAATACTTTGTATTTCCTCGGTTGTCTTTTTCGGCGGAAAATATGCATTCAGCCGGTGGACAAAAATAACCGTGGAAAAGAAACACGCAATGGTTGAGAGACAGCTTACCGGTTGTGCCGAGCTGGTCCTGTATAAAATGCGTTACAGTGATATTATTACGATAAAAAAGCGGTCGGCTTTTTCAAAGGCTTTCAGCATTGTAAGGTACTCCGGGATTATAAGGGCCGGAGTTGAGAATATTTCTGACAGCGATATAGTTCTTTCTGATGACGGAAGGAATGTTACCGTAAAAATACCTCCGTCTGTTCTTCTTGGAAATGATATTTATGGCCAGGAGGTTTTTGACGAGCAGCAGAGGGTCTTTAACAGAATTACGACGCAGGAAATTTTTGACGAGATTGATAATGCCAAAGAAGAGGCGGCGGCGGAAATACTGGCAGAAGGCCTGCTTGATGATGCTGACGAGCGGGCGAAACTTGTTGTAAAACAATTTCTTTTGTCACTTGGATTTAAAAGCGTAACGGTTGAGATAAAATAGAATAGGAATGATTATGAATATTGTTGCAGGCACTTCAAGACAGACTGTATTGAATTCACTCTTAGATGAAGCCGCTTTTGGGAAAATCCAGTATATGATGGATTTGAATGAGAATGGTTTTGTGGCGGAGGCTTCAATGCCTTTTTCTCACCAGATGCACTTTGATTTTTCTGAATGGAAATTTAACGGGACAGAGACTGAAGAAAAAAGCGGTCAGGTTCTGTTTACGGGACCTGCATTTGACGGACGGTCTTTTTTGGGAATTATTGAAGACGGCAACAAAGATGAAAAAACACGGGCTGTCTTTTCCTATTCTGTCGCCGTAAGTCAGGCGGCGGCGGAGGGAATAAAACTTCCTGCTAACGGAGCCGGCGGAATTCTTTATTCCGAGACAAAAACCAAAATACGGCTTTTGTTTTTACCGCAGGGCATTTTTGAGATTGCCTCGCATAATGCCGCCGCCGCTGACTATGCGGAAATTCAGGGTGTGTGGCAGGACAAGAATCTTGTTGCGGACGGCAGCAGCGATAAAAACGCAAGGGCTCTTTCTTTTACACGCGCAGTAATGGTTTATTATCTTCTTACAGAAAGTCTTCCTTTTGCTGCGGAAAATCAGGAAGTCCGTCAGTCCGATATTGTTGATGCCAAGTATCTTCCGCTTAAGAATAAAATCAACGGAATAGATGAAAATATCTCCGAGCAGATTTCTTCTGCCTTGGAAGGACGAACGGATATCAAAATCTCTCTTTCTGCGCTACAGGCGGAACTGGGATTTTGTTCTGACGGCTCTGTGGAAGGTGTAAAGCGCCGGCCCAAGGTTTCTGACGAGGAATTTGAGGCCGCGGCCAAAAAATATTTTAAGCAAAAAACTGTCAGGGTTAAGGCCGGCAGGACGCTCCGCCGTAATCGTGCTCTCTTTATTGCCGGTGTTGTTCTTATTGCAGCAAGTTTATTTTTCGGGCGTTCTGTTCATAACGACAAACTTCATAAGCCTACGACAATTTCTCTCAGTCCGCGCGAGACGGCGGAAGTTTACTTTGGCGGAATGCACAGACTGGATACCCAGACTATGCAATATGCCAGTAAGGGCCGCGCGGCTCAAAGTGTAAATGATTCAGTCAGTAATATTTATGTTGCGTCCAAAATGCGTGATGCTTTTGCTCAGATAAACGGAACTCTTACACCTGAGTTCTGGCTTTACAGGAGCGATTTGCACGACAGATGGATTTTCGGACTGACACAGTTTATGATAGGAGATGATGCTTTTTCCTTAACTCCTGCGGACAACCGTAAGTCTGCGCCTTCCCTAAAAGACAATCCTCTTCCTTTAAAGGAAAAAGACGGTTCAAAAACAAATGTCTTTGTGTCTTATTACAGGATTCATTCCGAGGGCCCTGATACAAAAATCACCGCGGAAAAATTCTCCGGGAGTGTGGAACTTACTTTTATAAAAAATCGCTGGCTGGTGACAGGATTTGATTTGTCGAGCGCAAGCGAAGAATGGTCCGCAAAACTTTTTGAAGATGATTACAGGACAGCCATTGCAGAAACCGGCGGTGATTCAATTTCCGCTGCCAGGATTCTTTCTTCAAAATATGACTGGATTCCTACTGATAAAGAAATGCATTCAGCCCGTATAGAAGATGAGACAAAAAAAGCGGCGGCTTTGAACAGTTCTTTTTCCTTTACAAAATAAGTTACAATATGTTATAATAGGGAACTATGAAGAGCAACCTCCAGAGAATAGGCATACTTGTAAAAGATGAGAATGCGGATTTAGAAAAAGGCTTTATTGACGGGCTTGCCGATGCTTGTAAGGAAAAAGAGCTTGCGCTTTTTGTTTTTTGTATTGGTGATTCAGAAAATACACTAATGCCTTTTAGCTACCACAGTCAGGTTCTTCTTCATTTTATAAATAAAAATAATCTTGACGGTATTATTGTTACTTCTCCGCTGATAAAAACCTGGTATGATAAAAATCTTCTGGAATCTTTTATGGCCGATTTTGGAGATTTGCCGCTGGTAAGTCTCGGAGAAAAAATCCCGGAGTTCCCAGCGTTATACCGGAAACATCAGAAGAAATAAAAAAGTTATTTGATGAATTTTCCCGAAAAGATGAGTCTAATCTTCCTATTATAGCTGTAAGCATGTATTTTGACGGACTTGGAAAGGCCGCCACGGACTGTCTGATTGACCTGATTGATAAAAAAAACCGAAAAGATGTAATAGTAGTCAGCAGTCCGTCTGTCTCCCCGGAAGCCTGCTCTTGCTCCAATTTCAAAACAAGTGAATTTGCCGCTGTCTCATCAAGGTGGCTTGAAATCCAGCCGCAGTTCCGCCGCATAAAAAGTTTTAACGCCGTTGCGCAAATCAGACAGAATATGAGCATGCTGAGAAAATCATTCTGTGAAGATGTCCGGTCTTTTGATATAACAGGAGCCGCCATCGTTCTTTATGACAAACCTGTCCTTTTAAGCGAGACGCGCCAGAATTTCACCATGCCGGACAAAGCAAGCGTGCTTGCATCTTTTGATGATACGGTAAATTTTGTTCAGAATATTGACGAGCCGCCCGTTGAATTTTCACCCGGAAAAGAACTGATTCCGTCCGGTCATGTCTGTTTTTCTCCGGGAATTTATTATGTGGAAATTCTCTATAATTGCGAGAACCAGTACGGATATATTGTTTTTAGAAAGGGTTCTTACCTGCCTATGGTTTATTCAATGTTCGTAACTGTTTTTTCTCGTCTTTTATGGACTTCCTATGAAAATTCGAGGAATGAGCTTGAACAGCGTCTTCAGCCGAGCGCACTGAAAGATTGAGCCGCATTTCAAAAACCGACGATATGACAGAACTTTTAAACAGACGCGGTTTTATGGAACTTGGTCAGCAGACTATCGATATTTCACTGGCTCTACGTCAAGGCGGAATGGTGATTTTCGGGGATATGGACGGTCTGAAGAATATAAATGATAATTACGGTCATGATGCCGGCGACCGGGCTATCAAGGCGGAAGCCGAGATTTTAAAAAAGAATTTTCGCGCCACGGATATTATAGGCCGTCTTGGCGGAGACGAATTTGTAATAATTGCACCCGACCTTACAGAAGAAAATCTCGGCAGAATCCGTAAAAATATTGATGCTGCCTGCCGGGCGTGGAACATTGTGCACAACGAGGATTTTATTCTCTCTATCAGTCTTGGCTGCCAGCCTTATTCTACGGAAGACTGTGTTCTGGAAAATATATTAAAGCAGGCGGACATGCTTCTTTATGAAGAAAAGCGCGGGAAGAAAAATTCCCGCCGTAACAGTTAGTTTTTTAGTCCTGTCTGTTCAGTGAGTCCAGAATCTTTCTGAACTCACTGTCCTCTTTATGCAGTTCCTTTGAGCCACGGGTGATTTTGCAGAGAGACATTCCGAACTTCTTTGCAATCTCGCGCTGGGGCGTTCCCTTGTAAAGTTCTTTTACGCTTAGCCATCTTTTTGCTAAATCCACCCGTTCTGACGGTGTGCACAGGCAAACGAGAAATTCCGATACTTTCTTTGCGTCTCCGCTCCGGGCAAGAATCTTGCAGATTTCGTCAAAACTGGAGTCAAGCATTTTGTCTTTAGTTTCTACCATTAGTAACACTATATCCTTTTAAGAAAACTTAATCAAGCCAGCAGCGGACTTTTTGATTTTCTCCGACATGTTTTAGCGGAGGAAATTCATTCCTGCACTTGTCTCCTGCAAGCGGACATCTGTGTGCAAAGGGACAGGCGTTTTCTTTTGTGAGAGTTGTCGTTACTTCTACGGAAGATTTTACCCCTTTTCCCTGCGCTCCGTCGAACAAAAGTTTTGTATAGGGATGCCGGGCTTCTTTATACAGGCTCGAAGCCGGAGCCTCTTCCACCATAACACCCCGGTACATTACTCCGATTTTGTCGCAAAACCAGCAGGCAATTTTCAGGTCATGCGTAATGAATATGTAGGAAAGGTTTTTCTGTTTGCGAAGATTCTGTAAGAGATTGAGTATCTGTCCTTGAATTGAAACGTCCAGGGCGCTTACAACTTCATCGCAGATTAGAACTTCGGGCTCCATTATAAGTGAGCGCGCGATGGAAATACGCTGCCTCTGACCGCCTGAAAATTCTGACGGCCGGCGCTCAAGATCTGTCTCATTCAAACCAACTTCCTGAATCGTCTTTATCGCAATGGCATGGATTTCTTCCCTGCTGAATTTTTTTCCGCAGTATTTAAAGGCATCTGTTAAAATAGAAAGAACTGTCATTCGCGGATTCATGGAGCGGGCCGGATCCTGAAATACATATTTAACCTTTCTTCTAAAGTCATTCAATTCTTTTTTTGAAAAAGCCGAAACGTCCTTTTCCCGCCCGCCTTCCGGATAGTAGAGAATTTTTCCGGATGTAGGCTCGTACATGCGGATAAGCAGTCTTGCCGTTGTTGTTTTTCCGCAGCCGGATTCTCCGACAAGCCCAAGAGTCTCTCCGCGCACCAGGTCAAAGGAAAGATTATTCACTGCATATACATTCTGATTTTTTTTTGCAAAAAATCCTGCCTCAAGATTAAAAGTTTTATAGAGATTTCTTGCGCTTAAAACTAAGTCACTCATTCTTCACCTCCATTTGCATTCTGCCAGCACTTATAGTCTTCCATGTCGCAGTCTTTTCTTGCAAAGGAACATCGCGGAGAGAATGGACAGCCTTCCGGCGGCTCTTTTGGATTGACAACCTTTCCAGGAATAGAAACTAACTTTGAACTTTTGTAAGTCGTTCCGAATTTCGGAGAGGCCGCAAGAAGCGCCTTTGTATAGGGATTCTCCGGGTTTTTGTAAATGTCGTCAGAGTCGCCTTCCTCCATGATTTTTCCGCCGTACATTACGATTATTCTGTCGCTGATGAGGGCCACCAAATCAATGTTGTGTGAAATAAATATGATGGAAAGATTACGCTTTTTCTTTAACTCCAGGAGCAGTTTTACAATCTGGGCCTGTATCGTAACATCCAGTGCCGTAGTCGGCTCGTCCGCAATCAAAAGATCGCAGCCCTGTGCGAGTGCCAGTGCAATTCCTATTCTCTGAAGCTGTCCGCCGGAAAACTGATGGGGATAACTTTTTAGCCGTCTCTCTGGATCCGGAAGCCCCACTTCCGCCAGAAGCTGAACTGCCTTTTTATCGCTCTCTTCCTTTGAGATTGCCGGCTCGCAATTTCTGTACATTTCCAGAAAAACATTTCCTATTGTCTGAAGAGGATCGAAAGAGCGGCCCGGTTCCTGCAGAATAAGGCCGATGTGTTTGCCGCGATAAGCCCGCAGTTCCTTCTGGCTAAGGGCTGTGAGTTCTCTGCCGTCAAAAAATATTTTTCCTTTTACAAGCGCATTTGCCGGAAGAAGTCCCGGAATTGCGGTTGTGCTCACTGACTTACCGCTTCCGGATTCTCCGACTATTCCGAGAATCTCTCCGCGGCGGACATTGTAGGAAATATTTCTTACGGCATGAGTGGGGGATTCTTTTCCGTCAAAAGATAAAAAGTCAACACAAAGATTTTGTATGGAAATAATATTTTCTCCGTCTGTTTTTGCGCCCTGATTTTCGTTCTTCTCCTGAGATGTCTCGGCCTTTGCTTTTTTGTGCTTCCATGTATGAAAGACTGCATGGTAGGGATCAAAGTAGTCGCGGAGTGCGTCTCCCAAAAAGTTAAAGGCAAGTGTTACCAGCAGCAAGAGCCAGACGGGATTTAAAAGCCACGGATATCGGCTAAGATTGCTTAGTGTTGAAACATCGCGGTTAATCATAGAACCCCAGCTTACGGCCGGATCTGAAATACCAAGTCCCAGATAAGAGAGACCAGTCTCGCTCATTATAAAGCCCGGAATACTTAGTGCCATGCTTACAATCAAAAGACTTGATATCTGCGGAATTATATACCGGAAAATTATTGTGAGTGACGGGATTCCTTCCAGTTCCGCATTCAGGATAAATTCTTCTCTTTTTATTGAATGAATCATTCCCCGGAGTTCACGGGCAAGGCCGGGCCAGCTTACAAAAGACATAATCAGCATGATAATCATATAGGATTTTCCGCTGTCAATGCTTGTATTTAAAAGCGAGCGCAGGAAGAGAATGAGATAAGTTGTCGGAATGAGCATAAAGAATTCTGCCAGACGCATAAAAGTCCAGTCTGTCTTTCCTCCGTAGTAGCCCGCAAGTCCTCCGATTATGATTGCAAGCAAGAGTGTGACTATGGTTGCAACAAAACCTATTGTGAGAGAAATACGGCTTCCGTAGACCATGCGGCTGAACATATCTCGGCCTAAATTGTCCGCACCCAGAATATAGGCGGGGTAGGCTGGCTTTCCGTTTTCGGAAACCGTTCCGAACAAATGCCTGTCGCATGGAATGAGACCGAACATTTTATAGGGCTCTCCCCTTACAAATAATCTGAACCGGTGTTCCTCACCTTTTATAAAGGCATATTTCCAGTTGATCATACTGATGGCCGCCGCTTCCTTTACAACGATTCCGTGCCCCGTGATTTTTACATTCGCCGGATGGAAAGTGTTTTCCTCAAAGGTTTGTGTCGCGGAATACGGTGCGACAAATTCTGCGAGTATCATAAAGAGATAAAGTGTCGCAAGAATAATTGTTCCGGCAAAAGCAAATGGTCTTGTCTTTAAATACTTGAAAACTTTTTTCATTTTTGCCTCACTTCTCACTGCCGTAGCGGATTCGCGGATCTACAAATGCCAGAAGAATATCGCTTATGAGCATTCCGACCAGAACAAGTGCCGACAAGAGCATCTGGTTTGCAAGGACAAGGTTGATGTCCTGCTGCATAATAGCCTCGTAGGTGAGCCGTCCGATTCCCGGATAGGCAAAAATGATTTCAAGAAGCAGTGAGCCTCCGAAAAGACTTGCCAGAAGATTAGCGCTTCCCGAAATGTAGGGGTTCAGTGTATTTCTGAACGCATGGTTGAAGTAAACCCTTTTCTCGCTTATGCCCCGTGCCCTCAATGCAAAGATATATGGAAGACCGAGCTGGTCAAGCATTGTGGCGCGTATCATTCTCATAGTGCCTCCCACTCCGCCAAGAAATGCCGAGAGCAGTGGAAGGAAGATGTGGTAACCGTAACTGAAAACAAATTTTCCGGGTGCGTCGCCAAAGGAAAAATCGGGATATCCGGTTACCGGAAAAAGATGCGTTACACCGGCAAAAAGTTGCAGCAGAATCAAAAGCAGGATGCCGGGAAATGCGTTGAAGAAAAGTGCGAAGAAGGTGACTCCGACATCAAGTCTCGTTCCCGCCTTGCTGGAAAAATAGACTCCCAGCGCAAAACTTGTTGTGGTTATCAGAACAAGCGATATAATGTTAAGGAGCAGGGAATTCCACATTCTGCTTCTGATTAAAAAAGTTACGGGGGCTCCTGAAATAAGACTTACACCAAGGTCATGGTTCACTATTACCCGTTTGAGCCATTTTCCGTATTGAATATAAAAAGGCTTGTCAATTCCCAGTTCCGCGCGGAGAGCTTTCATCTGTTCCTCCTGAAACCGGGCATTGTCAGTTGAGGCCGACTTTTGCTCGCCTGCATTTTTTCCGGCTCCCGCCATTATCTGCTGGCTCATCATCTGGTCAACTATATCGCCCGGTGCCAGTGCCATAAGGGCGAACATGGAAAAACCTATCAGAAAAAGCAGGAAAATCATTGTAAAAAATCTTCCGCAGATAAAAGAAGCCAGCGGAGAATTCTCTCTGAACTTTTTCCACGGGTATTTTATCATATAAATCAGTTTCTTCAAAATGAATTTCCTCCCTGTCTTAGCCATATATATGTTGTCTGCGGTCCGTAAAGATTGTCATAATACCAGTTGGTGAGATTCCAGCGGTTGTTTATCGCAAAGAAAATGGCAGGTCTTATAAGATAAATAAGAGGACATTCCTCCAGGATAATGGACTGGAACTCGTCCCATATTTTTTTTGCCTCTTCCTGATTCTGTGTATAGACGCCCTCATTGTATAGGAAGTCAATTCTTTTTTCCCAGTCCGTCGCAGGTTTCTCCTGAAATGGATACCAGAGATGAAGATTTCCGCTGCTGGGCCAGACATTCGCTCCCTGACTAGGAAAGAGGTTTGCGCCAAGATAAATTATAAGTGACTGCCAGTCAAAAGTTTTTGTCAGCATATCGACAAGTTTTTGAAAATCCGTCTGTCTCGGATTTATTGTAATTCCGACTTTTTTTGCCTCGTCGCATATTATCTGAACCATATCGTTTGCGCTGTTGTCTGAAGAAATTATCGCAAGATCAAACTCGACTGTGCGTCCTTTTTTATCGCACATAAGTCCATCCGTGTTTTCTTTGAGTCCGGCTTTATGCAGAAGGTCTCTTGCCTTTTCAAGATCAAACTTATATTGAAGCTGGATATTCTGATTGTAATACTGGTTTCCCTCGCAGAATAAATCGTATTTTGGGGAGGCAAGGCCTCTGTATGTCTGGTTGATTATTCTGTCACGGTTTAGGATACAGCTCATCGCCTGACGGAATTCTTTTTTTGTAAACCATTCGTAGCAGGGCTTGTCTTTGTTCTTGGGATTCTGGTTAAAGGTCCAAAGTCCGGCGCTTAGAGAGCCTCTTGAATTGAATACAGTATAGCCTTTTTCCTGCTTCCGTATTATATCCTCGAGATTGTCGGCATCGGGAGAATATGTCTCAAGATGTCCCTGTGTAAACAAGAGATAAGCGGTGTTACTGTTGTCTATAATCCGCGCGTTCCGTTTTTTATAGTAGGGGAGGCTTATGCCGTTGGAATCCTTTTTCCAGTAGTTCTCATTTTTTGCGAAAATAATTCTCTGCGCCGGCGTGTAGCTTTCTATATAATACATTCCCATGGACGGAATCTTTTTTACATCAGTATCAATGCCGAATATTTTTTTTACGCCCTCGACGCCTCCCTCTTCCTTCGCCTTTTTAAAGATAAAGGAAGGCTTGAAGTTATCATTGCACACTAAAACAGGATCAGCCACAATACGCGGAAAGATGTAGTCAAAATGCCTGTCATCAATCTTTACGCATTTTATCTTTTGAACACTGCCGTCGCTCATTGCCACAAACTGTCCTGAATAAGCGCTGCTCTGAAATTCCGGGTCGCCCGAAATCTCATTGAACCACCATACAATGTCATCGCTTGTAACAGGAATCTTCTCATCAGAATCAATATATGTCCAGAACATATCGTTCCGGAGCGTGACATGGAGTGTAAGCATACCTTTTTTCATGTCTGTCTCAATCTCATAGGATGCGCACTTTGATTTCCATGACTTTGAGTAATAGTCGTATTCGAAAAGCTCGTCTGTCGTTGAGTTGAGAATGCCTGAGCTTGAACCGTCTCTCTCCGCAATCAGGAAGTTGAATGTTTTGGGGTCTCCCATAATGGCTGTGTTCCATTCCCCGCCTTCTTTTCCGGATATGTAGTCCTGCCCCTGATAAGGTTTTGATGTAGTAAGAGTATAGAATTCTTCCGATGCTTTTTGTCTTTCCCTCTCAATTTGCTCGCGAGTCATTGTCGGCACATGCGAGCAGGCAATGAGGTTTATTGAGGCAAGCACTGCCAGAAAAAAAAGATAAAATGGATTCCTAAAAAGTGTCATTTAAAAATTATAACACGGAAGTGTTGAAAAAGCAATAATTCAGAATAAGTCGGGGCGGCGATTGAGCCCCGCAGGTTCACAAAGTGAGTTTCGTAGTAAATAGCCAACTCCCGGACTTGAACCAGCGTCAGAACAAGCGCGGGAGCGCTTTCCACTGGAGCCGGGGCAGCGGGGCGACGATTGAGCCCCGCAAGTTCACGAAGTGAGTTTCGTAGTAAATAGCCAACTCCCGGACTTGAACCAGCGTCAGAACAAGCGCGGGAGCGCTTTCCACTGGAGCCGGGGCAGCGGGGCGGCGATTGAGCCCCGCAGGTTCACGAAGTGAGTTTCGTAGTAAATAGCCAACTCCCGGACTTGAACCGAGCACCTACGCGTTACGAGTGCGTTGCTCTACCAGATGAGCTAAGTTGGCAAGGTTTGAATAATTTATCAGATTTTCAGATTTTATTCAATACCATTTGTTACATAATTTAGATGGCAGAGAGTTTTTTGTTCAAAAGCTCCGTGGCCTGTCTGGGGTTGGCTTTGCCGTGAGACTCTTTCATTACCTGTCCCATAAGCCAGCCGACGACATTTGTCTTTCCGCCCTTAAAGTCTGCGACAGCCTTTGGATTTTCGGCGATTATCTTGTCTACAAGGCTCTCGATTGCGCCCTCGTCGCTGACCTGTTCCATTCCCTCTTCTTTTATGATTACGGCCGGCATTTTGTTTGTCTCAAGCATTTTCGCAAATACAACCTTGCCCTGCTTTGATGTGATTTTATTCTCCTCAAGTGCGTCGGCAAGTTCCGTAATATGCTTTGGGGAAAGAGCCACATCGGTAATCGTCAGATTCTTTTCGTTAAGAACTGCAAGAAGTTCCGAGAGAATGAGGTTTGCGACGCGTTTGGGGCTTTTTGCTCCCTTTGCGGCCTCTTCAAACCACAGCGAGAGTTCCCGTGTGCCAGTAAGTGTCTCAACATCAAAATCAGAAAGTCCGAATTCCTTCTTAAAGCGGGTGCGCTTTGCTTCCGGGAGTTCTCCTACTTTTGAGGCTGCGCTGGCGATAAGTTCCTCACTTACGCTGAACGGCTTGATGTCCGGCTCGGGAACAAAACGGTAGTCTACAAAAGAGTTCTTTGTACGCTGAACTACAGTTACGCCCTTTGCCTCGTCCCAACCCATTGTTACCTTAAAGCCCGGATTAAATTCCTGGCGGTCATTTATAAATTCCTCAAGCTGTCTCTTTGCCTCGTAAGAGCATGCCTCGCGAATTGACTTGAATGAGTTTAAGTTCTTGATTTCAGAAATAGGCGTGTGATAAAGCTTTCCGTCTTCCCAGACATTCAGGTTGATGTTCGCGTCGCATCTCATGTTTCCTTCTTCAAGGTTACCGGCCGTAACTTTTACATAGCGCAGAATTTCCTGAATTGTCTGCATGAAAAGAGCCGCTTCTTCCGGGCTTGTCATGTCAGGCTTTGTTACAATTTCTATGAGCGGAGTGCCCGAACGGTTGTAGTCTATGTAAGAGTGCTTGCCCTCCATGTGCAGGGATTTTCCTACATCTTCCTCAAGGTGAATGCGCTCGATGCGGACACGGCGGTATTTCCTGTCGGCAGAAATACAGTTCTCTCCGATAAAATTCTTTTCGCGGCATTTTTCTCCGCCCGGCTGCTCGTCCTCGGGATAGTGATTAAATGGAAGATCTACATAGCCGTCAGTGCAGAGAGGCATGTCGTATTGAGTTATTTGGTAGCCTTTTGCAAGGTCAGGATAAAAATAGTGCTTGCGGTCAAATTTTGTAAAGCGCGCAATGCGGCAGTTCAAAGCCTGTCCCGCAACGGCTCCGAGTTCAACATACCCCTTGGAAACACGGGGCATGGCGCCGGGAAGTCCCAGGCATACCGGACAAACACGAGTATCGGGCATTCCGCCGTAACGGTTTTCGCATGCGCAAAAGGCTTTTGTTTTAGTTAAAAGCTGCGTGTGGATTTCGCAGCCGATGACAATTTCTGTTTTCTCGATAGACATATCTTTTCCTTACAATGCAGTATTACGGCTAAGCACGCGCTTTTTGTGTGCCGTGCCTCCTGCCGTTTATACGGCCGGCAATGGTTAATGTATAGTAATTCAGATAATTATAATGAAATAATGCCTTTTGGTCAAATGGCTAAAAGGTGGAGAGAGCCGCATAAGAGGCGGGGGGGGGATCAGATATTTTTAAATGCGAGTTTTGCATTTTCCGCTGTCGTAAAAACAATTCCGTGTATACCGGCCTCATTTGCCGCGTCAATGTTTTTCTGAAGGTCGTCAAAGAAAACTGTTTCCTCTGCCATTACGCCGAGACCTTCCAGCAGTCTCTTATATATTTCGGGATTCGGCTTTATGATGTGAATGTCACAGGAAAAAAGCGCGTAGTCAACTTCCTTAAAAACCGGAATCCTGTTTCCGTATAATTCCAAAAAATCCCTTGGCATGTTTGAGAGAATGCCAGTCTTGTAACCGGACGCCTTCAGTTCTCTAATCCATGTGCATGTCTCTTCGTTTATCGAGAACCATGAGGCAAGGTCCATGTCTCCAAGCCTCTCGCAGAATTTCCTGTCCCGTGATTTTTCCTCAAATCCGTTATTGGAAAGAACCCTGCGGTAAAGTTCCGCGCGATCTATATCCCCTCCGTCAAAGGGTGCGCGTATTACCATTGACTGCTCCAGAACCTTTTCCGGGATTCCTGACACAAGGCTCATTTTTCTGAATGTGTCCTCCGGCTGCGGGCAGGAAATCACATTGCCAAAATCAAAGACTACGGCTTTTATACTGTCCATAAAACTCCACTCTGAATATTCGGTCATAAAAAAAGACTGCTTCGAAAGAAGCAGCCTTTTGTGCGGAGAACCTGACTTGAACAGGCACGGCTTTCACCACTAGCACCTCAAGCTAGCGCGTCTACCAATTCCGCCATCCCCGCAGAATGTTTTTAGAATATATCAAAAAAACAAAAATGTGTCAAGTAGCGGAGACTGAAAAAATAACTTTTTTTCAGTATGCGTTGCCCAGTCCTCCGACCTTTACCTGGAAGTGGCTGAACTCCATCTGGAAACTTGCCCGTCCCTGTGTCACGCTGCGGAGGTTTGTCGAGAAACCGAACATCTTTGACATAGGCGCCTCGCAGTGAATGAGCTCTGCGGTGGGCTTTGAGTCCTGCCCCATAATCATTCCGCCGCGCTGTGTTACCTGGCTCATTGCGTCTCCGACAAATTCTTTGGGGCATGAAATCTCAACATCCATTACCGGTTCGAGAAGTTCCGGTGAGGCTGTCTTGCATGCCTTGTCAAAGGCTGCGACCGCACAGGCCTCAAATGCAAATGTTGTGGAAGTGAGTTCGTTGTAGTCAAGCGCCGTAACCTTGATTGCTGTGTCGGTGCATGGGTATCCGTAATTTATGCCGCTTGCGAGCGCATTGTTGAATCCGTTTTTAACGGCCTCAATAATTTCTTCCGGAATATTAGCCGTGCGTGCCGTGCACTCATAAGAGTTGCCGGAGCCGGTTTCACGCGGACCGACTGTAACTGTAATGCCCGCTGTGTTTCCCTTTCCGGCAAGAACGCGTGAGAAATTCTCGGTGGCGGTGGATTCCGCAGTAACGGCCTCACGGTAGGTAACCTGGGGGGCGCCGACACGGGCCTTGACTCCGAAGTCATCTTTCATGCGTGTTACGAGAACATCAAGGTGGAGCTCGCCCATTCCGCTTATAATCATCTGGCCGGTCTCGGCGTCTTCTTTATGCGTAAAAGTCGGGTCTTCGCGGGAAAGAATCTCCAGCGTCTCGTTCAGTTTGTCGCGCTCGGAAATTGAGTCAGGCTCAATGGCCACGCTGATTACTGGCTCCGGAAATTTTACGCTTTCTAGCAGAACTGGGTATCCTTCCGTGCCGAGTGTGTCTCCGGTCTGGGCGAGCTTGAGTCCGATGAATACGGCAATGTCGCCGGCGGAAACTGATTCCATCGGCTCAGACTTGTCCGCGTGCATGTGGAGAATGCGGTTTACTCTTTCTCTTTTTTTCTTTCCCACATTGAAAATCTGTGTGCCGGCGGCAATTTTTCCGGAATACATTCTGACATAGGCCAGAGGCCCCATTTCGCGGTCATACTGAATCTTGAATACAAGTCCCAGCGCAAAACCTTTTTCCTCGCACTTTACTTCCACCGCCTCTTCCTGCGCGTGTTTTATGTGCATGCCCTTTGCCGGCGCTACTTCGTCAGGAGCCGGAAGATAGTCAATGATTGCGTCAATGAGCGGCTGAACTCCCTGATTGTGCCGAGAAGAACCCATTACAAAAGGAACAAAAGTCCGCGCGATTGTTCCTTTGCGGATTGCGGCCTTTAACTGATCAACAGAAATTTCTTTTCCCTCAAGGTAGAGTTCCGCAAGGGCGTCGTCGCTTGAAGCGACTGTGTCCACGAGTTTTTCACGCCATTCGTTCGCCTCGTCCAGACGCTCCGCCGCTACCGGAGCGCATGTAAATTTCTCGCCCTCGGACTCAGCGTCCCAGCGAATTTCCTGCATGGTCAGAAGATCTATGACACCCTCAAAATCAGGGCCTTGTCCGATTGGAATCTGCAGCGCAAGGCAGTCAACGCCGAACTTGCTGTGAACATCTTCCATCGATCCGAAAAAATCCGCTCCGATGCGATCCATCTTGTTCATAAAGCAAAGGCGTGGAACGGAAAATTCATCTGCCTGTCTCCAGACCGTTTCTGTCTGGGGCTGAACTCCGTCTACCGCGCAGAGAACGCATACCGCTCCGTCAAGAACTCTCAGTGAGCGCTCAACTTCGGCGGTAAAGTCAACATGGCCGGGTGTGTCTATAATATTTATCTGATAGTTTTTCCAATAGGTTGTTGTTGCGGCCGAGCAGATTGTGATTCCGCGCTCCTGCTCCTGTGCCATCCAGTCCATGGTTGCCTGGCCGTCGTCTATCTCTCCAATCTTGTGAATTTTTTTTGTGTAATAAAGAATTCGTTCGGTAGTTGTGGTTTTACCCGCATCGATGTGTGCCATGATACCGATGTTGCGCATTTTGTCTAAAGACATAGTAATATCTCCCTAAGAGTGCCGCTGTTCGTGCAGACCTTGCGCGCACGAATGCCGCCGTTTTGCGCCTGAAAAGTAATTCCGGACCGTGAACTAGTTTTCAGGCGCTGTTCCCTATAAAAAAGTGGATATTATTATAGTAGGAATCAATGGAAAATACAAGGGGAGATGCTGGCAGATAAAAATCTCCGCACTTAAAAAGCAGGGCGCTTTTTTTTCAGAAAGCCAGTTACCTCGTGCTTATAAAAAGTCCTGCCAATACCAGCACCGCACCTAAAATTCCACGGAGTCCCAGCCGCTCTCCCAAAAATGCCGCTCCGAAGATTATAGTGATTACGGGATTAAAATAAATACCTGCTGTCGTGCGGACTGTTCCCAAAGCGGCGCAGGCTTTTGACCATGCAAAAAAACAGAAGGCGCTGGCGCCCAGTCCTAAAAATACAATGTTCAGAATATTCAGCGGATTTTTAAAGCGTTCGACATAGTAGGAAAATTCAAGACTGAATGCCGCTCCCTTAAAGTCCGTTACCTTTCCCAAAAGAATAACGGGAATCATTAATACCAGAGCCCAGAAGAAAGTGCGTCGTGTGGCAAGTGCGCTGTCGTATCCGAGAGAATTCAGTCTGCTTAAAACAAGCGAGTAGAAGGCCCAGCTTAATGCAGCGACCAGAGCGATTATGTCGCCCTTTGGACTTATGTGCAGGTTTCCGCCTCCGCTCAGCGTTACAAGAATAATTCCCGCGATGGAAATTATAAAACCCAGGATGAATTTTTTTGTCACGGATTTTTCGCCCAGAAAAAGCTGCGAGACGATTGCGGTGAACATCGGGCAGGTTGAGATTATTATGCTTATGTTTGAGGCATATGTGTAGCTTATGGAAATGTTTTCCAGAAACTGGTAGAAGGTAATTCCCGTAAATCCTGCGGCGGCAAAAATAAATTCCTCACTGAGACTTTTTGTTTTGAAAACTTTCGGCTTAAAGAGCCAGAGCGCAATGTATGCCAGCGCAAAACGCAGAACTAAAATCTCCAGTGATGAAAAATCGCGGGAAAGATATTTTGTGTTTACGAATGTAATTCCCCAGAAAAATATGCACAGGCATGCAAGAAGAAAAGCCACAAACTGTCTTGACTTGTTGTTTCCGTAGTAGTCGGCGGGATTTTGTTTCATTTTGTTTTCCACGGTTTTATTATAATAAAAAAAAATAAAATAATCACTACTAAATTTATTTAGTAATGCAAAATTTGCCGTTTTTTTTGCAAATTTTGCCAATGCCCCCGTATTCTGCAAAAAAGTATGTTATTTTACAGGCATGAAATATTCTAATGGTATGAAATGTATAAAACGCATATTTTTAATTGTACTCATGGGCAGTTTTTTGCTTCCTGTTTTTTCTCAGGAAACCGGTTCTGATACTTCTGCTGATGAGGATTTTTCCGAAGAAGAACTCCTCATGGAAGGTGAGGGGCTTGTCGTTGAGGACGAGAGCGAAAAGCAGAAGGAGAAGTCAGGTGTTTCCGTCGTGCTGAACAAAAAATAGATGGAGACAACTTCTCGTCTTGGACTCAGCGAAGACATTATGAATTCTGTTCAGACGATGCCGGGCGTTGTTTACAGCGGCCAGTGGTCGGCAGAGCCTTCTGTCCGTGGCGGTTATCCCAGGGAAATGAAGATTTCTCTTGACGGAGTTTATCTGATTCACCCGTGGCACTGGGGAAATTCCTATTCAATTTTCAACCCGAATTTTGTAGAGTCCGCAAAGTTGAATAACGGTGTTTTTTCAGCAAAATACGGTCAGGCGGTTTCCGGACTGCTTGAAGTAACTTCCGTTGAGCCAAAGGAATTTCACTGGGGCGTAAACCTTTCATTCCTGTCTACTGAAATGTATTTGCAGACTCCGATTGTAGATCCGGAAAAGGCCGGAATTCTTCTCTTTGGAAAATGCACATACATGGAAACTCTGATAGGCGCATTCAGGCTTGTGGATTCAAGCGGAATAACGGACCCGATAAAAACCGCTCCTTATATTCACGATTTTTATGCAAAGGCCTATTACAAGCCGGCAGATAAACTCACTCTTATTTTCAACGGTCTTTTTGGCAGTGATGGAATGGGTACTAGCCAGAATAAAGAAGACGAGGATTCTGGTGTTACAAATGACATGAGTTTTGACTACGATATGTTCATGGCTTTTTGCGGCATCAGCGCAAAGTGGCTTCCGACAGAAAAACTTCAGGTAAAATTTGACTTGAGTTATAACTGGATTTTTGAGGACCTTAATGCGAAAAATCATCAGACGGGTTTTATAAAGTATTCTGATGACTTTATGACAGAATACGGAAGTCTTTTGTCAGACGAACAGAGAGTGGCAGGCGGTTTTAATGTCTGTCAGGACGAAATGATGAAAGAGAAAATCATAGAGCATATACTTCAGGGAAAAGCCGTTACTGATATAGAGATTGCTGAAGGTCACACACTCTCTTTCGGGCTTGAGGAAATTTATTCTTATGTGGACAGCGATTTGTGTATGGATGTTTTCAAAGAGTTTGGAACTGTGCCCAATCTCAGTTTCGGAAGAGAGATAAGCAAGACTGTCAGCTGTAAGAAAAATCTCTCTTCCGCAGCCTTTGCTGCATGGAGTTTCGGAACAGACAAGTCTTTGTGGAACGGTGAAGTGGGACTTCGTTTGGACCACATGTATATTTTTAATTCCGGGAATATCTCTTTAAATTCAGTTCCCAACCTGGACCCGCGCGTTTCTGTTTCCATTACGCCATGGCGCGGAACAGATTATTTTGACAGAATTACATTTTCAACCGGTGCTGGCTTTTTCAGCGGAATTCCGGAAAACACAATTTTTATAGAAAAGGACAGCGGGCTGGGATTTGATGATATTAAGCAGAACCGCGCGGTTCTCGGAGTTATCGGCGCTGAGGCAAAAATGTATAACGGCTGGGGATTCAAGGCTGAGACATACTTTAAGTATTACTTGAACAGAATGTATACGATAATAGACCAGTCGGATCCTCTTAATACAGTCTCGAAATTCCACTGCGACGGAAAGGGCTATTCTGTCGGTTTTGATACAATGATTCAGAAGAACGGAGACGGCTGGTTTGACGGCTACCTTTCTTATTCTTTTGTCTACGCAAAGTATAAGAACCCGACTGCCCCCGCCGCCGGAAACAGCAACCAGCGCATGATAGATGATGATCCTCTGGATCAGTGGTATTTTCCACAGTTTCACCGCTTTCATTCTATGAATCTTGTAATGAACTTCCATCCGGCAAAAAACTGGACAATTACAGTCAAGGGCGTTCTTGCGACAGGACTTCCGAGAACAGACGGAGAGCGTTTCTGCTATCCTGTAAGGCAGTCTGACGGCTCAATCAGGCAGCGCTACACAAGAAGCTGGTTGTACAGTGATACTCTGAGGACAGATATTTCTTGTCCTATAGATATCCGTATTTCTCAAAAGGGAACATTCAGGAAGAATTCAAAACTGAACTGGGAATGGTATATCGGTGCGGAAGATATTTTTACAAATCTTTATGCGCCTAAAAAGTCACAGACCTTTGACCAGAATACAGGAAAAGATACTGACGAGAACAAGGCGGACTTTTCTCTGGGAATCCCGATGTTCAATTTCGGTTATAAATTGTCTTACTAGAAATATTTAATTGTTAGGAGTATAAGTATGAGTTTGATGGAGTTTTTTAAGCTTGGCGGTCCTTTTATGTGGCCCTTGCTCGGATTCAGTGTTATAACGATTGCGATTATCATTGAGCGCTGCATTTATCTTTTTTATCACGACTGCAAGGTTGAGGATGTCTCTGAAAAAGTAAGACAGCTGATCTCGCAGGGGAAGCCGGATGAGGCTAAGACAATGCTCAAAGCCTGCCGCAGAAAGACGACCTGCGCAAGTATCCTTCTGGCTCTTTTGGACAACGCTCGTTTCGGGGAGAACCGTATGGAAAAAGCCGTGGAGGGCGAGGCGCAGGAACGCCTCCGCAGAATGGAAAACGGCTTTAATTATCTGACCGCAATATCCTCGCTTGCGCCTCTTACGGGCTTTCTCGGAACAGTAAGCGGAATGATTGGCGCATTCAAGTCGATTGCGAATGCGACAGATGTTAACGCGCAGCTTGTCGCCGGCGGAATCTACGAAGCCCTTGTTACGACGGTTTACGGTCTGATTATCGCGATTATGGCTTCTGTCGCCTACAGTCTATTTGTCCAGCGCGTCGATAATTTTGCCGCCGAGACTTCAAAGGCCGTGAATAATATAATTCCGCTTCTGCTTGATACAAACGGGGAAGGAAAATGATACACATAAAAAGAAGACAGTCGGAGGATGCCGGAAGTTCGGGCTCTTTGAACGATCTTTCATTTCTGCTGATTGTATTTTTTTTGGTTACAGCCGGCTTTACGGTAAATAAAGGTTTCCTGCTAAATCTTCCTGAAAAGAGCAAGCCCCGAATTGTAAACAATGAGGATCTTATGAAATGCTATATTAACTCAGACGGAGACATTCTCTTGGATAACAGTCTGGTTACACTCAATGATTTGAGCGATAAGATAAAAAGCAAAAAGCAGAGGTTTCCGAATATGACATTCTTTCTGGACGTTGACGGTCAGTGTGCCTGGCAGAATGTGGTTGATGTAATCTATTTTGTTCGTGAGAACAATATAGAAAATTTTTCTTTTAAAATAGCCGGAGAGTAAAATTGAATATTGTAAGAAAGAGGCGCGGCTCTGGCATTGCGCTTTCTTCAATGAGCGATATAGGATTCCTTCTGTTAATTTTCATCATGCTTATTTCTCTGATGAACCAGAGGCAGGAACAGCCTATTGAATACAGCGAGGCGTTTCATCTTGAGAAAACACAGGCGGCGAAAAATTTTGAGATTTGGATTTTGTCTGACGGCAATGTTTTTATAAAAGACCAGCTTCAGACAAAGGACAGCCTTGAGCAGAATGTGGCCGCCGCCATCATAGAAGACCAGGAAGTCCGCATTCATGTCATTGCGGACAAGAACACGCCCTATAAATATGTTGACAGCGTCGTAAAGATCCTGCAGAGCCTTCAGCACAGGGTGGTAAGTTTTGTAGTAAGGGAGACTGAATAAAATGTCTGACGAAACAGCCGAAAAAATAAATCTTCCGCAGAAAATCCGTCTCGTAAGCATATTCATGGTCTGCGCGGTTTATGTGCTTTTGTTCTGCGCGGTAAAACCCGGCGATACCTCCTCTAAAGCCCCCGTGCAAAAAGAATATGACGCAAAAATTATGAAACTGGTGAACATTACGGAATATGTTCCTCCCGTAAGCAGACAGGTGCCGGCGGCAAAAAGTCTTCCGCCGGAGACTCAAACTCAGACAGTTGTGAACAATGTTGCGTCCTCCGAAAAAATCATCGAGACCAAGGATAATGTTGAGGAAATAGTTTACCTTCCGCAGAGTAAAATCTCAAAGGTTCCTGTTCTCCCCGCCAGAAAAATTCTCTCACGCATTGAGTATCCGGCGGCGGCTAAAAAGCAGGGAATTGAGGGCGTTGTCTTTTTGGAGTTGTGCATTGACGAAAAAGGAAGCATACGCGACATAAAGGTTTTAAAGGATCCTGGAAACGGTTTCGCGGAGGCCGCCGTAAAGGCACTTTCCGGAATAACCGTAATTCCGGCTCTTGTAAACGGAGAACCCTGCGCTGTCCGTTACAGATACCCGATCAGATTTTCTTTAAAATAGACTTTTAATTCTGTCTTTTAAATACAGTCTCAAAGGACATAAAGACAAGCTTTATGTCCTCGGAAAAATCAAAGCCAACAATTTCGCCCTCTTCCTCAATGTTCTCGCGGGTCTTCTCACGCCATTCCTCCAGATTTGAGTCCTCGCCTTCGAGAGACGCCATTTCCCAAGTTACCTCGTTAAAGGGGAGTATCTGCACGGAAGTGGTCTTTATAATGCAGACCGGATTTTCTCCGGCGTCTTTGACTATGTAATACTCATCGCTTACGGGAAGCGGCTCGTTGTCAATCGCATAAGTGGCATAGCTTGAGAAAACCGCGCGTTTTCTGCCTGCAAGAATCAAGGCAATCCGTTCTGTTCCGGCAAAGCCCTTTGCCTCAAAGCCAAAGTCGCCTGCATAGCGGGCTTCCTGATTCAGATTCGTTGTCTTTAAAAATTCATTCCAAAAATAATTTTCAGTCATCTTGTTTTTCCTACGATAAAAAGAATCAGCGCAAGAATCAGTAATACGGCAGGGAGTGTGGTAAAAAGAAGTGTCAGAATAGGAATCCCGAATAGAGAAATGCCGCCCGCAATTCTTTCCGGCTCAACAATGCCAAGCCTGCACAGCATCGAATACACTGTCGCGGAGTATGAAGAAATTACAAAAGATGAAATGCATATTACGCCGGCGCTTCTTTTTTTTGCCCAGAGAATTATGGAGCAAAAAGATGCGATTCCGCCAAGAACTAACTCAATGCAAAGTAAAATAATCTCAGTTTGCGTCATAAGGATTACCATTTAATTTTTTGAATACACCTTTGTCAGCGCCGAACGGAATTATTGAGTTGACATTGTAGTCAGGACTTATAATAATTGCGCATTCAAGACAGTGGAGCACAAAATCGTCATAGTTTTTTTCCGCGACTTTCGGTTCAAGATAGGGGCCTGTCCGCTTCCAGTATTTTGTAAGAACAGTGTCGTATAAAAAGAAGTCTTTTTCGCTGCGCCTTTTAGTCTCCGCAATCAAATCGTAAATGGCGCGGGCAGCCCCGGCCTCAAGCGCCGGCGGAATTATCTCACCGCAGTGACAGTTTTTTCCGTTTTCTTTTACCGCAAGAATAAAAAAATTATTTGTCCACGGAAGGGGCGGCATTATTATTATGTTTTTTACAGCCTTGTAATCAGCCTCTTTTACAAAAGGCTTGTAATGGCAGATGCTTTGTGCGTCAAGCTGAATTGCGGCATTCATCACCTCTGATTTTTTTGTAAAATAAAAAACCTCACGGTCTGAGCCAAGGAGGACAGAAACAGCTTTCTTTAACTGCGCGCGGAAGGCTGTGGTAAAAGAGCCGGAAAGCCCCTTGCTGATGACATTCTTAAAGACAGTATAGGCCACCGAGTCCCAGCCCAGAATTGCCCGTCCGCCTTCCTGGAAAAGATCTGTCAGCCGGACATTTTTTTCTGTGTATAAAAAGGGTCCCCGCGCGCGGGTGATTTTTCCAAAGCGATTTTCTATTTCTGAATAATATTTATTTACTTCCATCTTACTTGCTTTCTTATTTCTCGTTTATAAGCTGAATGAATTCCCGGCGTTTGGACTCGTCCCTTAGAAAAACCCCGCTTGCCGTCCAAGTCTTTGTGCGGCTGCCATTGTTTTTTATTCCGCGTGCTGTAACACAGGAATGCTCCGCGTATATTACAGTCATAACATCTTTAGTGTCAAGAATTTTCTGGAGAATCTCACAGATGTCGCTTCCGATTTTTTCCTGCAGCTGGAGTCTCTTTGTGACAAGATCCACAATCCTGGGAATCTTGCTAAGACCTATGATTCTGTTCCTGGGAATATAGGCCACGCTTACATGCATGTTATACATTAAGGCCATGTGGTGCTCGCAGTAACTGAAGGCCTCGATGTTTGTCATTGTAACCATGCTGTTCTTTGCGTCAGCCGGCACCTCAAAGCATTTTCCAAATTCGGCGGCAATTTCGTCGTTAGTCCATCTTGTTCCCTCGAAAATCTCGTCATACATCTTCGCAACACGCAGGGGTGTTTCAAGAAGACCTTTACGGTTTGGATTCTCGCCAAGATTCTCAAGAATGACTTTTACAGCCTCCTGAATATTTTTCTGCCGATCAGCTGTTAGATGACGAACTTGTCTTTCCATAATGCTGAACCTCAGTCCGCGGCTGCCTTTAAAATATGTCCGAAAGTTTTCAGGTAGTCGATGAAACTAATGTAGGAGAGGAGAACGCATATTGCAAACATTATGTTTCCGGCAAGAGTAAAAACAGCAAGATTTGTTTCCCATTCCGCGGCGAGCCCTGACCGGGCAAGATAATTCTGAATCAACGCCGCAAAGCATGACGCCACATAGAAAACGGTCTTTAACTTGCCGCCCTTTCTCGCCGCAATCGCAGTTCCGCTTTTTGCAGCAACCATTCTTAAAAAGTTCTGGCTGAATTCTCTGTATAGAATGAGTACGAAGAATACCGGATGCATATAACCGCTGAACACAAAACATGTGAACATTGACAGGTGCAGGAATACATCTGCGAAAGGATCGAACATCTTTCCAAAGTCACTTACTTCGCCGTGGCCGCGGGCAAAATGACCGTCAAGGTAATCTGTAAATTCTGCAACGGCCAGCAGAGGAATTATTAGCATAGAAGTAATTGTGCTTAAAGTAGAACCGTTCCCGGTTTTTAGCCATGTCGGCAAAAAATAAAGCATAAAAATTATAGGAGCCGCTATAATGCGTGCCAGTGTAAATTTGTTTGAAATCTTCATATTCATACAGAATACACTTTTTACATCAATTTTTCAAGGGCTGCGGAGAAATAAGGCGAGCCGCTTTTGATTTTTATGTTGAATAGAGCGGGATATATTTCCTGCGGAGGAACTTCAAGACACTCAAGGTAACTTTTTCCGGCAATTTTATTGCAGAGACTGTAAAAGGTCTTGGCAATAAAGCTGTCGTTTTCATTTATCTCAAATGCGGATCCGCCGGTGTCCGGCCGATCCGTCCCTGTTCCCTCAAAAGAGTACCAGACATGCGGCAGGGGAAAAATCGCCTTGTCATTCAGTCTGAATACCTTAAAGCAGAGCTGCCCCGGCTCGTTTACCGTTACCGAGATTTCTTCCGGGAGCGGCATCTTTTTGTAGAGTGAAAGTCCCATGGCAAATGTCAAGACTGTGTAGCATACCGCCGCCAGCGGCAGTAGTGTCCTGATAAACACCGTGCACAGAAGCCCTCCTGTGAAATAAAAGAGACAGAAAAGATAGTTCTCCTTTATGTAAACCGGAATTTCATTTATGCTGAAACCGTTTTTTTCCGCGGAATTGCAGTTCAGCAAAAGAAGAACCGCAAACACGACTGCGACGGACAGAAGTAAAAAAAACAGTGACAGCCGGAACCTGAAATATTTTCTCCTCAGGATTTTTCCAAAGACAATGCAAAGTTCACTTCCTGCGGCTGCGCCGAAAAAGAGAAAAAAGAGATATACATAAGCAGTGAGCGGAAAATCCATATTACTTGTAGGTCTTAAAGTCCTGCACGACACTTACGGCAGACTCAATCTTGTAGTCCGGATTTGCCTTTTGCGACAGGATTACAGCCTTCTCGACCATGGCGCTTGAGTCCGCAATTCCCTGGAGGACAATTCTCTTGTCTATTACAACCGCATGCAGGAAATTTATGTTTATCTTATGCTCAAATACAAGTGAGTTTACAAGTCGCTGGGCCAGAAGCAGGTCCTGAATTTTTCTGCGGCCTTTCTCCTCTCTTTTCGGCGTAATGTAGGCTTCTACGATTGAGACGATTACATTCGCGGCGGTGCGGAGATCCATCTTGCCTGAGTTTACAACCATGTGGTAATGAGACGGGTCTTCCGGATCAATGTTAAAGAAACTCTTGTGGAAGCCCATGCGGTTTAAGTCGCTTTCCTCAATGCGCTGCCGGGCCTGTTTTTCGTTCCAGTTGAATTCCTTTTCCAGTCTTGAAAGTCTCGCGTCGTAGTTTGAGACGAATCTGAATGAAACCATATTCGGAAGCTCCTCAAGCACAAATGCTGAGCCCCGTCCGATTAAGACGCAGTTTCCCTCTGCAGCGGCCTCAAGAATCGCCGTCTGAAGATAGTCCAGATATTCATCACGGTCTTTTGTAAGAGATGCAAAGAAACCCGGTTTTACCTCGTCATATTTTCTGAGCTTTTCCTGTGAGAATCCAAGAGCGATAATGCGTCTTTCAATTTCTTCTCGTGTTATGAATTTGTAATTCATGAGTTTTGCAACTTCCATACTGATTTCGTCACCTAATGCCGCTACCTGGCGTGCCATACAAATAATTGCCATAGAATCCTCCCTTGTGTATAATGTATTATAAAGCAGTTGTTTAATTCTGTCAAAGAGTTTTTATTACAGAGGTTTTTTATGATTGATGACAGCAGACTTATCTGGAGAGAAATTTCAAAAAAAGAAATTTTCGACACGCCGGTTTTTAAGATTACGGAAACAGATTCTGTTTCGCCGGAAGGAAAGCACGGCAACTACATTGTTGTCGATGCCAGGGACTGGGCTACGGTTATTCCTGTTACGGGAGAAGATTTTCTTATGGTAAAACAGTGGCGGCACGGAGAGGGTGCTCTCAGCATAGAGTTCCCCGGAGGTGTGATAGAAAGCGGCGAAAAACCGGAGGAGGGCGCCCGCCGCGAGCTTCTTGAGGAAACAGGATGCGTTGCCGGAACCCTTGTTCACTTAGGCAGCGTAAATCCCAACCCGGCGCTTTTCTCAAACCATTTTCATGTTTTTCTTGCCCTTGACCTGCAGAAAAAAGACAGGCAGCGGCTAGATGCCGACGAGTTCCTTAATTGCCGGAAAATTCCTGTTAAGGAAGTCTGCGGCAAAATGGGTTCAAAAGAATATCCCCATGCCCTGATGGCGGCCGCCCTGATGATGTATATTCAATATAATGAAAAAAACAAGGCGGAATAAAAAACAAAAAAGGGCTGCCTTTATTGAAGCTTGAAAACTTCTAAGACAGTCCTTTTTTATTTAGTCTTGAACCTTAGTCCTTATCTTGAGAAGGTGTCGTATTCCTTGCTCGGGTTGTAAGTGCCGCTGCGGTATTCACCGGAAATGCTTGGAATCTCCATCTTCATTCCGGGGAGAATAAGGTTTGGATCATTGGGACGGGGTTGCTTGCTCTTGTTGGCCTGATAAAGGTTCTCCCACAAAAGCGGATTGTTGTAGACATATTTTCGTCCTGAAATGTTCCAGTAGCAGTCCTTTGTTTCTGCCCACGGGCGCACGACATAAAACTGCGGAAGCGGTGTTACCTCGCGAACTCCGGCAAGAGAATCGTTTACGAGTTTTGCGTACTGAATCGCGCTGGGGTAGTCTTCCTTTTCAAATGAGGCTCCGGCGTTGGCAAGTGCCTCTTCTCCGGCAGAATAGGCTGTCGGGAATGTCTTGTCGGCGTTCACGCTTTTTGCCCATTCCATCTTTTTCTTTGCCTGTGCGATCTGACTTTCGGCTTCACCGCGGAGCATCATCTTGTCAATGAATGCCTTTGAGAGCTCGGCGTTTTCCGCCGCCTTCCGGGCGTATTCCTCGCTCAAATCATACTGACCCGCGTCAAGAGCGGCTTCCGCCTTTTTAGTGTATTCGTTTGCAAGTTTCTGATAAGTGTTGTTCTTGTAGCTTGCTGCGAACGCGGCACCCATTGCGGCGAGCGCTAAAATAAATGCGAACTTCTTCATTTCTCAACCTCCGCTTCGGGATTTGCCTCAATGTTCTCGTCAATCTTGATAACTCCGTCGTCCGGGTTATCAAACTGATCGGCTTCAAGTAAAGTTGTTCCCTCGTCCTCGATGCCTGCGACAGGCTCTTCTCCGAGCGGCTTTTCCGAGTCGGCCTTTTCGGCGTATTCGTCAGAAGCCTGAACCTTTGCCTTTGCCTCGTCAATCTTTTTCTGGGCCTCGGCACGCTTTGCGGCAACATCTTCCGCCAGTGAGCCGAACTTTTCTGTGGCCTGACTGTATAGAGTGTAGGCGGCCTCAACATTCTGCATCGCGTACTTTGAGTCTCCGCTCTGAATGAGGTCCGCGTAAGACTTGTATTCATCTTTGCGGGCTACCTGCGCGCGTACGGCATCGCAGGCCTTCTTCTGCTCTACAGCCTTTTTGCGCTCGTCGATTGCAGCCTTTTTGTAAGTCTTAAAGATAACCGCATTATATGCATCGTAACCTTCCTTTGCCTTTTTGCTGAGTTCCTGCCCTGAGACTGCCGGGTTTACAACCATCGTGTCAAAGTCCTCAAGAATTGCCTTGTCTCCGCGGGCAAAGTCGTCCGGATAATTTTCGTCGATGCCCTCGTTGCTGATGCGCTCCCTTAATTTCTTTGCCTTTGCGGCAAGCGCCATC
The DNA here is from genome assembly GCA_964346805.1 of uncultured Treponema sp. Classification (GTDB taxonomy): domain Bacteria; phylum Spirochaetota; class Spirochaetia; order Treponematales; family Treponemataceae; genus Treponema_D. The sequence goes on along the minus strand of CAYFWC010000011.1, from coordinate 4,971 downwards.
GCCTCGTAGCGGGCCTTGATGTCGGCGAGTTCCGCACTGTTGTCTTTTGCGCCGTCCATAGCCTTCAGGGCTAAAAAGGCTGCGTCTGTCGCGGCGAACGGTGCGGCGTATGACTTGTCCGCTCCCTCGTTGATTGCTGACTGTCTGGCGGTCTCTGTTGCGTCTAAAATGTCTGTATTGTCGACAGGGGTAACTTCAGCGGGGGTTTCCTCTGCCGGAGCCGTCACTTCTGCCGTCGTTTCTTCTGCCGCCTGCTCTGTTGATTTGCATGATGCGAAAATCATTGTGAGAGCGATGAGAAATAGAAGCAAGAATCTCTTCATTAAATTTTCCTCCCGGATTAAACTTTTATAGTATATTTTAACATAAATTAGTATGTAAGGCAACTTTTTTTTGCTGAATATATACAAAAATTAGCAAAAAGGTGTATGATATATATAGAAAATGGAGGTTTTATGGACGATTTCTCTTTTAAAATCGAAGAGCAGCTTGCTGTGGTGTCGGAAGGCAAGGGCGGCTGGAATCTTGAGCTTAACAAGGTTTCCTGGGGCGAGAGGCCCGCAAAATACGATCTTCGGAGCTGGTCCCCGGACCATCAGAAAATGGGCAAGGGACTTACTTTTTCGTCCGACGAATTGAATATGCTGAAGGAGATTCTGAACCGGAAAGAATCCTGGTAATTATCTGGCCGCCAGCATTTTGTGAGAAATGCGTGTTCCTGCAAACTGAATTACCTCGACAAGTACCAGAAGGACTACTACCGCCCAGAACATTACGTCCGTGCGGAATCTCTGGTAGCCGTAGCGGATTGCCAGGTCTCCGAGACCTCCGCCTCCGATTGCTCCGGCCATTGCGGAGTAGCCGATAAGGTTTATTACTGTAAGTGTAATTCCGTCCACAATCGAGGGCATGGCTTCCGGTATAAGAACCTTGAGGATAATCTGGCGGTTTGTGGAACCCATCGACCGGGCCGCCTGAACTACTTCCGGGTCAACCTCATTGAGCGCTGTCTCTATTACGCGGGCTACAAATGGAGCCGCCGCGATGCTGAGTGGAACTATCGTCGCCGCGGTTCCGATACTTGTTCCGAGAATCAGTCTTGACAGCGGAAAAAGCAGAATCATAAGAATGATAAACGGAAATGAGCGCAGCATGTTCACAATGCGGCTCAATACCTGATTAAGGCCGCGGCGGGGTGTGATTCCCGTCGGGTCGGTCATGCACAAAAATACGCCGAGAGGAAATCCCAGAAGCGTCGAGAACAGTGTGCTGAATAAAACCATTTCAAGTGTCTGAATCGTGGCCTGTCCCACGAGCATAAAAATCTGCATATTAGTTTTTCTCCTCTTCGTGCTTTTCTATAACCACACCCTTTTCCTGTAGATACTGAATTGCCTTATCAAGTTCACTGCCGCTTATGTCGGTGTTGAGAACTCCGACTTTATCGCCCTGTACATTCTGAATTCCGCCGCCGCGAATATTAAGCTCGACATCAAATTTCTTGATTATGGAATTGATGATTGGTTCGTCCGGCCTGCTTCCCGTAAAGCGCAGAATGTAGCCGCCGCTTGCCTCTGACCACTGGACAAAATTTGCGGCCTTTATGTTTGACATGAATTCTTTTGTGATGGCAGCCTTTGGATTTGAGAATATTTCAGTTACGGGGCCTGTCTCAACGACGCGGCCTTCGTCAAGCACGCTGACAAGACTGCATGCGTCGCGGACAACTTCCATCTGGTGGGTAATCATTACGACCGTAAGATTCATCTTTTTCTGAATGCTTTTTATAAGTTCGAGAATCGAGCGTGTGGTCTGGGGATCAAGGGCGCTCGTTGCCTCGTCGCAGAAAAGAATGTCAGGATTGTTGGCCAGGGCGCGCGCGATGGCGATGCGCTGTTTTTGTCCGCCCGAAAGCATGCTTATTCTGTCCGAGCCGCGTCCGCCTAGCCCTACGAGTTCAAGAAGCTCTTCCACGCGGGCGGCAATCTCGGCCCTGGGTTTCTTGCAGATTTCGAGCGGGTAGGCTATGTTCTCCGCCGCCGTCCGCGAACTGAAGAGGTTGAAGTTCTGGAAAATCATTCCGACGCGGCGGTGCTGGTCGATGAGCTCGTGTTTTCCCAGATTATCTACGCGGCGGTCGTCATAAAAAATTGTTCCTGAGTCAGGGCGCTCAAGCAGGGAGATGAGGCGGACCAGCGTGGACTTTCCCGCGCCGCTTTTTCCGATTATTCCGTAGATTGTGTTGGACGGAATGTCAAGGCTTATTCCGCGCACCGCGAAGACTTCTTTTTTGTCCGCGGAGGTGTAAGTTTTCTTCAAGTCATTCAGCTTTATTTCCATATATGTTCACTCCTGATGTGTTTACTATTGTCCGACCTGTGCCGGCGGCAGGCACGGAGGTTGCCGTACGGCTCTTTTGCCATGCAAATAATCTCGACACCTGAAATAAAAATTCTATAAATTAAAAAGATGCTAAGTGTTTTAATAGAATAGTGGATTATTGAGAATTTTACAAGTGGGAATGAGTCAATATGCGATTCCCCGCGCCGGATAGGAAAGTAAGTGTGTGGAGGACTTGCAAAATCAGTAAAAAAGGACGAAAGAACTAAACCCGCTTTATTTAAAAGCCGATAATCAGATTGAATAGGTATAGGGGGCTCCGAAAACTTCAGTTTGATGGAGCCGACTTTGAAAAGCGATGTTTTAGGCCGTTCTGTTTTTGGCGGACTAAAAGTCGCATGGCAGACTCATTACACTTTTTGAGGTCTGTCTATATTTTATGGAGTGGCATTCAATGAAGAATCGCTTTTTTGTCGCATTAACAACACTTTCTTGTATCGTAGCCGGACTTGCCTTAAACGGATGCAAGTCAAATAAACCAAGTGCAAAATCTGTTCAGGAATACATTCTGGCAGGGGAGACTGACAAGGCGAAAAGTTTTTTCACCAATCAGGCCGACATCAATCTGGCTGACGAGAACGGGGACACGGCCCTGCATGTCGCCGCAAGGGTTAATGAGCCGGATCTTGTGACTTTTCTTATCGTAAAGGGGGCGGACACCGAGCTGAAGAACAACAAGAGCGAGACGCCTCTTCATACCGCTATCATGAATGACAGCTACGAGGCGGCCCGTTCCCTTACGACTCTGGGCGCTGATATTTTCGCTCTTGACCTTGACGAGGTGAGCGCCCTGGAAAAGGCCCTCGCGCAGGGAGAGATATACTATGATATAATGATTAACGAAAAGACTTCTCTTCTCCGTGACGGGAACAACGGAAACGGAATTGTCCATTATTTTGTGAATACTCAGAATTTAAAGGCCGTTGAATACTGCGTCAACAAAAAGATTCCAATCGATAATAAAAACCTAAGGGGTGAGACACCTCTCGCCCTTGCCTTGAAGAATCCGGGGAGTTTAATGCAGGCCAAGATTGCCGCCAGCCTTATTCTGGCGGGCGCCGCTCCCGTAAACTGTGAGGCCGGATATTTTGAGGATGCGGTTTCCCAGAGAAATCTTTCTCTCCGCATGAGCGACGGTCAGACACCGCTTCACCTTGCCGCCATCTACGGACACACAGGAATATCGCAGTATCTTCTCGACAACGGAGCCAATACAAAGGCGCAGGATATTTCTGGAACAACTCCGCTTCATGAGACCGTCCGCTACGGCCGCGGAGACATTGCAAAACAATTGATCACAAAGGGCGCTGACATAAACGGAAAGGACAGCCTTGGAAAAACTCCGCTCCTCCTCATTATTCCATGCGAGAGCCAGCAGGAAATTTATTCCCTGCTTCTTTCCAGCGGTGCGAATGTAAATCAGAAAGATATGTATGGCGACACGATTCTTCATATTGCGGCCATGACGGGTATTTCTCCAGATATTATGTCCATGTTCACGGCAACCGGAGCGGATGTTAATATCCGCAACAAAAAGGGAATCACTCCGCTTGCAACCGCCATTGAGCACGGTAACGCCCGTCAGGTGAATTTCTTTGTAACGGCGGGGGCGGATATTCACGCCGGAGACGCCAGAAAGACAACTCCCCTAATCAGCGTATTGAAAAGAAAAGATGATCTTTACAAGTCTCTCGTAATAAAGGAAAACGCGTCTTCCATTGATTCTGACGGAAACACTCCGCTTTTGGTTGCGTTAAAGCAGGATGCTCCTTTCGAGCGCATTCAGTATATTGCGGAACTTGCTCCCGGCGTTAATGCCCGTAACCGTAACGGTGAGAGCGCGCTTTTTGTTGCGGTGGAAAAAAACAACCGGGCGGCCGGCGAGCTTCTTCTTAACCGTGGTGCGGATATTTTCGCGGCGAATACAAAGAATATTTCTCCTCTCCGCCTCGCCCTGGAAAGCCATAACGGCAGCGAGCAGTGGATCTTAAACTCGGGAACAATACAGGCCCGTGACGGAAGCGGAAACTCTGTTCTTCATTACGCCGCCGAATGGGCGCTGCCCAACCAGACTCTTGATTTTTTGATTCAGAAGGGTGCGGATGTAAACGCAGTCAACGGAAACGGCGAGACACCCTTGTTCAGCGCGGCAAAGGGAGACAATACGGATGCCATTGATTTGTTTGTAAAGGACGGAGCCTCTCTTGCGGCCCGCGACCATCTGGGAAGCACCCCGCTGCACGCCGCCGTCCGCTGGGACTCACTGAGTGCGGCCGACAGACTGATAAATCTCGGCATTGACATTAACAGCCAGAACGCCGGGGGGAAAACACCTCTTGCGGAAGCCTCTGTGGAAGGAAACATTGCGATGGCAAGGCTTCTCCTTACACACGGCGCAAGTCCCAATGAATACGATGTGAACGGGCGCACAAGTCTTGGTGACGCTGTCCGCGCCGGACAGTACGAGGCTGTAAAACTTCTGCTGAGCGCCGGTGCAAACCCGCAGATTCAGGATTTGAACGGACGCACGCCTTACCATGAGGCTGCAAGTCTTGGAGACAGCGGCATTAT
>CAYFWC010000010.1:44709-68536 GCA_964346805.1 uncultured Treponema sp. | reverse complement strand
GCAACGCGAACTTGCAGTTCAAAAGGCGAACAGCATTTTGCGAGCCTTTTGAACCCAATCTCCAATAAAAAGTCTTGCAGAAAACCTCAGTTTTCGAAAAGACTTTTTAACGTGCTTCGGCGGAAACACAGTTTATAAGGAAGTTCGCAACGCGAACTTACGGATAAAAAAAGTGAACAATATCTTGTGAACTTTTTTATCATGCCTCCTTACAGAACTTTGTTCAAAAAGTTTATAGTCCGTTCCTGTTTGGGATGCTTCAGAATTTCTTCCGGCGTACCTTCCTCGATAATATACCCGCCGTCCATAAAGACGATGCGGTCGGCGACCTCACGGGCAAAGCCCATCTCATGGGTTACGACAATCATTGTCATTCCGGCTTTTGCAAGCTCCTTCATTACGGCAAGAACCTCGCCTACCATTTCCGGGTCAAGGGCACTTGTCGGCTCGTCAAAAAGCATAATCGAAGGATTCATGGCAAGCGCACGGGCTATCGCCACACGCTGTTTCTGACCGCCGGACAACTGCCCGGGATAAACGCCGGCCTTTGAGGCAAGACCAACACGCTGCAAAAGCGCCATACCCTTTTCTTCCGCCTGAATCCTGGGCATTTTTTTCAATTCAACAGGCGCCAGCGTTACATTCTGCAAAACTGTCATGTTGGGAAAAAGATTAAAGTGTTGGAATACCATTCCTATGTTTTCGCGCACTTTATTTATGTTAACTTTTTTATCACTGATATTCTCGCCGTTGACAATGATAGTTCCGCTCGTAGGATAATCAAGCTTGTTCAGACAGCGCAGAAAGGTGGATTTTCCCGAACCGGAAGGCCCGATGACAACAAGAACTTCCCCCTGCGAAATATCAATATTTATGTCCTTTAAGACTTCAAGTTTATCAAAATTTTTCTTTAAACTCTCAACGCGGATTTTTATTTCTGAATTAGCGGTTTTCAACTTTTATCCTCCGTTCTAGCCTCTTGGCGGCGCGGCTTAGAGAAACAATTACAATCATGTAAAGGATTCCGACAATTGCCCATGTTTCCAGCGAGCGGAAAGTGTTTCCCGCGATTGTTCGTCCGGTATTTGTGAGTTCTGGATAACCTATTACAGAGAGGATTGAAGTGTCTTTTAGGGTAATAATGAACTGGTTGATTATAGAGGGAATCATTACCCTAAAGGCCTGCGGAAGGATTACACGGCGCATACTTGTTCCGTACGGCAGACCGAGCGAACGGGCGGCTTCCATCTGCCCCTTGTCGATAGACTCGATTCCGGCGCGGAAAATTTCCGCCATATAGGCTCCGCAGTTCATTGCAAGCGCAATAGTTCCGGCCTGAAGCGCCGGAAGTTTAAAGCCGTCCACGAACATTTTTACACCCTGCGGAACACCGAAGTATATAAAAAACGCAAGAACGATTAAGGGAACGCCACGGATTGCGTCTACATAAATTGTACCGATAGCGTTCAAGATTTTATTACGACTCACATTGCAAAGCGCAAAAATCAAACCGATTAGCATTGCAAAAACCAGGGCAAACAACGCCAGTAAAAGCGTGTTGCCCAATGAGCCGATCAACATAAAGAAGTATGTTTTAAATATAGAAAGCATTCTATAATTATATAATACTTTTATTTTTTTTTCAACGCTACTTTTTCAATAATGCCGCAAACGGATTGTACATTTCTCCGTCATCATCTTTTAAATTTTTAGAAAGATACCGGGCTGTTTCCATATCCTGCTCGTGGCTTGAAGTCGTGGTGAGAGAAATGCGCTTGTTTTTCGCGTCAACGCCCTTTACAACTACAGACATCGGCTCGCCCTTCTTGTAGACCTTCTGCAAATTGGTGTCTTTTTTTACGCCCAGTTCAGAAATATGAACAAGACCGTCAATTCCGGGCTCCAGATTTACAAATACGCCAAAGTCTGCGACACGGGCAATCGTTCCGTCTACCTTTGCGCCCTCCGAATACTTTGCGGCAACGCTGTCCCACGGATCGGCCTCAAGCTCTTTAAGACTGACGCTTACACGCTCGCTCTTCCAGTCTGCCTTGATTACCTTTGCAGTTATTTCCTGACCCACAGAAAGAACTTTTTCAATGTCGTTGACGCGTGCGTGCGAAATTTCAGAAACAGGAAGCAGTGCCTGGAAGCCGCCGATGTCCACGAACGCGCCGTAATTATGAAGGGCGGTAATCTTTCCGTTTACAAGGCTTCCTACAGCAATCTTGCTTTCCAGGGCGCTGAGGCTCTGCTCACGCTCTTCCTCCAGAATGGCACGGTTTGAAACAACAATGTTGCGGCCGTCATTCTTGTATTCCTGAATTCTGAATACGAGATGGCGTCCTGTAAAGTCTGTCGTGTCGTCCTTCTTGCGGCCTCCCATCTGTGAGAACGGACAAAAGGCGCGTGTTCCGCCGATTTTTACCTCATAACCGCCCTTGATCTCTTTTTCCACAACACCCTCAACCGGGATTCCGTTTTTAAAGGCGTTCTCAATCATTGACTTATCTGCGCTTCCGCCTGAAATTTTTGTGGTAAAACGGGCTTCATCGTTTTTATACCCCAAGAAGAATACCTTTATCCTGTCGCCTTCTTTAACGCTCAAATTTCCATTCTCATCGGCAAGTTCGGCGCGGCTGAGTACACCCTCACTCTTGCTGCTTAAATCCAAGAAAATTGTGTCATTTGAAATTGCTACAATTTCTGTTTCAATCTGTTGTCCTATTTCTAATTTATTCATAATTCAGTATAATATTATAAAAGAAGGAAATAATCAATTATGGAATTTGATAAAATCATCAGTAAGTTTCTGTCTTCGGGCAATGAAAAACTGGATTCTCTCCTGAAATTTACAACTGAATGCGATGCCATGACACATATTCTGCGTATGACAGTTTTAACAGACAACAGCCGCCGCGAGAATGATGCGGAGCACTCATGGCACATTGCGCTTATGGCGCTTTTATTCAAGGAATTTTTCCCGGAAGATGTGAATGTTGACAGGGCCGTAAAAATGTGCGTCTGCCACGATCTTATTGAAATTTACGCCGGCGACACTTTCGCTTATGACACAGCCGGAAACGAGACCAAGACCGCCCGCGAAAAGGCAGCCGCGGACAGACTCTTCGGACACCTGCCCCATCCGCTCGGAAAAGAAATCCGTTCTCTCTGGGAAGAATTTGACGCGATGCAGACAGCCGATTCCCGCTACGCAAACTGCATGGACAGAATCCAGCCATTCTTGCACAACACGCTCACAGAAGGCCATACATGGGTACAGGGACGGGTTTCCAAGACAGCGACAGAAAAACGCATGAAGCCCGTAAAGGATTTTATGCCGGCGGTTTGGCCGTGGATAGAAAAAAATATTGAGAGAGGCATAAAAGAAGGCTGGCTTACAGAATAGTAAGTTGTGTCTGCGCCGTCCACCCCAGGGACAGCGGCTCGCCTTTCTGGCTCCTGGCCAGCGCTCCCTCAACCTTAATTTTATCGAACCTTTTTAAGGCAAAGAAGCCGGCCGCGCCTGCCAGAGCGTCATCTTTTTTTGCAGAAAGAGTAAAACGCTTTTCTCCGTCACAAAGCACGAACCTGATGCGGCCGGCCTTATTGAGCATTGGCTCGGAAACGACAAGGGCTTCAAAAGCCTCCTGCGGATTGCTTTCCGAGGGAACTGCGTCCTCCTGCTCAAAAGACTCATTTTTCCTTCCAAAAATAAAATAGGTCATCTTTATTTCTTCACGGTTCAAGTTGGCCCGGCAGGCAAGTTCCGCTACAATCTTAGGCAATTCCCAGTTAAAGTCCGCGTGACAGGTCGCCTTAGGGTTCTGGAGTGCCGAGCATAAGCCATAAGATTTTAGGCAGGGCGAGACAAGAGAAAAACCGCCCTCAAGCATTTTGTCACGGACTTCAATAAGAGCCCGGCTGGTTGTAAGAAGAGCGGGTTCAATAAGAATCAGAAAGCCGTCCTCGCACAGCGACTCTGAAATTCCGTTCACAAAACCCAGGATTTTTTGCGCACGGTTCTTATCATTCTTCCAAAGCTCATTCAGGGAATGGGAGGCTATTATAAAATCATTCTCCGCCGACTGCGGAATTTCTTTCTCAAAATCGCAGACCTGCGTCTTTATCTGGCTACGCCCTTTAAAAGTACGGTCAAGAATTTTTCTTCCGAGCTCAAGACTTTTATCACTTGAATCCGTCAGCGTAAAATCAAAACTTATTTTTTTGCCGGAAACTGATTCAACATAATCCGCCAGAGCGGAAGATGCGGGAGCCGGTCCGGAGCCGATGTCAAGAATTTTTACGGGACGGTCAGAATGCGCTTTTATTTTTTCCGCAAGGGGGGCGCACTTTTTAACAGCATTAAGCGTCTGCAGATAAGAGACAGGCCAGTAATAAAGGAGATATGCCTCCAGAGATGAGGACTTCTGCATATAACCGTTTCCAGCCAGGTTACGGTTTCCCGTAAGCCCGCGCTGGAGGTTCAGGAGGTCGGCGGCGGTCTTCTGCAAATCTATTTTTTTTCTGCCGGCATTACTGCAAAGCGAAACATTAAACTGAATGCGGTCCTCAAGACAAAGATTTTTCATTTACTTTTTTGTTTTTGTCTTGGCGGAACTTGTTTTTTCTGCCGAATCCTTTTTTGCCGCGGTTTTTTTAGTCGGAGTTTTTTTCGCAGGCTTTTTCGGGACAGCCGTTTTTGTCGTTTCAGTTTTTCTGGCGGCAGACTTTTTTACAGCAGTTGTTTTTTCTGCGGCGGATTTTTTTACCGCGGTCTTTTTTACAGAAGCGGTTTTCTTTGCGGGCGCCTTCTTAGCGGTAACCTTTTTTTCGGAAACCGCAGTCTTTTCAGAGGCAAGTTTTTTTTCAGCGGCCTTTTTGCCGGCGGATTTTTTCGCGGTGGAACGAGTTTTCTTGGCGGCCTTTAATTCAGTCTTAGCCTCTCGCTCTATTGCGGCAAAATCCTCGGTATTTTCATCGGAAACGGCCTCGACCACAATGTCGTCGGCCACCTTTACGGTTGTCCTACCGGGAATAACAATCGCGGCCTTTTTTGGCATTTCCAAAGTTTTGTTGGGGTCACTGATTTTTGTTGACGATGAATTTTTCTCCGCCAGTTCCTCTCGGGCACGAATATAGTGAACACGGCATTCCATAATTGCAAAGAGAATCACGATGCCGGCAAAATATTTTACCGGCGTATCAATGGAAACAAAGTAGTCATAAAGCCCGTGAATAATAATCGCCGAAAAAAGCGGGGACAAGTTTCTCCTGATATTCTTTTTGTAAAAAACCGTAAGTCCGCCAAGGCCCGAACAGACAGTATGAATCAGAACCGCGGTGAACATTCTCTGATAAATAAGACTGATTGGAACAATTCTGTTGGTTATAAGTTCGAGACTCTGTCTGAAATAAATCACAGACTCAAAGGAACCGAAAATAAGACCTGCCAAAAGTGAATAGCAGAACCAGTGCTTCAGCCAACACCCCTTGCTTCCCACTATAAAAAGCATGAGAGCCTTAAAAACTTCTTCAACAAGCCCCAGAAAAATAACCGAATAGAGCAGAATGGAAATAGCCCTGCTCTGCCCGAACAAATTCATTCCGGGAATAAAGAACTGAACAAGAACAATGGGAATCAATGCGAGAAGGCCTGCAAGAGACGCAATGCTTTCTTTTACTACAGAAATTTTTGGCACAAGAATCGTAAAAAGAAGGAAGGTTGTGACAAAGGGAACGAAACACAAAATAATCGGCGCATATATATTCATAGTTTAAAATCATACCATAGTAGTAAAAAAAATTCAAATTTTTCTTGCCGATTGAATATTTTTTTATTAAATTTAAAGGTAACAAAACGAAATTTTTGTATAGGAGATATTAGAAAATGGCAAAACAGTTGTTATTTAACGAAGACGCACGCAGAAAGCTTCTTTCAGGAGCTGAACAGATTGCAAAAGCTGTAAAAGTTACACTCGGACCTTGCGGCCGCATGGTAATGCTGGACAAAAAATACGGTTCACCGACAATCACTAAAGACGGCGTAAGCGTTGCCAAAGAAGTAGAACTAAAAGACCCCTATGAGAATATGGGAGCCCAGTTTGTAAAAGAAGTTGCTTCAAAAACTAACGACGATGCCGGAGACGGAACAACAACCGCCACAGTTCTCGCTTATGCATTGGTTCGCGAAGGACTTAAATCAGTTGCCGCCGGAATGACTCCGATCGCTGTGAAACGCGGTATGGACAAAGCCGTTTCTATCGCAATTGAAGAAATCAAAAAGAATGCAAAGCCGGTTAAGGGCGCAGACGACATCACACACATCGCGACAATTTCCGCCAACAACGATCCGGAAATCGGTAAGATGCTTGCCGACGCAATCGAAAAGGTTGGCAAAGACGGCGTAATCACGGTTGAAGAATCAAAGAACATGGAGACAACAGTTGACACTGTAGAAGGTATGCAGTTTGACCGCGGATACATTTCATCATACTTTATCAATGACCGCGACCGCCTCGAGGCCGATTTTGAAGACCCCTATATTTTGATTCATGACAAGAAAATTTCTACAATGAAGGACTTGCTCCCGATTCTCGAGAAAGTTGCCAACGAAGGCCGCTCACTCGTTATCATCGCTGAAGATGTTGACGGTGAAGCACTTACAACTTTGGTATTGAACACAATCCGCGGAACAATCAAAGTTTGCGCTGTAAAGGCTCCGGGATTCGGTGACCGCCGCAAGGATATGCTTCAGGACATCGCCGTTCTTACAGGCGGACAGGTTATTTCTGAGGAAGTCGGACTCAAACTCGAGAACGCTGACACATCAATGCTCGGAAAGGCAAAGAGCGTAAAGATTGACAAGGACAACACAACAATCGTCGGAGGAGCCGGAACAAAGAAGGCTATCAGCGAGCGTGTTGCAGAAATCAAGAGCCAGATTGAAAAGACAACCTCTACTTACGACAAGGAACAGCTCCAGAAACGCCTTGCAAAACTCGCAGGCGGAGTTGCGGTAATCAATGTAGGTGCCAACACAGAAACAGAAATGAAAGAAAAGAAGTTCCGTGTTGAAGACACAATCGCAGCCACACGCGCCGCTCTTGAAGAAGGCATCGTAGCCGGCGGCGGACTCGCGCTCATCGAAGCATCAAAGACTTTGGCGACAATTCCTGCCGATATGACAGAAGACGAAAAAGTCGGATACAAGATTGTTAAGCGCGCTCTTGAAGAGCCTATCCGCCAGATTGCAAACAACGCAGGCGTTGACGGCGCTGTAATCGCAGACCGCGCAAAGAGCGAGAAGAAAGGCATCGGATACAATGCCTACACAGGTGAATGGGTTAACATGCTTGAGGCCGGAATCATCGACCCCGCAAAAGTTACTTGCTCAGCCCTGAAGAACGCCGCTTCTATCGCAAGCACAATGCTTACAACAGAATGCGCCATTACAGACATTCCGGAACCAAAAGCTCCGGTTGCCGCTCCCAATCCGGAAATGGGCTATTAATCACACACTGATAAATAGTTGAACTCCAAAGAACAGGCCGCACAACTCGTTGTGCGGCCTGTTTGTTTTTTAGCAGAAGAAGAAACATCGATGCCGCCTTACCGGCCCGCTCGTTGTTTATATAAAAACAATAACATAGATTTTATGCATATTACGATATATTTTATTGACATATTTATTTTATATAATATACTTAAATTATTACCAAAAAGGTGATCGTTCCGAAAGTCTTCACTGAAAGAAAATTGTTGTTTCAAAAAACATTAAAACATCTCGCATAAAAACTGACATACCACAATACAGCAGCCCGTGAACCTATGCAACCGGACGGCATACTGTATACTTCTCGTAAAGTCTCCGCTCGTTTTTTCACATCTATACTCAAAATTCAACGCAGGGTCCGTCTTCTTGCAGAATCACCTTTTGGAAATAATAAAACTTATTGAAGGAGGAAGTCTTATTATGCAGGGAAAAATGAAAGTCGCTGTTATGCGTGGAATCGGGAAGATGGATTACGAGGAGCGGGATATTCCAAAGCCAGAAGCAGATGAAGTGCTGGTAAAGCTGGAATATGTGGGGATTTGCGGAAGTGACATGCATTACTATGAGCAAGGGGCTATCGGTTCTTTTATAGTCAAACCGCCATTTGTTTTAGGACATGAGCCCGGCGGTGTTGTTGTAGAGACAGGTGAGAATGTTACTAACTTGAAAAAGGGAGACCGTGTAGCGCTGGAGCCTGGAAAAACATGCGGAAAATGCAGATTTTGTAAAGAGGGGAAATACAATCTTTGCCCGGATGTTGTTTTCTTTGCAACTCCGCCGGTCGATGGTGTATTCTCAGAGTATGTAGCTCATAAGGCAGATCTGTGCTTCCCGCTTCCGGATAATGTAAGCACGCTGGAGGGAGCACTTATCGAGCCATTGGCAGTTGGATTCCATGCGGCAAAACAAGGAGGGGCTTCCGTAGGACAGAAAGCTCTTGTATTTGGCGCGGTATGTATTGGATTGATGACAATGATGGCCTTGAAAGCATGTGGTGTTTCGCAGGTGTTTGTTGTTGATATCATGAAAAAGCGCCTGACCAAGGCATTGGAACTTGGTGCAGATGGCGTGATAGACAATTCAAAAGAGGATATTCAAAGAAAAACTGATGAACTAACCGGGGGTCAGGGATTTGATCTTGTTGTCAACGCAGCCGGAACCGATATAACAGAAAACCAGGCAATTCATGTAGTTTGCAATGGTGGAACTATCGTTTTGGTCGCTTATGGACCGAAAGACTTCATGAATCTTGAGATGAATGTGGCGATTAATAAAGAAATCACATTTAAAACAGTATTCCGCTACCGTCACATTTATCCCATGGCAATCGAGGCCGTCTCACAGGGTAAAGTGAATCTGAAAGATATTGCCACACACATCTTCGATTTCGATGATATTAAGACAGCGATGGACAGGAGTATAAAGGAAAAAGCAGAAATCGTAAAGGCCGTCGTAAAAATCAGCGAGTAGGTAACAACAATCACATCAATAAAAATTATTTTAACAAGAAGGTAAAATGACAGATATTGTTGAAAAAATGAGACTTGATGGAAAAAAAGGATATGTTACCGGTGCCGCGCGCGGAATAGGAAAATGTACAGCAACAGCTTTTGCCGAGGCCGGAGCGGATGTTGCCATTGTAGACATAGATATTGAAGAAGGCGAAAAAACAGCGGATGAGATTGCAAAAAAGACCGGTAGAAAGGTTATTGCGATTAAGACGGATTGCACCGACAAGACGCAAGTTGACAACATGGTGGCCCAAGTTGTCAAAGAGCTGGGAGATCTTAACTTCTGTCATAACAATGCCGGCATTTGCTTTAACCAACCGGCAGAAGAGATGACCTATGAAAACTGGTTAAAGGTAATAGACATCAATTTAAACGGTATGTTTCTTACTGATATCGCGGCGGGAAAATATATGCTCAGTCATGGAGGAGGCTCTATCATCAATACGGCATCGATGTCTGCGCATATTGTAAATGTTCCGCAACCGCAATGTGCATACAACGCATCAAAAGCGGGAGTAATTCAACTGACCAAATCGCTGGCAATCGAGTGGGCTAAAAAGAAAGTAAGAGTTAATTCCATCAGTCCGGGCTATATCGGAACAGAATTGATACTGAATTCTCCACATTTACTTTCTTTAATTGAACAGTGGAATAAAATGGCTCCGCTTGGAAGACTCGGAAAACCGGAGGAGCTTGAATCCATTTGCGTATATCTGGCGGAAAATACTAGTACATTTACGACAGGATCGGATTTTGTAATCGACGGAGCCTTTACCTGCTTCTAGCATAATTTTTTTACATATATAAATTTGAGAATTCGAGCGGAATTATCTCCATTTAATTATTAATTAAAAGAAAAGGACAAAAAAATGAAAAAGAAAATCTTAAGCGCTTTTTTTGTTGTTGCTTTGGCTTTGCCTATGGTAACCGGCTGTAACAAAAAAAATAAATCGCTTCAAAAGGCAGCCTCAACTGAATCATCTCAGACACAAAAAAAGATTAAGGTTGGTATTTCACTCCAGTCTTTGAAAAATGTTTATTGGGGTGGAGTTATGGAAAAATTGGCAGCCATGCTAAAGGAAAAAGGCTGGGAATACACAATAATTGATTGTGAGAATAATTCAGCCATACAGATTTCTCAGGTTGAAAACTTCGTTACATCCGGTTGTAACCTGATTATGGTTCATCCTTCAGATGCAAGTGCATTGGAGAATGTTTCTAAGGATGCCGTAAATGCAGGCGTCAAGGTAATGTGCTGGGATGATCCTATGAGAAACACGACTGTTAACTGGGTTCTGGATAATACAGAGGTTGGCAAGGAAATTGCAAAAACAGCTTCTGTATTCATCAACAAATACTACACACCGGACAATAAAGCAAAGGTTGTTGTAATTGGAGATGCCGCAACAAAACCTCTTTTTGATAGAGCAAACGGCATTAAAGAGGGCTTGGCGAAATACTGCGATAACAATTACATAATTGTTGCGGAAGCTGATGGTCTTGAAGTAAATCAGGCACAGTCCAATGTTGAGACAATTCTCTCAGCTCACCCGGATGCAAAAGTATTTGTCTGTGTTGGTGCGGGTTCTATGATTGGTGCAAATGAAGCGCTTCTGCAGCATTATGGCGGCAGGGGAAAGATTCCAGAAGATGTCGGCGTAATTTCAACTGATGTTACGGCACAGCAGCTGAATTCTTTAAAGGCTGGAAATGAAGCTGTCAGAGCAATTCTTGGATTTGAAGGTTCAAACACAGATACCGCGGCAGCCTGTTTTAAAATGTTTGAAAGAATCATGAATGGCGAGGACTTTTCTGGAAATAACCACAATGTTCAAAGAGGCACCAACCCAATAACACTTGATAACATCGATCAGATACTAAGTGGAATGTAAAAACTCCGGACGAAGCAAATAGAAACAACAGAACACTGGTGGCAGGTAGTTGCCTGCCACCTTAAAAATTTAATCACGGGGAAAAATATGGACGAAGAATATGTGTTGCAGTTACAGCATATTACAAAAGAATATCCAGGGGTTACCGCACTTAAAGATGTAACACTGGAATTAAGAAAAGGTGAAATATTAGCTTTAATTGGAGAGAACGGGGCTGGAAAATCCACATTGATAAAAACTGTTTCTGGAGCAGTAATTCCCACTTCAGGAAAAATAGTTGTAAACAATAAAGAATTTACTTGCATGACTTCGCAGTTGGCAATCGCAAATGGAATTGCAGTCATATATCAGGAATTCAACAATATTAAGGAATTGTCTGTTGCAGAGAATCTGTTTTTGGGAAGGCCGATAAAAAAAGGAATTGTGATAGATAAAAAAGCCATGGAAGCCAAGGCAATAAAAGCGTTTGAACAGCTGCAAATAAAAATCGCCCCCAAAGAGCTGATGAAAAACCTTACCGTTGGCTATCAGCAGATGGTTGAAATCGCAAAGGCAATTCAGCAGAATGCGAAGATTTTGATTATGGATGAACCGACCGCACCATTAACAAGTGCGGAAGTTAATAATCTGTTTAAGGTGGTAGAAATACTTCGAGACAAAGGAATTTCTATTATTTACATATCCCATAGATTAGAGGAAATATACAGACTGTCCAATCGTATTTTTGTAATGAGGGACGGAAAGCATATAAAGACCCTGATGACAAAAGACAGTCATGTTCACGAATTAATACAATTAATGATTGGTCGTGAACTAACACAGACTTATCCAAGACGGAAGAGTTGTATTGAAGAGAAGACTGTTCTTGAACTTCAAAATGTAACAGGTAACGGTGATCAAAACATCAGTCTCAAACTTCGAAAAGGAGAGATTTTGGGACTCGGCGGCCTGATAGGTGCCGGACGGACCGAACTTGCAGAGATGATTTTCGGAGCAGTTCAAAAGCAAAGCGGAAAAATTATTTTTAAGGGAAGAGAAATCAATCCCAGAAATCCTCACGAGACCATCAATTTAGGAATTGCATTGGTCGCGGAGGATCGAAAACGTCATGGCGCAATGCTAGGGATTTCTATTAAAAACAATATCAATATCCCTATATACCCACGCAACTCAACATTGAGTGTCATTGATTTTGCAAAAGAACATGAAATCGCTGAAAAGTACAGAAAAAGCATGTCGATAAAAACACCGTCACTTTATCAGCTGGTTAAGAATTTGAGCGGCAGCAATCAGCAAAAAGTTATTTTGGGAAGATGGCTTGCGGCAGATTCAGAGCTGATTATATTCGATGAACCGACTAGAGGAATCGATGTCGGCGCTAAGTATGAAATTTATAAACTGATGAATGACTTGGTTGAGAATCAAGGAAAGTCAATTCTAATGATTTCTTCGGAAATTGAGGAGTTGATGGGTATGTCAGACAGGATTATTGTTTTGGCGGAAGGTGTTATCCAGGGGGAGTTACAGAAAGGCGAATTTAGCCAGAAGAAAATCATGACATATGCTACTTGCAACTAAAAAAAGGATAAAGGAGGCGTGATAAAAGAGTTCACAAGATATTGTTCTCTTTTTTATCCGCAAGTTCGCGTTGCGAACTTCCTTATCAACTGTGCTTCCCCGAAGCACGCTAAAAAATCTTTTTGAAAATTGAAATTTCCTAATTGACTTTTTATGGGAGAAAAATAAATGAAAGAGTATAAAGTATTGAAGTTTGCGAAAAACCAGGCAATTTGGATTGTATTTTTTGTTATTATGATAGCTTTCACAATTGCAAATCCGAGATTTATTACAGCAAATAATCTTTTGAACATGCTTCGCCAGATTGCTGTCTGGGGAATCGCATCCATAGGAATGACATTTGTTATTCTCCTAGGAGATATTGACTTAAGTGTCGGCTCTTTAATTACATTCGTAAATATTCTATGTGCACATCTAATGGCTAATATGGGGGTGAATATGTGGCTTGCCATTATTATCACATTAATTGCAGCCACTCTTGTAGGAATACTGAACGGCTGGATGATTTCATCAATCGGTATTCCGTCGCTAATAGCAACATTCGCAACGCAGACTGCATTTGCGGGTGTTTCACTTATTCTTTGTAAAGGACAGCCAATCAATGGATTTCCGCCTTCGTTCCAATTTTTTGGTGCAGGAAAAATAGGCCCGATTCCCGTTCCGGTAATAATTATGATTGTTTGCTTTATCATTGGAGCGTTTATTCTAAATAAAATATATTTCGGAAGATATTTCTATGCGGTTGGTGGAAATATAGAGGCTGCGAGACTGTCTGGTATACGTACCGACAGGGTAAAATATATCTGTTTCTCTTTGTCAGGATTTTTCGCAGGACTGGCAGGTATTATACTCTTGTCCCGCACAAATTCTGGAATGGGAAATGCCGGACTAGGATATGAGTTCAAGGTAATTACCTGCGTGGTTTTGGGAGGCGTTTCAGTCTCCGGAGGCTATGGAAAAATATCAGGAGTCATCGCCGGAACATTTATCATTGGAGCATTGAATAACGGAATGGTTCTTATGAATATCAATTCTTATGCCCAGTATATTGTGCTTGGTGTCGTTTTGATATTGGCGGTAGGATTTGACTGCATTCAGAGAAAAGCATTGCGCGCTAATTAATGAAAAACACTGGAGGTATCTTATGAAGGCTGCGGCTTATTACGGAAAACATAGTCTCCGCGTAGAAGAAATTCCTATTCGGGAACCAAGGGACAACGAGGTCTTGATTCAAGTAAAGTATTGCGGTGTATGCGGTACAGATATACATATTTACAATGGAGAAGGAGGCTCATTTAAGGTAACACCGCCGCTGATTCCCGGACATGAATTTTCGGGCGTAGTCGTAAAGACCGGCAGCCTTGTAAAATCCGTTGCAGTCGGGGATCATGTTACCGTAGATCCCAATGATATGTGCGGTGAATGCTATTTTTGCAAAAATGGAAGGCCGCATTTTTGTACAAATAATATCGGAATAGGGACAACTGTTAACGGTGGATTTGCCGAATATGTGCTGGCACGCGAAAAACAGGTTTATAAGATTTCAAAAGAATTGAGTTTTATTGAAGCGGCTATGACGGAGCCGATATCATGCTGTGTCAACGGAATTGATATATGTCATATCAAAACAGGAGACACAGTATTGATAATCGGCGGTGGTCCTATAGGAATGATTATGATGCAGCTTGCGGGCAGAGCAGGCGCTTCCAGACTTATTATGTCAGAACCGGTCGCAGAAAAAAGAGCACAGGCACAAAAACTTGGAGCGACAAAGACTATCGATCCTCTGACAGAAGATGTGCAGACAGTTCTGGCGGAACACTGTGAGAATGTAGATGTTGTTATCGAGTGCGCGGGAAATATTCATACACAGGAGGCCGCTATAAAGTATGCCGGAAAATGCGGAACAGTTATGTTTTTCGGACTTGCTTCTCCCGATGACAGTTTTCCGTTAAAGCCGGATGATGTATTCAAAAAAGAATTAAGGATAACATCTTCTTTTATAAACCCATATACATTTAAACGAGCCGTCGCCGTTCTGGAATCAAAACAGATTGAGGTCAAAGAACTCATTACGAATATTGTGCCGCTGGATAAAATAGTTGATGTGTTCACCAAACCGGAATATCGAAGAAGCGGGAAAGTAATGATAAATATAGGGGAATAAATGAGCATATACATTGGGTTAGACATTGGAACATCTAGTTCACGAGCTGTCGCTGTTACGGAAAAAGGTGTAATTGTCGCAATAGGACAATGCGAGTACGATATTCTGAAACCGCAATTCAATTGGGCCGAGCAAAATATGGGGCAAATCTGGGAAGCTACACTGCAGGCTGTCAGAAGGATGATTGCGGCAAAACCGGAGATAAGAACACAGATTAAGGGAATCGGGTATTCCGGTCAGATGCACGGACTTGTGATGGTGGATGAAAATTATAACCCAATATACAATGCCATCATATGGGCTGATCAAAGATCAAAGGAAAGCATACAGAACATATACAGCATTGTTCCTAAAGAGGACTTTGGAAGAATATACGCGAATCAGCTGAGCACAGGCTTTATGCTTCCGTCGCTTATATGGATTAGAGAGCATATTCCGGAGATATATGAAAAAATCTACAAGATCATGTTACCAAAAGATTATATCCGTTATAAGATGTGCGGTGAAATAGGAACCGACGCTTCTGATGCAAGCAGTACCGGCATGTGGAATACGGAGAAGAGAACATGGTCATATGAAATAATAGATCGACTTAAAATCCCAAGAAGTTTTTTTGTAAACAGCCATGAATCATATGAAAAGGCAGGAGAGATAACCGCCGAATGTGCCGACCTGACAGGTTTAAAAAAAGGAACTTTTGTGTCATATGGTGGCGGAGACTCACTGATGATGGAACTGGGGAACGGCATGATTGGGGAAGGACGCTTTGCTTCCAATATTGGTACGGGATGCAACATTAACTGCGCCTTGCGTCAGCCCCTGTATGATCCGCTTCTTAGAACCAATACTTGGTGTCATGCAAGAGAAAACCTGTGGGCCCTCATGGGAGCGCACCTGAGCGGAGGAGTTGCCTTAAAATGGATGAAAACCAAGATATTAAAGGAAGACTCTTTTGATAATATGACTGCGCAGGCGTCCACGGTACCGGCCGGCAGCGAAGGAGTTTTGTTTTTGCCATACCTGAATGGAGAGCGCACACCGCATAACGATCCCAATGCAAAGGCTATTTTTTTAGGAATGAATCTTAAACATATACGGGCACACATAATTAGGAGTGTGATGGAGGGAATTGTATTCAGTATGAAAGAATCCTTAGAAATTGTCCGCTCGCTCGGCATGCCGGTCAAAAAAATAATCGCCGCCGGTGGCGCTGCAAAAAGTCCGCTGTTCCTGCAGATTTTTAATGATACGGCGACCACCGAGATCTACACCAATTCAGGAAATGAACCTGGCGGCAAGGCCACGCGCAACACGCAAGCGTGACCGTTGCCGTTGCGGCACCCAACCGCGCCTTGCGGCTGGGAAGTGGTTGCCTTGGTGCCCTTTTTATGCTATTATTTCACCTATGGAATCACGTAACATTTTTGAAAACATTTCTTGTATCGACCACAGATACTCTCTTTCGGAAGCCGCCGCCTTTGACGGCTTGTCAAAATACATTTCAGAAGAGGCAAGCGTCCGCTCTTTTGCAAAATGCGAAGCCGCTCTTGTAAAAGCACACCTCAAAGTTCGCGGAGAACTTACAGATGACAAGACAAAGATTCTTGACGAGGCTGCGGAAAAAATCGACCCCGAAGAGGTCTACACAGAAGAAGAAAAGACAAAGCACAATATCCGCGCTCTTGTTAATGTTATGAAGAAAAAGGTTCCGGCCGATTTAGGCCCGCTCATTCATCTTGGAGCGACAAGCGTTGATATTCTGGACACAGCTCTTTCATGCAGAATGCGTGATGTTACACAGAATGTAGTTCTTCCGGAACTGAAAAAACTGGAGAAGAATCTCTGCGCCATTGCCGACCGCGAGGCCGAGACCCCGCAGGTAGGCCGCACACACGGACAGCACGCGGTTCCAATTACATTCGGATGGTCCATCGCGGAATTTGTTTCACGCCTTGGAAAATCAATTCTCCGTATCGAGGAACTGAGCAACCAGCTTAAGGGAAAACTTGCAGGACCTGTAGGCTCATACAACGGTCCCAGCATGATTGTCAAAGATCCGGAAGAATTGGAGCGCACATATCTCGAATTTCTCGGACTCGAGCCCAGCGAATACTCCAACCAGCTCGTAGAGCCTGAATACCTTTTGCGCCTCCTTCTTGAGATGAATGTTGCATTCGGAGTAATCGCAAATTTAGCAGATGACCTCCGCAACCTCCAGCGCTCAGAAATCGGCGAAGTATTTGAATATTTTGCGTCAACCCAGGTCGGTTCAAGCACAATGCCGCAGAAACGCAATCCGTGGAACAGCGAGCATGTAAAATCTTTATGGAAGGCTATGTGCCCCCGCGTAATCACATTCTACATGGACCAGATTTCCGAGCACCAGCGCGATTTGACCAACTCAGCCAGTCAGCGTTTCATAGCCGACTATGTTGCAGGCTTTACAATGGCTGTTGCCAGAATGAACTCTGTCGTAAGCGGTCTGCAGGCAGACCGTGAGAGCATGCTCCGCAACCTGGACAATGCCGGCGGTAAAGTAAAGGGCGGAGTTCTCGCAGAGCCTGCCTACATTCTTCTTGGAGAAGCGGGCGTAAACGACGGACACGAAGTTATCAGAAAAATCACGCTTGAATGCGAGCAGACAGGAAAGACATTCTTTGAGGTTCTGAAGACACATACAGAAGCCTATTCAAAGATTACGGACCAGCTTAAAAAATTAGGCGTCGCCAATCCGGAAAACTTCTTTGCCAATCCCGAAAACTATCACGGCCTTGCCGCAGTTAAGTCAAGACGGCTTGCAAAAAAATACGAAGAACTGATGAAATAAAAAAAGGGAGCCGTCAGGGCTCCTTTTTTTATTAAAGTCAGAGGCTCTGACTTTAATAAATCTTCCCGCTTTTACCTTTCTCTTTTCCGCAAATCTATGCTATAATCTTTCTATATAAATGGCAACCTAATCGCAGTGCACACTAATCCAAGGAGAACTCAATGCAAAAGTTAAAAGTTGGAATTCTCGGTTGCGGACGTATCGCAGGAACTATGGCCGCCACCTTGCAAAAAATGAAGACTGCCGAACTCTACGCCGTCGCTAGCCGTGAATTACCAAAGGCCCAGATGTTCGCAAAAGAATTCGGAGCGGCAAAGGCATTCGGCTCTTACGCTGAACTTGCCTCTTGTCCTGAAGTCGACTTAATCTACATAGCAGTTCCGCATTCACACCACTATGAGACTGTAAAACTCTGCATAGAAGGAGGCAAGAACATTCTCTGTGAGAAAGCCTTTACCGTAAATACCGCCCAGGCAAAGGAACTCTTTAGTCTTGCGGAAAAAAAGGGTGTTCTCCTGACAGAAGCTATGTGGGTCCGCTACATTCCACTTTGCGCTACTCTTCAGCAGCTTTTAAGTGAAAACATTATCGGCGAAACATATATGTGCACAGCAAATCTCCATTACCTTATTGACCACAAGCCCCGTCTTACTGACCCCGGTCTTGCAGGCGGCGCCCTTCTGGATGTAGGCGTTTATGCCCTGACATTTGCCTCAATCGTTTTCGGCGATGACATCACCTCAATTCATGCAAGCGCAGTTCTTACCGACAAGGGCGTTGACCGTCAGGACATAATCGCACTCACCTACCGCAACGGAAAAATGGCAGATCTTAACTGCGGAATGAGTTCCCTGAGCGACAGGCAGGGAATCATCTATGGGCGCGAAGGTTATATAATTGTAGAAAACATAAACAATTTTGAAGCCATAAATATTTACGGCCTCGACCGTAAGCTAAAAAAACGCATCACCGCGCCAAGACAAATTTCCGGCTACGAGTACGAGGTGGAAGCCTGCGCGCGCGCAATCAGTGACAAAAAACTTGAATGCTCCGAAATGCCCCATGAGGAAACTATCCGCATAATGGAACAGATGGACATAATCCGAGAGCAGATCGGAGTTAAATTATAGTAAATTTTTTTCTTGTCATTAAAGCCGTCTTTGTGATAGAATACACTTCAACAGGAGTATTAAAGTGAAACTAGGTTTTATAGGAATGGGAAACATGGCCGAGGCTATTGCCGGCGGCTTTATTCGCACAAAAAAAATCGAGGCGGAGAATATTTTTGCCTACGCCCCCAATCAGGAAAAATTAAAGGCAAATGCCGCGCGTATGGGATTTATCGCCTGCGCTTCCAACAAGGAAGTCGTGGAAAAATCCGACATAATTTTTCTGGCCTGCAAACCGTATCAGCTGCCGGATGTGCTGCCTTCAGTAACCCTTGAGTTAAAGGGAAAGGCTGTCGTAAACCTTGCAGCCGGCTGGAACTTTGATTCTTTCGCCGAATACTTTGACACCGAAAAAACAAGGCTCCTGTGCATAAAGCCCAACACTCCGGCAAAAATCGGGGCGGGCGTTACTTTCCTCGAGGAAAAGACAACGCTTACAAAAGAGGAGCTTTCCGTATTAACGGATATGTTTATGTCTCTTGGCCTTGTTGAAACCATTCCCTCGCGCCTCATGGGTATTGCGGGAGCGGTTGCCGGTTGCGGGCCGGCATTCTTTGACATGATTATTGAAGGTTATGCCGATGCCGCCGTAAAATACGGAATGCCCCGTAAACAGGCGTACCGCATCGTGAGCCAGACAATGTTCGGTGCGGCGGGACTTCAGCTTGCTACCGGAGAACATCCGGGCGTTCTAAAGGACCAGGTAACAACTCCGGGCGGCACCACAATCCGCGGAATTTCCTCTCTGGAGGAAAGCGGAATACGCTCCGCCTGCATAAAATCCATTGACGCAATCATGAATATGGCAAACTAAAAGCCCGTGATTTTGTCGCCACAGACCGGCGTTTTACTCTGAATCTGTTCATTATATACTTGAAAAAAAAATAATTCAGGTTTATAATATTATCGCTAAGAAAAGGCTTCTTCTCAAAAGGCTTTTTTAGGCGCACAAGCGGAAACTTTCGCGCGTGACAACGATCTTGCGCGAACAGCCGTATTTTATTTTAGGAGCTTTTTATGGCTGAAGAAAAACTTGACTTTACAATAGAGACATTGGGCGAGTGCAAATACCCTTCTCCGATTAAACTTTCAAATGTTGTCGGTGATCACAAGGCCAATTATGTAAAAGATGATTCTTTCGTTCGCAACACAATCAATGTATTCAACACAAATATAAAAGACGATTTGACAGCCTCAAACCTTCTGCAGAAAGCAGGTCCGCGCGAAAAGATTTTCTTTGACCCGACACAGGTAAACGCCGGAATCTGTACTTGCGGCGGTTTGTGTCCAGGCCTGAATGATGTTATCCGCGCACTTGTACGCTGTCTGTGGAAACGCTACGGAGTTCACTCAATCCACGGTTTCCAGTTCGGCTACAAGGGATTCTTTGAGGAAGAGGGCTTTGACACAATTCCCCTTACTCCGGAAAATGTCGACGAAATCCACAAGATTGGCGGTTCCTTCCTCGGAACAAGCCGTGGCGGCGGACAGCGTGTGAACGACATCGTTGACACACTGGTAAAAAAGCACATCAATATTATGTTCATCATCGGCGGCGACGGAACACAGCGCGGCTCTCTTGACATTGCAAACGAGGTTGAGCGCCGCGGACTTAAAGTTGCCGTTATCGGCATTCCCAAGACCGTAGACAACGACCTGCAGTTCATTGACCGCTCATTCGGTTTTGAGACAGCAGTTCAGAAGGCAAAGGACGCCGTTGCCTCTATCCACATGGAGGCACATTCTCAGATTAACGGAATCGGTCTCGTAAAGGTTATGGGCCGCGAGTCGGGCTTTATCGCCACCGCAACCGCCCTTGCTTCTCATGAAACAAATTTCTGTCTTATTCCCGAAGTTCCCTTTGACTTGGACGGACCAAACGGCTTCCTCCACTATCTCGAAGTCCGCCTTGCAAAGCGTCACCACGCTGTTATCGTAGTTGCCGAAGGTGCGGGACAGGAGCTTCTTACAAAGACAAACCAGAAGGACGCTTCCGGAAACACAAAACTTGCCGACATCGGAATCTTCCTCCGCGACAAGATTACGGAATACTTTAAAGAAAAGAACATTCATATCAACCTTAAATACATCGATCCTGGCTATCAGGTTCGTGCCGCCGTTACAAACGCCAACGACTCAATCTACTGCGAGCGCCTCGGCAACAACGCTGTTCACGCCGCAATGGCCGGAAAGACAAAGATGGTTGTAGGCCTTGTTCACGACAAGTATGTTCATATTCCAATCAACATGGTTACAGCTCACCGCAATGTGGTTGACCCTGAGGGAGCCTTGTGGCGCGACGCACTCGACGCGACAGGCCAGCCGATTTTAATGGTGAATGATGTTGCCGCCGCCAAGGAGCGCATCGCACAAGCCATAGAAAACGGTGAGAAAAAGCCGTCAGAAAAATAAGCCATGTCATATGAAGTTACAGCGACACGGCGTCGTCCGCAAAAATTCGAGGACTTAATAGGCCAGGAATTTGTAGCGGCGACGCTCAAAAATTCAATACAGTCGGGTAAAATTGCCCACGCATATCTTTTCTCAGGACCGCGCGGCTGCGGAAAAACTTCCACGGCCCGTATTTTTGCAAAAGCCTTGAACTGCGAAAAAGGCCCCACCCCGACTCCTTGCGGAGAGTGTTCTGCCTGTAAGGAAATTACAAAAGGCTCCAGTCTTGATGTTATCGAAATAGACGGCGCCTCAAATACTTCGGTTAATGATGTCCGTCAGATTAAGGATGAAGTTCAGTTTCCGCCAAACTCCAGCCGATACAAGATTTACATAATCGACGAAGTCCACATGCTTTCCACAAGCGCCTTCAACGCCCTCTTAAAGACAATCGAGGAGCCGCCGGAGTATGTAATCTTTATTTTTGCCACAACCGAACTGCAGAAAGTTCCGGCAACTATCAAGAGCCGCTGCCAGCAGTTCAACTTCAGGCTTGTTCCAATAGAAAAAATCAAGGAACAGCTTTCTCTTGCCGCCAAAGAAATAGGCATTGAGGCCGACGACGAGGCGCTTTACTGGATTGCCCGCGAGTCAACAGGTTCTATGCGTGACTCCTACACGCTTTTTGATCAGGTGGCGGCATTCAGCGACAACCACATCACTTACGAGAAAATCCGCGACAAACTCGGTCTCGTCGGAACAGACAGACTGAATGCCCTCTTTGAGGAATGCGTCGCCGCAAATCCGGCCGGCGCGGAAGACAAACTGAATGAGTTTCTTCAGGCGGGTATTTCCATTGAACAGCTCATTACAAATTCCGCAGACTATTTAAGGTCCCTGCTGCTCATAAAAAACGGAATTACAAAAGAATCTCTTTTGGGACAGGATGCCTCTCGCTTTAGCAAGGGCGTGCTTGACTCCTGGAACAACATTCAGATTGAGCGCGCTCTTTCAATATTTCTGCAGCTTTACCGCGACATAAGATATTCACTAAGCCCCCGCTACGAAATTGATCTTGCATTCAGCAGGCTATGCTGGCTAAAAGAATACGCAAGCCCGGCGGAAGTCAAGGTTGCCATAGACCAGGCGCGGTCTTTACTGGACACAGCACCGAGGCCGGCAGAACAGTCCGGGGCGCAGGAAAGACACCAGTCTTTTAGCCAAGGCGCGGAAATAGAGCAAAGCGGCGCGCCTAAAGAATTCCACTTTGCACCCTTGCAGCAAAAATCACTCTCCTCCGAGCCCGACGATTACCATGAAGTTGAATACGACGGACCGAATGAATTTGAGGATGAGACAGTGATTGCCCCGCCGCCGGCTGTTGACGCAAACAGCCAGCCGACTGCAATAAATTCGGACGCTCCCGGTGATATTCAGAACAAGATAATAAACTCGCTTGTAATTGATGACGAGGCATTGGCGTCTCTTCTAAAGAACACAAACAACTGGCAGATTAGCGGCGGCAAAATCACCGCGCAGATTGGAGACGCATTCCAAAAAAGCCGTATAGACACAAAGCTCTCGGTTTTAAAAACGCATATCGCAAGCGTCTTGGGAAAAGAATACGCTTTTGAGATAAGCGTCGCCGCCCAGGAAACCCATTCGGCGGAGCCTGTAAAAATACCGGAAATCGTGAACACGCTCTGCAAGGTCTTTAAAGGAACTATCGTAGGAGGAAAAATATGAACCCGTTTGACCTGTTAAAGAATATGGACGCCATCAAGGCAAACATCGGCAAGGCCCAGGAAGAACTCGCACAGTTAAGCGCAACAGGTTCTTCCGGCGGTAATATTGTAAATGTTACACTTAACGGACGCATGGAGATTACAAAAATTCACCTTGACCCGATTTGCGTGGACCGCAGCGACATTCAAATGCTGGAAGATTTGATAATTGCCGCCCACCACGACGCAATGTCAAAAATTCAGGAAGAGATAAAAAACAAATACGGCCCGATGCTGGCCGGCATGCAGGGTATGGGGCTGTAATGAATGCTATTGACGAGCTGACGGAATCCTTTTCACGCCTCCCCGGCATCGGAAAGAAATCCGCCGGAAGAATTACCAACTATTTGCTAAAAGCAGATTCAGCCTATGTACAGCGCTTTGCGACACAGATGGCCACTTTGCAGGAAAAAATTCATCCCTGCTCAATCTGCGGCAACTGGACAGAAAAAGATCCCTGCCCGATATGCTCGGACAACCTCCGCGACAGGACAGTAATCTGCGTTGTCGAGCAGCCGCAAGATGTCTCTACAATTGAATCATTCCACGAATTTAGCGGCCTTTTTCATGTTCTGGGCGGAGTAATCTCTCCCGTAGACGGAATCGGTCCCGACCAACTTTCCATTGCACCGCTCATCAGGCGTGTAAACGAAGGCTCTATAGCAGAAGTAATTATCGCGACAAATCCGACTGTGGACGGAGATGTTACGGCGCTTTACCTGCAACGCCTTTTGAGCCAGCAGACAAAGTCAAAAATAACGCGTTTGGCTTCCGGACTTCCCGTGGGCGGGGACTTGGAATATGCGGACAAACTTACCTTTGCACGCTCCTTCCGCGGACGAACGGTACTGGAGCTGGAGCACCAAGATTAACTACTTGCAAGGCCAAGAGGCTTTTCTCGGTGCGTGAGCCGCAGCTTGGGCTGCGGGATTTATTTTTGCACAGCCCATTTA
>CAYFWC010000010.1:0-44609 GCA_964346805.1 uncultured Treponema sp. | reverse complement strand
TCGGTGCGTGAGCCGCAGCTTGGGCTGCGGGATTTATTTTTGCACAGCCCATTTAAAATTAACTTTTTAAAATAAAAAAACACCGGGAATAGCCTGACGGTGTTTCCCGGTGCATTAGCCGCATTTATGCTGCCATACTATTTCTAGCGGAGCAAGCTGAGTACATTCTGGCTCTGCTGGTTGGCCTGAGCGAGCATAGCTGTTCCTGCCTGGCTAAGAACCTGGTCCTTAGTAAACTCAACCATTTCAGAAGCCATATCTGTATCACGGATGCGTGACTCAGAAGCCTGAAGGTTTTCAGCGCCGATATCCAAACCGGTAACTGTCTTCTCAAGGCGGTTCTGGTAGGCACCGAGGTCGGCGCGCTGCTTGTTAACCTTTTTAAGAGCCTCGTCAACTGTTCCGATTGCGCGGTTAGCATCATCCGGAGCGGCGAGAGAAATCTTTGACTCGTCACCGATGTTGCGGATTCCGAGAGCCATAGATGTCATTGTTCCAATGTAAACCTGTGTGCGCTGGTCCATGTTGGCACCAATGTGGAACCACATAGAACCTGTAACAACATTCTCACCTGTCGGGCGGGCAAAGCGGCCTGTCAACATATTCATACCGTTGAACTGAGCGGCAGAAGCGATGCGGTCTACTTCGTCTACGAGTGAAGAAACCTCAACCTGAATCTGCATACGGTCTTCGTCAGAGTAGATTCCGTTCGATGACTGAACAGCGAGTTCGCGGATACGGTGAAGAATATCTTCTGTCTCCTGCAAGTAGCCTTCTGTTGTCTGAATAAACGAAATGCCGTTTTCCGCGTTCTGTGAGGCCTGATTCAAACCGCGAATCTGTGCACGCATTTTTTCTGATACGGCCAAGCCAGAAGCATCATCGCCCGCGCGATTGATTCTCATGCCTGATGAAAGTTTCTCCATGCTCTTCTGGTTCATTAAGTCCGTAAGTCCCTGTGAACGCTGAGCGAACATAGCGCTCATGTTGTGATTAATAACCATATGTATCTCCTTACACTTATCTTTGAGCAGTTTTTTGAAGAATCCGGTTTTGCTCGGCCGGTTCTCACCACCCTACATAAATTTTATCGGATTTTAAGGATATGACTTTAGCATTTTTCTCAAAAATATATTGAATTCTTTCTATAAATTCTATATCATTTTCCATATGATGAGAAAAACTTTTATTTTATCAGCCTTTTCTACAATCGGAATTCTTTTTGCGAGCTCCTGCAAAAGTAAGGACAACGGCAATTCAGCAAGTTCTGCAAATTCAGACACATACAATTCAACCCAGAAAGAATCATACGAAGAACGCGTGATAAATCCGGCCGATTTATTCACACTGGACTATACGCCTTATGAGCCGGAGCCGGAAATTCCTTATGGCCGCCTTAATCTTTCCACAAAAGCCGCCGCAGACTCAAAAGAAATCTCAAGCGGTCAAAAAAACATTTCAAACTGCCTGATTAAATATTCAACAAAAAAGGAAGAACCCGAAAACGAAACTCTGCCCCAGGACAGCGGAGTAAAAAACTCTTCAGAGTCTCTAGAAATTGCGGACTGGGGACCGCAGCCCCGCATTCCGGCAGAAGTCCACAATCCGTCATTCTACATATTGTTTTCCGAACCGATGGTGGCAATTTCGGAACTTGGAAAGGATTCCGACAGGAGCCAGTATATGTCGATAACGCCTTACATTCCGGGCGTCTTCCGCTGGAACGGAACAAGGCTTCTTTCCTACGAATGCTCGGCGGCGGCAGATCCGCTTGTCGAATACACAATCAATGTTCCCGCAAATCTAAAATCCCTGACAGGAGAAAGTCTCAAAACTCAAAAGACATTCAAAGTAAAATCTGCGCCGCTTGCAATAAAATGGAATAAAGCAGGCTACTCAAAGGGATATGTCAGCCAGGACAATGTTCCGCCGGCTCTGGCAAGTGAATGGCGTGTTTGCTTCAACTATCCCGTTGACGCGAAAAAACTTGAAGACCTTTCTGAAATTTCTATTTATCCGGAAGTTGCCGGGGCGAACACAAAAGTCGGCTTTACAATTGAACAGAATTCCATAGACACCGTAACATATAAGATTGCAAAGGATATTCCCTGCAACTGCACGGTGGAACTGAATGTTATGAACCCTGACGGAGAGAAAAGCGCGTCCGCACAATTTCACACTTTAAAACCTTTCAAATATACACGACATTCAACAGAATACACTTACGGTAAAAAGACAAATCCCGTCTGCATTTATTTCAACCAGCCTGTTGAGAAAGGCTCAGTTGTAAACGCCATTTCAACCACACCGAGAATGCAGATTACAAAAGACAATGTTGAGGTAAACGGTTCGTCTGTATGCCTGTTCGGACTTCCCGTAACTTTCGGCGCAAAATACAGAATCAACATTAACAGAAAACTCAATGACATTTACGGCCAGCCGGTTTCGGAAGAAGCTTCGTTCGATATAACAGTTCCAAACGCAAGAGCCGGCGCTTATTTTACAAACTACGGCGCAAAAATGCTTGAGGCACAGTTTCCGCACCGTCTTGTCTTTGAATATCAGAACGCAATAAAGCCTGCCTACTATTCCTTACAGACAACCAGAAGCCCTCTTACAGACTGCCATTACAACGACAACTTTAACATCAGCAACTACGACAAGAAGGTTGAACTGCCAGTTATGCCAAAAAATGAACGCCTCATAAAGGCGCTGGACTTTGACGAATACCTTACTAACGGTCGCGGTGCAGTCCGTTTTGACGCAAAGATTACTTTTCCGAAATCCCCGACAGAATGGGACAAAGAGACAGCATACACAATGACAAACACATCGACAGTTCAGGTAACCGATTTGGGCCTTACAACACGATTTGCCGCAAATAAAATTCTGGTTCTGGTCTCGTCTCTTTCTACAGGACTTCCGATAAAAGGGGCGAAAGTCTATGCATTCAATACAGACGAAGATGAGGTCTACAAAGAAACCTCAAGGTATTCCGCCACAACAAATGACAATGGACTTGCGGAAATAACAGTTCCCGTAAAAGAAGTCCATTCCCTCTTCGGTGAATACGGAGAAGTTACAATCGCCGCAAATTACAAGAACGGTGACTGCGACGACTGGGCGGTTTATGAGCCAAACAGCCACTATCCATGGCGTGCCGATGTGGCCGTAGATTCCTTAAGTCAGGCATACAACAAAATACAGCGGACTTTTATGTTCACAGACCGGGGGCTCTACAAGCCGGGAGAGACACTCTCTTTCCGCGGAATTGACCGCACGCAGCTTCCCGGCTCTTTTGCGCCATTTACAGGCCCTTATACTGTTGAACTTGAGTCAAGCAACTGGGACGATGACACAGTCTATGCAAAGATTGAGGAAAATACCAGCGAGTCCGGCGGTTTCTACGGAAGTATTGTCTTACCGGAAGATATAAAGCCCGGCATTTATAATCTGATTTATAGAAGACAAGGAAATAAAGACAACAGTAACCAGATTACGCAGATTAACATTGCCTATTTTGAGCGCGTAAAATTCCAGGCGCAAGTTGCCATGCCGTCAACTCCGGTCTGTCTCGGAGAAAACATTCAGGCAAATATTTCCGCAAGTTATCTGGCCGGAGGAGCGCTCGCATCTGCGGCGGTCGACTCTTCATGGTTCAGGGAACCGACGGTATTTACAAGCAGTAACAAGGAATTAAAGGACTACACTTTCGGTCCGAACGATATAAGCGAAAACCGCATTCAGATAAGAAGCGATAACACAAAACTCAACGCAAGCGGCCAGGCAAAAATGCTCTGCCAGACAAGCGGGTCAGACATTAAGGGTGCCCCCTACACCTACCGTGTAAACGCGGACATTACGGACTTGTCAAACCAGCAGATTGGAACAACAGGAAGTGTTATGGTTCATCCGGCAAGTTACTATGTCGGAATCTCAAAACCGCAGGGAGTATCCTCATTCCCCCAGATAAATGAGAACATTACATTCAAATACACCCTTTGCAATCTTGAAGGGTATCCAATCGCAGACAAAAAAGACCTTGCATTTATAGCCGGAAAAGATAAAAAAATTACGGTAACCCTTAACCGCGAGGAATGGAACTTAGTCCAGCAGGCAGGCACTTCAGCAGATATTTACAGCCGCTACGAAAAATCAGTTGTAAAAGAAAGCGAGAATGAGATTTCGCTTGACATAAACGGAGCCTTCAATATCACCGCTAAAAAACCGGGCCGCCATATAGTCCGGGTATCTGCAAAAGATCTGCTGGGCCGTGATGTGGTAAGCGAATATGCCTTCTATGCAACCGGCTCCGCCGCCTCGTCATGGTATCAGGAAGATTCTGATTCCATTGAATTAACTCCCGACAAAAACATGTATAAGCCGGGTGAAACGGCAAAAATCTTAATGCAGTCACAGCTTCCAAAAGGAGACTACCTTATTACGGTTGAGCGCGAGGGAATATTCACGCAGGAAGTCCGCCACTTTGACTCGGGTGTTCAGGTACTCGAAGTGCCCATTGCAAGAAACTATTTGCCGGCAGTTTATGTTTCGGTCGCCTCTTACTCAGTAAGAAGCGGTCAGCCTAAGAATGAATACGGCACCATTGACCTTGACAAGCCGAAAGGCTACTACGGAGTAACGCCGCTCTTTGTCAATCCGCGTATAAAAACCTTTACCGTAGACATAAGCCCGACTAAAAAGGCCTACAACCCCGGAGAAGATGTTGAAGTAACCCTTACCGCCACAAAGGGCGGAAAACCACTTGCCGATGCAGAACTTACACTGCTCGCCGTTGACCGCGGCGTTTTGGATTTGATTAACTACCATGTTCCAAATCCGGTTGAATTTTTTTACAATACCTACAACTTCCCGCTCCGTGTCAGCGGCGGTGACTCACGCGCCCTTTTGATGGATCCTGTTACCTATCAGGTAAAAAATCTTATGGGCGGAGACGCATATTCTGACGGCAACGAAAAGGGATATGAGTGCGCAGCCATGGCAAAAGGTGAGAGCCTTTCAGAGCGCAATAATTTTAATCCGACAGCCGTATTTGAACCTGTTCTAAAAACCGGCAAAGACGGAAAAGTCACCGTAAAATTCAAACTGCCCGACTCGCTTACAACCTACCGCATCAC
Source organism: uncultured Treponema sp. (assembly GCA_964346805.1). GTDB lineage: Bacteria > Spirochaetota > Spirochaetia > Treponematales > Treponemataceae > Treponema_D. The sequence continues at coordinate 39,471 of CAYFWC010000010.1, read as the reverse complement.
GGCATTTGGTGTTCACGGTGAATTGCTTTCTTTGCATGAAGACGAAATTGCGGTTCAAAATCCAATCAATGCGCAGCAGGTATTGCCACGCCGACTTCGCGAGCGGGACACTGCGGAATTAGGCCTTCTGCTTACCAACCTTGACGGCAAAAAACACGATATGGAAATAAGTCTCCGGCTGGAAAAACCTGAGGTCATAGAAGAAAATGACGGTCTTGTTCAAAGCGCAGGCTTTGCCAAAGTAGACGGAAAAGACAGCCATAAATTTACGGTGGAGGCAGCACAGAATGCCATCGTTTACTTTACGGCGGCCGCACTAAAGGCGGGACTTGTAAACGCAGTCTTTACAATAAAATCCGATGTCCTGAACGAAAGGCTTGTGTGTCCGCTCACAATCGAGAGGCCATACATTTACGAGACTTTTACCACAGCAGGACAACTCTCTCAAAAAGAAAATAATACGGTTGAACAAATCGTCCTGCCAAAGGCCGATGACGACAAAGGAAGCCTGACAATTACTCTGGACGCAACCCGGCTGGGCCTTTTGGGCGGTGCCGTAGACTATGTATTTAATTATCCCTACGGTTGTATGGAACAGCAGACCGCAAAACTTCTTCCACTCATAATATTTGAAAAATACATTGATGTATTTGACCTTTCAAACAATGTGGGAAACATTCGTAAATGCGTAAAAACATTTTTAAAAAACTGGAAAAATTATCAGCACGCTGACGGAGGCTTCGGTTACTGGCCGGACAGTTACAAGAGCGATACTTATGTCTCTCTCCGAATCGCTCATATTGCGGCAACTGCTCTGAAGCATGGATATTCCGAAAAAGAAATCTCATTTGACTGCAACAGACTTTTGTCATTCCTTGAAAAGGACATTCCGGGCAAAGGCCTTTATATGAGAGCCTACTATTATTATGTTCTGTCATTGTTCGGGCACGCAATATCAACCACACAACTTGAATCAATCTACAATGACGGCTCGGCAAGCATCTCAGACCTGGCATTTACAGCGCTGGCAGCACTGAACAAAGAAAAGGAAGACAAAGCCCTTGCAAAAAAGTGCGCCGACAAAATCAAATCCTTTATAAGACCCACAAGTCGCGGCGCAGATATTTCATCTCCAGATTCAAGCAAATGGGCCGGTCTTTACTATAACGACAATTCCGAAATGCTGGCGTTGGCCCTGCAAGTCTTTAATGCGCTGACCCCGGATGATGAACTGAACACCCGCATTATCTATAGCCTTCTCCAGGCACAGAGAGCCGGATTCTGGAAAAACACTTCCACAACCGTCCGCGTTCTGGAATCAATTGCCTCTGTCATAGAAAGTAACAACCTAAAAGCAACAGACTTGAATGCCGTCGCAACACTTGACGGCAAAACACTTGCGGAGACTTCATTCAAGGGAATCAACGCAAGACCGCTTACCAGCAAGTTTGAATTTACAGACAGCAGTCTTTCCACACTGCCCAAAAATAAAATGATTCCTCTTGCCATAGAGAAAAAAGGAAAAGGCGCTCTTTACTATACCGCAAGTTTACGCTACGCAATTCCGTCAGAGAAACAGACCGCCCGTGACTACGGTCTCGGAACCCTATTTACGCTCTACGACAATTCAACGGGAGAAGAAATCAAGGCAAAAGAAGGAAGCAATATCATAGAACTTGAAGGCGGAAAAACCTACAAGGTAAAAATCAACCTTTCTTCTACCTATGACAGATCTTACATTGCGCTCCGTGCCCCGGTCCCCTCCGGAGCGGAAATCCTTGACGCAACCTTTGCGACAAATCCGTCCGAGGCCGAGAATGAGTCGGGTCAGGGGAGATACTCGGAAGACTCAGAAAATTTTGACTCATATTATGGCGGCGACCATTATATGAGCAATCAGGAAATTTATGACAACGAAGTCCAGTTCTTCTGGGATTATTTTGCAAAGGGAAAGACTCTCGCGGAATTTAAATTCCGTGCCGTGCGCCGCGGCGTTTACCCGACACCTCCTGTTACAGCTGAATGTATGTACGAGCCAGAAGTATTCGGACGGACAGGGGGACTTCTTTACATAATTAAATGATAAGAAAAACCTGGATTTTCCGCAAAAAGATTATCGGAAGAATAAACCGCCTTCCAAAATGGCGGCGGCGCCTTCTGATACTTTTTGCGGATTTGTTTCTTTTACTTTTACTTCTGCGACTTTCACCCTATCCGTCGCTCAATAAATTCCTCCGCCACAAAATCTCAACCCGAGTCTATGACGGCAGCGGAGAACTCATTCAAGTGATTCCGCTCGAAGAAGGCCTCCGCCGCGAATTTATTCCGCTGGAAAAAATTCCCCCGGAATTGTGCGGTATAATAATCGCCTCGGAAGACAGGAATTTTTACCGGCACTTTGGAATCGATATTCCGGCAATACTGAGGGCGGCATCTCAAAACATAAGCAGTCGACGAACAGTAAGCGGAGCCTCAACAATCACAATGCAGTTGTCCCGCATGATTTATCCCAGAAAAAGCAGAAACATTTTTTATAAAATTCTGGAAGCCTTGGACGCATTGCGTCTTGAAGCCCGGCTGTCAAAAGAACAGATTCTTGAACTCTATTTAAACAACATTTCATTTGGTTCTAACACAGAAGGACTTGCAAGCGCCTCCAGATATTTTTTCGGGCGTTCTGTAGAAAGACTTTCCACAGAACAAATGTACTGTCTTGCAGTTATTCCCCGTCGACCGCAATCATATTCACCTTTAAAAGACATTCATAGAAATGCCGCCGCCGCCTTTGAACTGTATTCAAAGAAAAACAAAAATTCGAATAATAAAAATATTTCTTTATTGTCCTATGAAGACTTTGCCAGCGCCGCAAAAACCGCATGCGCCTTTGAATACCCCAAAGAGATGCCACACTATATACGCTATCTTTCTTCTATAAAAAAAAGCGGAATCTACAGCAAAGACGAGATTCACCTTGCCGCCCGTCTTAAACTGCAGCGGACAGCTCAAAGACTTTTGCGCGAGGCCGTTCAGGAAAACCGCTCAAAACGCATTACAAACGGCGCAATTCTCATAATAGAAAACCGCACGGGAAACATTCTAGCATGGGTAGGCTCTGCCGACTTTTTCGATACCGGCGCAAAAGGCCAGGTTGACGGAGTACTTACACCGGAGCAACCGGGTTCCAGCATGAAACCATTTTTGTATGCCCTTGCACTGGAAAAAGGCCGGACACCCGCAAGCATTTTACCGGACACCCCGTTAGACTTCGGTTCTGAAAAACTCTATGCTCCGCAAAATTTCAACAACAGATTCTCAGGGCCGGTGCGTTTACGGGTGGCCTTGGCCTCAAGCCTGAATGTGCCCGCAGTTTATCTGCTGAACGAAATCGGGCTTGATGAATATTTGTCTAGACTAAATGAACTGGGGTTTAAAAGCCTTAAAGGGAAAAACCCCGGTCTTTCTCTTGCCCTCGGCGGCGCGGAAGTCTCTCTGTTTGAACTCGTTCAGGCTTTTTCGGTTTTTACGAGAGACGGAGACTTTATTCCCATAGCACCGGCCCCCGATGCCTCTCCGGCTTGCAAGGAAAAAAAGGTTTATGACACAGATTCCGCACGATTAATATGCGACATACTTTCCGACAAAAACGCCCGTGCAATGGGGTTTGGCTTTACCAAAAATTTTGAGACACCTTTTGACTCAATCTTTAAAACAGGAACAGCAAACCAGTTCCAGAATATCACGGCACTCGGAGCAAGTTCTCTTTACACAGTCGGCGTCTGGATGGGAAATTTTGACGGCGAGACAATTATCGGAAAAACAGGTTCCTCTCTTCCGGCCAGAATCGCCAGACAATTACTGACCATGACGCAGGGAAAAAGAGAGACTCATTTTGACAAACCTCTTCAATACCATAAGGCAAGAATTTGCACCATTTCCGGCATGGCAGCAAATTCAAACTGTCATGATACTCTGGACGAATATATTCCCGACAGCAAGCCTCTCAAAAACTGTTCTTGGCATACAAAAGAGCAGACCCTTTATCCGGCAGAATACCAGAGATGGTTTTATTTAAAGGAGAGAACCGGTTCGCTCGACGAGTCGGATTCAGCCTTAAAAATAATTACTCCGCGGGAAGGCAGTGTATTTTATTTTGATTCCTCCCAAAGTCCGTTCAGCAAAAAATTCCTTGTCGAGGCATGCGGCGGAGGCCTGGACACCGCAAAAATAATTTTAGACAGGAACGAGGATTCCGCATTTATAATTGAGAGGCCCTTTTCTTTTTGGGTGGAACTCATGCCCGGCACTTCTCCGCAAAACCGCCATTCCGTAGAAATTATCTGCGGAGACGAAGCCCAGACTTTAAATTACATTGTAAAATAAAGAACTTTAATCATACTGCGAAATAAAGCCGGAATAAAATCGAAATTAAACGCTTTTATCATATCAAAGAGAGCCGGCGCAAATAATTGCGCTCGACAAGAAAGACACAATTCAATATACTACATTTTATGGAAGACACAATTGTAGTTAACACCGACAGAAAAGCGTCAGTCATAAGACCGGAAATTTACGGTCATTTTTCAGAACACCTTGGCCACTGCATTTACGGCGGATTTTGGAACGGAAGAAATTACCGCGAAGATGTAATCGAGGCCTTTAAGAAAATAAACATTCCAAGCCTAAGATGGCCGGGCGGCAATTTCGCCGACGAATACCACTGGCAGGACGGCATAGGCCCTTATGACCAGAGAAAGCGCATGGTCAACTCAAACTGGGGCGGCGTTGTGGAAGACAATTCATTCGGCACACACGAATTCTTCGGTCTCTGCGACAAACTCGGCTGCAAACCATATGTAAACGGCAATGTCGGCTCAGGCTCTGTCCGCGAGATGAATGAATGGGTTGAATACATGACCTTTGCCGGCGATTCTCCCATGTCCCGTCTCCGTGCCCGAAACGGCCACAAAAACATTTTCAACCTAAAATATTTCGGCGTGGGAAACGAGAACTGGCTTTGCGGCGGAAATATGCGTCCCGAATATTATGCTGATGTCTACCGCCGATACCAGACCTATGTCCGCCAGTATGACGACAATAAACTCTATAAAATAGCCTGCGGAGCAAACGCCAACAGCGAGGACTATGACTGGACCGATACGCTAATGCGCGTAGCCGCAAACTACTTTGACGGCCTGAGCCTACACTACTACACCTATACAAAGAACTGGGACTATAAAGGAAAGGCATGCACATTCACAGACGCAGAATACTATTCAGTCCTAAAGAACGCCTACAAGATGGAAGAATATGTCCGCCGCCACTCGGAAATAATGGACAAATACGATCCGCAAAAAAGAATCGGTCTTATAGTTGATGAATGGGGAACCTGGTACGATGTTGAGGAAGGAACAAATCCCGGATTCCTCTACCAGCAGAACACAGTCCGTGACGCCCTCGTGGCAGGAATCACGCTGAATATTCTGAACAACCACGCTGACCGTGTCCAGATGGCGGCAATCGCCCAGGCCGTAAATGTCCTTCAGTCACCGGTTCTAACCAACGAAAACGGAATAGTCCTGACCCCGACATGGCATGTCTTCCATCTATACAAAGAGCATCAGGGAGCGACACTGCTTCCCACTAGTGCCGCCGCCTCCATTTCCGGCGATGAACTCTCAAGTCTCCCCGGAATCATTGTCTCAGCCTCCGTAAAAAATTCAAAATATTTAGTCACTGCGGTAAACACAGACTTAAACAAAGACCGGGAGGTAAGCATAAACTTCGCGGGTCTTTCTTCTACCCTAAAGTCGGCGGCGGCCAGCTGCATTACAAGTGGCGATGTCCACGACTGCAACGACTTTACAAACGGCGGGCTTGTTACGGAAAAAACAATTTCCTCCTCAATCGCACAGGGCGGCAGATGCGTAAAGATTACGCTGCCGGCTCATTCAGTCTGCGCCCTTACCGCGGAGTAAAAAAATGCCTTTACTTAATGCAATCAGAATTTTTGCCAAAAAAGAAAAGGTTTTTGTAATTGCGACCCTTGCTGCAATTATTTCCTCAATCTTTGTTCCCCCGGATTCTGTCTACATAAAGTATATTGATGCGCATGTAATTCTTGTTTTGTTCTCCCTTATGCTGGTCGTTGCGGCACTTCGCTCCTGCGGTCTTTTTGATGCCTGCGCAGATTTTTTGTGCTCAAAGGTAAAAACCCAGAGGGCGCTCTGCATGGTTCTCGTAGCTCTCTGCTTTTCGTTCAGCATGTTCATCACAAATGATGTGGCCCTTTTAACCTTTGTTCCTTTCGCCGTTCTCCTTCTTTCCAAAAGCGGCGGAACTAAATTTCTTGCCGTAACAGTTGTCCTCCAGACAATAGCAGCAAACCTCGGAAGTATGTGCATGCCTACAGGAAATCCGCAGAACATATTTCTGTTCAGCAAAATGAATGCCTCTGTCGGCAAATTCTTTTCTCTTCTGCTCCCGTATTCCGCCGTCGCATTCCTGCTTCTTTTTGTCTGCTGTTTTTTAGTCCCGTCAACACCTTTAAAGATTCAAGCCGCTTACCAAAAAAAGCGCATAGACAAAATCCGCTCGCTCCTTTACACAGGACTTTTTGTGCTCTGCCTTTTAGGCGTTGTAAAAATAATTCCGTTCTGGTGCGCGGCCGCCATTTCCCTTTTTGCGGTTCTCGCAACACAAAAGTCTCTTTTTGCAAAGGTAGACTATGTCCTGCTCCTGACATTCTGCTCGTTCTTTGTTTTTACAGGAAACATCGAGCGTATAGAGATAGTTCGCAAATTTCTGGAAAAGACGGTTTGCGGCCGTGAATTTTTTTCCGGACTTGCGGCAAGCCAGATTATAAGCAATGTTCCGGCCGCCCTGCTGCTCTATCCATTCAGTGCAAACCCCTCGAACCTTCTTCTAGGCGTAAATGTCGGAGGTCTGGGTACTCTGGTAGCCTCTCTCGCAAGCCTTATCTCATACAAGCTTTACATCAAGGCGGCGGCTTCCATGCCTTTACCGTTGACAAATTCGTCCAAGGCTTTCCAAGAGACCTCCATGCCTATGACAACAGCAAATCCGTCTCAATTTACCGGGACTCCTTCATCTCCCGCAAAATATCTTTTGCTTTTTACCGGACTGAATCTGTTTTTTATGGCAATTCTATGCGCAATCTATTTATTTTCCAAGTGAGGCTCTAAAAAGACAATTTATTGAATTTTTAGAGACGCCGATAATTGTAACCCCGTAAATTATATGATATAATAGCGCGCAGATGCGGAGCCGGGATTGTAAGGGACTGGCCGGGCATAATAAGCCCCGTTTCTCAAAACCTCCCGACAAGTAGCACAGATATTTCCTGCTGGAGGTAAAACATGGACAACAAGAAAGCGATTAAGGCGCTCAATCAGATTAAAACTTATTGTGCTGCCAGTCTTTTGGACGACCTTGATTATGTAATCAAAGTTATGGAGAAACTTGACGAAGACGGTGTTTCCCGTCCGCTCGAAGCTGATTTTACAAAAATAAAGAACTAACCGGAGTTATAAAATGGAAACAACTGTAGGATTTTTATCTCTTGTGCCGGCAATCGTTGCCATTGCCCTGGCCCTTATCACCAAGGAAGTTTACTCTTCCCTGTTTATCGGAATTGCCTGCGGAGGTCTTTTTTATTCCCTTGCCACGGCAGGAGGCTTTACAGGCTTTTTTACACACATTTTCAGTGACGGAATGATCAAACAGCTTTCCGACAGCTGGAATGTCGGAATTCTGGTATTCCTTGTAGTTCTCGGAACTATGGTTGCCCTTATGAACAAGGCCGTCGGTTCTGCCGCATTCGGAGACTGGGCAAAAAAACATATCAAGTCAAAGGCAGGCGCTCAAATCGCCACAATCTGCCTCGGAATCCTTATTTTTATTGACGACTACTTCAACTGTCTTACAGTAGGTTCAGTAATGAAGCCGGTAACAGACAAATACAAGGTTTCAAGGGCAAAACTCGCCTATTTAATCGATGCGACCGCCGCCCCGGTTTGCATCATTGCCCCAATTTCTTCCTGGGCCGCAGCCGTCTCAGGCTTTGTTTCAGAAGGAGAGAACGGAATCGCACTCTTCTGCAAGGCAATTCCGTTTAACTTTTATGCATTCTTCACACTGATTATGCTTTTTGCCCTTGCCACCATGAAGTTTGAATTTGGCCCTATGGCAAAATATGAAAAGGCTATGGGCACCATGAACGATGCCGCCGACAAAATCACCGAAGAAAAAAAGAACAGCAAAGTAATAGACCTTGTTCTTCCAATCGTCCTGCTCATTATTTTCTGCATAATCGGAATGATTTACACAGGCGGATTCTTTACAGCCCAGGTGGCTGGAGAGAACGAAGGCGAGATGGTGGCAAACGCCTCATACTTGAACTTTGTGGAGGCCTTTGCCGGAAGTGACGCTTCTGTAGGCCTTGTCCTCGGTTCATTCGCAGCCTTGATTCTGACAGTAATTTTTTATATCACACGCCGCATTCTTAAATTCACTGACTGTATGTCCTGCATTCCGGACGGCTTCAAGGCCATGGTTCCGGCAATATTAATCCTGACGCTCGCCTGGACATTAAAGGCAATGACAGACTCACTCGGAGCCTCCCAGTATGTTGCTGGCCTCGTAGAACAAAGCGCATCAGGCTTTAAGAACATGCTTCCGGCAATCATCTTCATCATTGCATGCGGTCTTGCCTTTGCGACAGGAACATCATGGGGCACATTCGGAATTCTCATTCCAATCTGCATCGCAATCTTCCCGGCCGGTGAACCGCTCCGCATTATCTCAATCTCAGCCTGTATGGCCGGAGCCGTCTGCGGCGACCACATAAGCCCTATAAGCGACACAACGATTATGGCATCCGCCGGCGCTCAGTGCGACCATGTTCAGCACATAGAGACACAGCTCCCGTATGCTATGGTAGCAGCCGCAGTTTCCTTCCTTACATACATTGTCGCCGGCTTTACACAAAGCCTAGGAATTGTTACAAGCGCAATAATTTCATGGGTATTCGGCGCAGGCATTCTTATGATAACACTTCTTCAACTTAAAAAAAGGTCAAAGTAAAAAGATAGAGGGACAAAAAAAAACCTGCTGAAAAGCAGGTTTTTTTTTGAGACTGACAGGATTCGAACTTGCGACCCTCACCTCCGCAGGGTGATGCTCTATCCAGCTGAGCTACAGTCTCATACAACAGAAGTTGTTGTAAAACGGAAGCGACAGGAGTCGAACCTGCCGGGCCCTAATGGAACCCACGGATTAGCAATCCGGCGTATTACCGCTCTACCACGCTTCCAGACGGAGCGAGAGGGATTTGAACCCCCGGTACCTTGCGGTACAACGGTTTTCAAGACCGCCGCGTTCGACCACTCTGCCATCGCTCCAAAAGTGTTTTAAAACAATATCATATTTTATTACTCTTTGTCAAGAGATAAAATCAAAATTTGTAAAAAAATTTGAATTTTTTTTGAAAAATCCCCCCTGAATTAAAATGCGGCATTAAAATTTATAATGCGGCGTAATCAATCTTCTGCAGGGCCAAGACAGTGGCCTTATACAAGTCAAAAAGACTCTGCGTCTCCGCCTTTATGGTGTCAATATCATTGTTACGGGCAGCGTGCTCAAGTCTTTCGGCTAAATCGCCCAGCTGCATTCCGCCCACAGTGCGTGAACTTGACTTTAGTCCGTGCACATGAATACGGTAATTCTCCCAGTCCTGGCTCTCAAACTCGCCCCTAATCTGGGCAATATTCGGCTCAAACTGACTGCAATACAATTCAGCCATATCCTTATACATATCATTGTCGTCCATAGAATATTCCATTCCGCGGACTGTATCAATCTTAACTTCTGCCATAACTAATTCTTCCTTATATAATAATCCGGAAACTTCGGCTTTGGAGGTGCGCTCAAAGACTTAAAGATAGCGTCTATCTTTTGCACCAGAATTACAGGAGAAGTGTTCTTTAAAATATAACCGGCCGGATGAGAGGCGACAACCTGACGCACAACATCAGAGTCATCATTTCCTGTAAGAAATACAACCGGAATATCCGCAGTTGAGGGATCCGATTTTAAAAGTCGGAATACTTCATAGCCGGAGAGAATAGGCATTTCGTAATCCAGAAGAATCATGTCAACCTTGTAGCGCTGCAAAAGTGCTATAGCATCGTTGCCTGATTTTTCTGTAAATACATTGTAAGTTTTATTGAGCCAGCGCTCCATCGCATGCAGCTGAACAATCTCGTCATCAACTACAAGAATCGTCTTCTTATCGGGATCCAATTCGTATTCCTTTACATTCTCTGTAAAAGAATAGTCACCGCCGTCCCTTTCCAATGTTTTTAACAGCTCTTGCACATCTACCGGGCGCTCAAAGGCATACTTTACATACGCCCTTTGAATAAATTCATAAGCCTGGTTAATCTCACCCATATTGCCTATAAAGTAGAGACGATTCTTCTTGCCCTCATTGCTCATGTAATTATTGATATAAGCAAAGAACTTATTGTCGCTGTCTTCTATGCGTTCAAGATAAAGGATTATTATATTCGGAAAATCAGCCTGAGCCCTGCGCGCATCAACATAGTGCGCTTCCGACGGACAAAATGCAACCTCATAATCTGCATCTGTCAATGACTTTATAAGAGCCTTTATAAGAAAAGCCTGGTCATTATCTCCTATCAATAAAATTCTGTTGGCCACAAACATCTCCTGCATTAACTTTAGAGCATACCATCATTTTTATTATAACACTAGCAGGTAAAAAAGACAAGTAAAAAGCCCCTGCATATGCTTCAAAATATTTTTATACTGTAATTATGTATCATAAAAAATCAGTAAGACTAAAGCGGTTGAACAATAAACAATTTTTTAATATAATGAAAATCAGTTTATGATACAGAGAGTCCAGCATAATTTATTCAGACACGCCCTAATCGCAGCCGCCTTTTTTATCTTTTTGAATACAAGTTGCCGTTCAACAAAAATTTCTGCGGAACGGACGCAGATTCTAAATGACGGCCTGGAAATAAACGCACTTGACAATTCATTCAAAATATACAACACAAACCTTGAGGACAGCCTCAAAGAAGATGAGACATTTATTTTCCTGCGCCTCTACTGGACAGTTTACAAAAGCGCACTGGCCCCCGGAAACCTTCTAAAGGGTCTCATAGTTGCCGTTGAGCCAAATCCCATTTTACTTACACATGCATCAATAGGATTCAGTCTGGACGATTCTTTTTATGGTCTCACCTCATACAGCCCGCAGGATCTTAAATTAGAAAGCTGCACCGATACAAGTTTCAACGGTTTTATGAATACTTGTGACAGATACCATAGTACACAACTCACACTAGCCTTAAAAGTAACGGAAGAAGAAAAGGCAAGGGCAAAGAAAATTCTTGAGCAGGATTTTATGACAGGTGTTCCGCAATACAAGCCACTCCGCAACTGGACCATCGGCTGGCAGAATGTCCGGCGGTGCAAAGAAAAAACCAGAAGCAGGCGCAAACTTGGCGGAATTCCCTGCAAAAAGGGCTATGTGGATCCCGGCATTCCGCAGGAGAATTTTGTATGCTCCTCTTATGTTGCATATGTTCTGGCAAACAGTGTCCAGAGCATACAGGATTTCTTTACAGAAAAGCAGATAGACTACAATTTTGTTCTCCCGACAGACTTGGCATATCTGCCCGGTGAACAAAGATTATTCTCCTCAAACTGGATTGACTATAATATCGCGGCCGGAGAATTTGTCCTCTCCGAGCCGTATTTTAAGAAATATATTAACGCTCAGTAACGCTTTCCGCGGCAGGATACTCGTAGGCATAGTCAGACTGTCCGACCATTTCGTTTATTGTTGAACCGAATTTCTGCGAAATATTATAAGTGGTGGTTTTGATTACATTTTTAAAGGCGTCATACTTGTAGAAAACTCTTGTGCGGCGCTTTCCGTTCGCACCGTAGACTGCGTATTCAGAGACAGTAGAATCCTCGTTGTAATTATAAACCTCGCGGCTAATCAACTCATTCGCATTGTTAAAAGAAGAAATCTCGAGAAGTTTTCCATTATCACCGTATTGATAAACCTTCTTTACATCCAGAGTTCCGTTTGAAAAATAGGCGCAGTTCTCAATAAGTTTGCCGAGTTCATCATAAAAATAGGTGTTCTTCCAGATAAGGTCACCCCTTGAGTTGTAGTAGGTTTCATCTGTTGAATTAGAGTCCTCATACTTAAAAACAGTTTTTCCGAGAAGAACTCCCTTCGCGTCATATTCATTTTCTTCCGTCTTTCTTCCGTCCTTACCAAAAACACTGTTGATTTTCCAGAAAACATTTCCCTTATCGTCAAAGCAAGTCTGGGAGACAATCTTTCCGTCGCCGGTATAACTGTAAACAATTTTGTCCACAAGCTGGTCGCCGGGAGAATATTCTGCGGACTCAGTTTCAAGACCGAGTTCATTAAAAATATGCTTGTATTTGGTAGAAGGACTTCTATAGTAATCTCCAAATTTTGTCGTAATAGTAAATTCAGTCTGAACAAAACTTTTAGCTCCGCCATTAGGCGTAATGAAAGGTGAGTCATCAAAAGCAAAAAGACTTGACCCTACAAGCACGGTAAATGCAGCAAGCACAACTTTTTTCATAATCTTCTCCAAAAGTTTTAAAATATATATACAGTCATTATCGGCCGAAAAAGCTAAAATATCAAGGGAAAAGTTAAATCATTCTAAAACACAACCATCTGTGTCATTACAAATTTGATATGAATTATTATACTTAAAATCAGCATCTTCTTTAACCACAGAACAATTATGGTTAAAGAACATACCACCACCATAATACTTATCAGAGAGATCCGAAACTGTCTGGGTTGCCTTATTATAATATATCTTTCCATTGTTTTCATTCAGTCCGGGATAATTACCAATATATTGATCAAGGAAGATTCCGCCGCCCTTATAGGCAATATTTCCGTTGTCAAAGTCTGTGTCTGAACCTATTAAGCCACCTGTTATCTCTACCGTCATACCCAAAGAAGCGATTCCGCCGCCAAGGCCACTTTCTGCCCTGTTACCGGTATAGTTTACTCCATTATAAGTTACTCCGCCAATAGTTCCGCCGGACATTTCAAAAGTATTACTGCAACCTGATTTTTGCATAACACAAACACCGCCACCCCATGCGGAATCACCTAAGACTTTGTTATCAGCGATAAATCCGCCATTTATAGCCAGATTTCCAGCAGATAAAATACCGCCACCATACCCGGGTCTTTCAGACGCATCAGTACCGCCGGCTGTATTTGAGAGGATATAAACATCCCCCTTTATCGTTGTATTAGCCGCAGATTGCGCATAAATACCGCCGCCAAGAGATTCGGATGACGCACTAACCGCACGGTTTGATATAATTGCTCCGCCGGATAAAACCGAATCCCCATTCAGAACTATACCGCCACCCCCCAAGACCGCAGAATTTCCCTGGACGGTTCCTCCGGTCATAGTAAATTTTCCGTCGGCATAAATACCGCCGCCGTATTTTTCCGCCTTATTTCCGGCATCTGCACCGCCGATTGTAGCGCCGCTTATTGTAAGTTCTTCGGTACAGTAGACACCACCGCCGTTTGGGTTTTTTCCAGTTACTGAATTCTTTTCTATTATAACTCCAGACCCCAATTCCAAATTACCGGAGCAGTATATACCGCCGCCCAATGCATAACCATAACTTGAATATACACTGTTACTGCTAATTTTATTTGTTCCCTTAAATTGTAATTTATACATACTATTATTTGAAGAAAAATATATACCGCCGCCATAACTATTTGCGGAACAGCCGCTGACCGTGCAGTCCTGTAAAACAACACTGGCGTTTTCAGCATAGATACCACCGCCATTTTCCGCCTTGTTTCCGTAGATTTCACAGTCTTCCAGCATAAGATTTGAATATTCTTTTACCTGAATACCGCCGCCATCACCATTATTGGAGCTTGTATCTCCGCCGGTGATGGAAATACCATTCAATACAACACTTGCATTATATGTAGCGTCAGAACTTTCAATTTTTACGCACGGCTTACCTGTGAGACTGCTGCTATCAAAGACAGTTTTTCCAGCGTCGTTACTCAATCCTTTAATCTCAATATCAAGTGTTTGTCCATTGGCGTTAATGCTTACAAATGCATCTGTTGCGCCTGTATCGTCATCAAACTCTCCGCCGACAATAATTTCATATGTTGAAGCCCCGTCATTCAGCAATGCAACTTCTTTTACCGCCTTTTGCACGGTTGTATACGGCGACATACTAGTTCCATTATTCGTATCGCTTGCAGCCGCGGCAGCCGGATAAGTAGTGCCATAGACTCCGCCAGTTCCTCGGACATAGAAATACCGCCGTCCTTGTTCCACCGCTTCTCCACTGTCAGCCACAATTCCACAACCGTTTTCTTCGTTAAAGAATTTTTTTGGTTCTTCCGTATTTCCAGAAGTCGTATACCCGCTGGTAAAGGTTACTGAAGATGAAACCGTTGCTGTATGATACATAGCAAATTCGATGCTAGTGGTGGTAAGTTTTTCACCAACCGTAATAAGCGACTGCAGTCCGGGTGATGTAGAATCATCTCCCCACAAGTAAAGGTTATTTGCGGAAGCACCGGCTGCGGCGGTATTTGAATTTATTATAACTCCGTCGTTTACGGTAAAGGTTCCGCCCTTAACATAAACTGCGCCGCCGACCCAATCTGAGTCGTTCTTGGAAGTAGTGTTTTCAGTAATCTTTACATTCTTTAGGCTGAGGTCGCCTTCCTCAAGCGCAATGACACTTACGCCTTTACCTGTAATACCTGTAAATTTACAGTCCGTAATCGTAAGTTTTGTTCCGGCAGAACTTGTATCCTGAACCAGCAGCATGCCATAATTGACACTGCCTGTCCAGTTTATATTTTTAATTACAAAATTCTGTCCGGCTGAACCTGTAATGCAGAGCCGGCCGCCAAATCAGAAGTAATTTTGACGGAAGCATTCGGTGTGCCGCTCTTACAGCCAATGAGATTAACGGCGCATTTATCGGTAAATCCCATTCCTTCCGTTATTGTCATATCGTCCAGGAAATAAACGGTATTTTCCGGAATGCCTCCTGCGGTAACAGCAGTTTTATTATCAAAACTAAGCGCGGCTTTTTTAAATGTGGCGTAAGGCTTGCTTTTTGTTCCGTTTCCCGTATAATCACTGCCGGATGAACTTACATAAACGCTGTTAGCAGTAGTGTCGGAAACAAAAGCCGCTTCATTAGACACCGCAGACTCAGTGTCTATCGTGCAGTTTATGCCGACAAAGTAATCGGAAACAGGTGTTCCCGTAAAACCGTTTGTAAATGTCCATGTCAGTGCATTGGGGTTTGAAACCCTTATAGGGCCAGAGCCTTTTCCAAGAGCGGCGCAATCGATTTTTTGCGAACTGTCCATCAGACAAAGAGGCATGGCATTTATGTTGCCGGACAATTTCATACTTGCACTATATGCATGATAATCCCAGTAAATTGAGACCGTATTATCATCGGCCGCATTGTCCCCTGTAAGATTTTCAAATTCTGCACTGCCATTAAAATAAATATCCTTACCATTACTGGTTGGAGCACTATTACCACTAAAAGTAACATTTGAAAGTTTTAGGGAATTATTTCCTGTATAACAGATTGCGCCGCCGCCATAAGTTGTGGATACTGCAGACACACAAGCTGTATTACAATTTTCAATTTTGGAATTGTTAATCTCAACAGAGCCCGATGCTAAAATTGCGCCGCCGCCTATATTTGTTGAGGTGTCATTGCAACCAGAAATCAATATGCCTTCTGCAACCAGACTTCCAACCGCCGAAACAAAGATTCCGCCACCACCATATGTATTTTTTCCATTAGCGATTTTTATATTTTTTAAAGCAAGATTCCCAGAAACATTTAAACTTCCTTTGCCGTTAAAATCAATTGTCGGTTTGTCAGAAGTAGCGCCGCCATATTTTTGTATCGTGATTTTTTTTGTAATATATACCACATCCGTCTCTACAGTGTTGCCCATCATGTTGATTACAAAGCCGCCTGCCGGTGATGCATCTGACGCTTTTATAATGGCAATCGCATGTCCCAGAGTTGCGAACGGGTCAAAGGGTGTTCCGTTATTTGTGTCACTTGCAGCCTTATGGTCTTCACCGATTCCGTTTCCGCCGACAAAGAATGTAGTGGCACCGACAAAAGATGAAGGAATCTCAAAAGAGCCGTTCGATCCAATATAGGGAGCAGTGCCCACAGCTTTTGTCGTAACCAGATTGGAATAAATGTTTATAATTTGATTTACTGCATACACTTCCGTGTATCCCGAATCGTCACTGCCGGATAAAAATTTAATGATTCCGTTATAGGGCCCAGGCTCCATCTCATCAGGAATTCCGTCTAAAGTACCGCTTTCAAAACCGTCAGAAGTAATACTTATTGTTCCGGTATCAGGCGCGTCAACGGTTTTAACATCGCTAGCAGAATATGTCTCGCCAAATTTTGTAATAATGTATTGAACTTTTTTTATTTCCTTGTCCGTAGGAAAATTTACAGTAATATTAAAAGTTCCTTTTCCATTGTCAGAATCCTGCGAGTATGTTAGATTTATGTTTGCCGATACATTCGGAGTTTCTGCGCTCAGAGTAATTTTTTTTGTGCAGAATGTTATGTCCGTTCCACCGGCATTTTTTCCCGTGGCTTTTATTGTCCATTCTGTTCCGCCCGGATTGTATAGCAAAGAAAGTGAATAGGTTGAGGAAAAAGGTTTGCTCACTTCAACATTATCAAAGCCCTGCGCGCTTGCGATAATACTGTATGTTGCGATATCATTGCCGCTTACATCGGGCATGACAGTTTTTGCGATATGTGAATTTGCGATAAAATTCTCGTCTTTAGAGGCGGTTTTTTCGCCGTTTATCGCAAATTCACCGGAAACCTGGCCGTATTTTACGCCGGAAACAGAAATTTGCGATAAATTTTCATCTTTACTGGTATCAGGAGAATCATACAGCGCACTGCACGCATTCAAAAATATCGCAACAAAAAGAGAAATCATAATTTTAAAAACATATCGCAAGTCTTTCATATTACCTCAACTCTTTGTATAAGCTATTTCCCCCGAGTAAACATTATTCTCATATTTTACATTTACTTTTAATGTATAATCTCCGGCAGGATAGCTGTCCGGAATTTCCACCTCAGTATTTGTAGAATTTGTACAGCCGGTCGAAACTGCCCCGTAATAAAGTTCTATTGACCAGTCTGTCAAATCGGCATCCGCAATCTGACCGTCATCATCACTCGCGGTGATTTTCTTGTTTGCAGAGTCATAAGAGAATGTAACATTCTTTGGCAAATCAGCCGTAATTCCGCCACCTGTATTGTCCACTACCTTTATCGTCGCCGGGAAGCTAACACTGCCATAGTAGTCAGCAGATACCTCGACCTTGGTATCGTAAGTACCGGAAGAAGTAAAGGTATAAGTAAACGATCCCTTGCCGCTATTTGGAGATATATCAATTGAGGCGCCGTCTTTTGTTATAAGCAGGGTTATTATCGCCGCATCTTGCGAAGTCAAATTATATGATTCACCGAGATTAATAATACGGTCGCCTGTCAACGGGTCAGCGTCAATATTTGTCTCAAGAGTGAGCGACTTTCCTCTTACGGTCTTGCTGTCACTTGTCATCTCAGAATCAAGCCAGCCGTCTCTTGTGGCCATGACACCAGAAATTGTGTATGTCTCTAATTCTCCACCTGCCTTCTTTGGATACAGATGGAATGTCGCAGTTCCGGTATGCTCGCTCGCGTTTCCGTCGGTGTCCGCAATTATGTTTGAGGCGGAATCCATAACAGTAAAGTGCAGCGTTGCATCACTCGGATTTGACTCGGGGTTATTTATTGTATAAACCAGATAGGGCTGGTCATAAGAATTATATTCCGGAGCGGCGGAATCTGGAGAGACGAGTGTAAAAGTAGGACTGTCAAGTTTTCGTAATCTGGACGGTATTGTATATTCAGCGGAAAGGCCGCCTGTATCTGTCAGAGTAAGAACCACATCAAAGACATCAAGACTTGTTAAATTATCAATATCTGTAATAATATAGAAATTCGTGCTCTCGATACTTCCGCCGGTAACCGTGGAGTCAAGCGCCGGAGAAGAATTGCCAATTGTCCATGTATCTCCGCTCTGGCCGGCAGGACTTTCGGATAAAATATCAAAGTAATGCGTCTGCCCGTTTGCGCTGACAGTCAGAAGGTTTACATCCGCCTTTAATGGAACCGGCAAGTCAAAAGCAATAACCTGTCTTTGGTTTACGGAAGGAGTTCCGCCGCTTGAGTACATATAACTAAAGGCTCTTGTTATCGGGTCGGGAGGAGAATTGCATTTTATTTTCTGCGTATTATAGCACTGTGCGTAGCCGTCGCTCTTACGGAAAAGTTTTAGCGTTGGAGAAATATTGCAGGTCTCGTCTGTCCCGTCAACGCCGGCAAGAAAAGAAGCCCTGAATGTAAGGGTGACAGTGTTTACATCGTCGCCGCCAAGTTCATAGTTGCTGTCCGCAGGACTTCCGTCCGGGAAAGTAACTTCCGATGTCAGTTTGAATTTTTCGGGATTAACAATATTATATGTAAGAGTAAAATCATCAGAGCCGTCTATCTGGGTAAAGCCTGCGGCACTAAGACCGCTTCGGCTTTTTTCTACAGAACCGACATAAGCAATCTTTGCGTATTTATTGAAAAATTCTGGAGCGGACTCATCAAAAGCGCTGCAGGCAGTTAGTAATAATGGTATCAGCGAAAGCGAAGTGAGGATTTTTTTTTGCAGTCTAAACAAGGTTGTCTTTATCAAAATATCCCTCCAACGCTTAGAGAAGGATACAACATGCCTACATTCATATCTTTAAATTTTGCATGAACAAAGTCGGCAGCCAATTCAACATAAAAATGTCCGCTAATATGATATTGTATACCCAAACCGCCGCCAAAGGCAAGGGCTGCGCCGTTAAGTTTCGGACTTTCTATTCCGGTAAGATTATTTTTTACCGTAGTTCCGCCCAAACAGGCAATTCCGGCTCCCACATGAAAATCCAGAATAAATTTTTCGTTGGAAAAAGGAATCTGATAAACTAGAAAAGCAAGTGCCGTCATATAGTTTCCCGACAGGTTGTATGAGTATGATTCATTTTGGAACCGTGAATAATTTCCGCCCGCACCAAAACCGAAGTTGCCGTATTTTGTATGGAAGGGTATGACAGAAATTCTTACAGTGGCGCTTATCGGGAAAAAGTTGTTTTCCGTGTAAGAATCCAGCGTTCCGTCATAAAAGGTGAACGGACAGGCATAGCCTGCGCTGAATGCCAGTTTCCACGAGGCGGGCTTTTTTTCCTTAATATGAATTGTCTTTGATATTACTGCAAGTCCGCCGGGGTTCTTCGCCATAATGTCATAGTCGCCTTCTTCTATCTGCTCAAGCTCAAAATGAACTCTGGCAGTCTTACCATCCTCGCCAAGCTCTATAATCTTTCCATAGATAATTTTTGGCGGCTCCGCATTGCGGTTTTCCATTATAAATACAGTGCTGTCAGTTAAATTGTCACCGGTAATCGTAAAGATTCCGTCCGCCTTTTTGGAATCCAAATAGACGGAAGCGGTTTCCGTGTTGCTGATTTCCGGTTGAATCGCCTTTAGAATCTCAAAATTCTGCCAGCCGGAATTTTTCTCCAGTCTGTCAAAAAGATTTATGACGGACACCTTAAAACGGTATTTACCGGCCGGAAGAGAAACTTCAATTTTATTTTCATTTATATCTTTTTCCAGAACATCGGACCAGGTTCCGTCCTCTTCACCGCGCTCAATTTCAATGCGGTAGTTTTTTATGTCGGGAATCTTGTTCCAGCTTAATTTTTGCACAAAATAAATATTCTTGTTTTCGTCTTTTGTAATGTAATAGTTTGAATTTCCTTCTTCCGGAGAGTCTACTATTGTTTCTCCGTTAAATTCTTCGGCCTGTTCTTCCGCCGGACGCGCGTTTTCCGCAGAAAGGCTGAGTTTTAGATTCTTCGCTTCCGCAAAAAGACCGGCACACAGATTCATTATGAGAAAAACAAATAAAAAGAACAGACTGCGCTTACATACCATACAAGACTCCTGTGTCGTTGATGATAATGTCGCCGGCGGCCGGCAGGTTTATCGTAAACGCGCTGGTTGCGACACTTCCACGGCGGACAAAAGTTCCGTCAGAAAGATACTGGTCCGCCTGAACCGACCAAGTAAAGCGGCCGTTCTGCAAATCCGCCATGTCGGAAAGCTCGTAACCGGTTTGTGTAAGATGCTTGTTAATCAGAATCTGTCCGCGCTCGTTCCGCAGACTAAAGGTGTATCCGCTCGCATTCTTGACGGGTTTCCAAGCAAAGGTTATTTTTCTCGAAGCCCGGATTTGCGCCGCCCCGTAAATCTTATTGTCGGCAGGAAGTGTGAGACGAGGCTTTTGCAGCGGAGGAATCTCTTTTACTGTAATGCGTAACGGTTTTACGGCAGAAATGTCAACGCCTTTTTTATTTTTAGCCTCAATCGTCCAGTAATATACGCCCGGAGCGAGGCGCGGCAGTTTTATTTCAAAGCCGGGATTTTCCTGTCTAAAGACGGGGCGGGTTTTTCCGTCCGCATTCCGGCTAATAGTAAATATAGAAGAAGAAATTTCCTGTTCGCTCGACCATTTTACTCTCTCCGGCTTGGTAAGAGCGTCAATTCCGTCTATCGCCGCGCCTCCAAGCGGATAGTCCAGTCTTACAACTCTCTTCTGCTGAATCCGTAAGTCACGGCCGGCCTCGGCACTGCGCCTTCTGACTGTCGTATCGGTCTGCTCTGTTCCGGCGGTTACCGCCCAGCCGTAGTCTCCGTCATCAAATTCCGTCAGATTCAGGGAGCAGGAAGCGCTTGTCCGGCGCTCGGAGTAAAGTGGCTCGGATTCTTTTCCGGACGCAAAGAACTTGAACTGGTAGTAGTCCGCTCCCTCTACCGGCTGCCAGGTAAAACGGGATTCAGTGTTATTCTGAATTGTAAGGAGCTCGTCCTCACGCGGCGAGATTAACAAAGGCATTGGAAGCGGCGCCAGAACTTTTATTGTCTGGGCTTTTGTAGAGAAACGGTCAGGACTTTCGCTGGAAGAAATTCTCCAGTAGTAAGTTCCCGCATCAAGATCATGCCCCTCGCAGTAATTCTGGTTGTTGGTCTCGTCAATTACCAAATCCTTAAATTCCTTGTCGCGCGCAATCTGGAATTTATTGTCGCCCGGAATATTTGTTTTCCATGTAAAACGGAGTTCCCCGATACTGTTGTCATTTGCGGTAAAGCCTTCCGGCGGATAGAGCACTTTCTGCTCAAACTGAATCTGATCTGTCGTAAACTTGCGCACCTGAGACTTTTCGGAGACATCTCCGGCGCTGTCATATAGTGTTACGCACCAGTACCAAGTTCCCTTCTGCATTTCATAATCAGAAGGTTTTATCGTAAGGAAATTCGTATCGAGTCTCTTTACAATCTTTGCGTCATAGCACTCGGAATCTTTTCCGATTTTTATCTCGTAGCCGGCAGCCTCCGGATTATTCTTCCAGGAAAAGGCAATCAAATCTCTTGTTGCGGTGTTAATCTCATCGTTGGCAGCCGGAAGAATAAGTTCAGGAGCTGCCAGAGCGTCTTTTTTTGTTACGGTGAATGACCTGACTTTACTTGGAGATGCAAGCCCCAAACCGTTAATTGTGTAAAAAGGCGTAACACGCCAATACCATGTGCCGCTTTCCAAGATTGAGACAATGCTGGAGGGCGTTGTGATGCGCTGCCTGACTTTCGGAGAGATCATCTGCGGATTGTCTGCAATCTCAAAGTCAAAGGCTGTTACCCAGTCGTCACGGTTCCATGTAAAGCGTATGTCGGGAGACTCGGTCTTATATGAAAACGAAGCCCCGTCCTCCGGCACTACAAGTTCGGGCGGAGGCATTTCATAGACATTCAGTTTGCTTACGGCTGAATAATTTACACCGCTTTTATGAGGATATATCCGCCAGTAAGCGATTCCGGCGGGAAGACTTACTGCCGTGTCTTCCGTATTCTTTAAGTTTTCGCTGTGATAAATATGCTTGAATTTTCTGTCGGAGGCAATTTCCAGAACAAGATAGTCATCTTTTTCAAGATTTTCTGTCGCCCACTTGAATTTTACTGTAAAATCCCCGCCTCCAAAGTTAAGGAATTTTTTATTGGGCGGCGGCGATGTAACCGTGATAAGGGGAACAATCTGCTCCTCGTGATTATTATTCAGCTTTATTGCGGAGCCTTGATTTAGTGTTCTTGTAATACCGTTCTTGTCACTAAAGAATGCGTCTCCTGTCAGGACGCTTACCTGGGTTCCCTTGTCGCCGGAAAAACTGGTAGTGATAGAAGAACCGGCTCTTACGAGCACACGCGAAGTGTCCGTGGTTATAATCGCACCATTTTTTGAGCCCTCTGAATTTACAACAACTTCTCCGTCGGAGACTGATATTTCCGCCTGACCGTCGTGGAAGAAAATCTGCGCCATAGTGTTTTCTTCCAAATCCATGATGTTTCCGTCCTGAAAATAAATCGTGGCCTCAGAGCCGGGCGCCGTGCGGATAGTATCTCCGTCATAAACAGGCGAGTGCTGTTTTAACCTGTCCCAAATCATGCGCTCCTCAAATTTGCGCTGGGCGGTTTTGTATTTAAATGTGATTGTGGCGACAGGCTCCGCATTCATTTTTGTGAGAGAAGCATTCAGACTAAGATAAAATTTATGAAGGCTCCAGCCAGCGCCGAAACCGCAGCCGAGAAGAAATATAAATGTCAGAAGGACTGTGAATTTTCTACTTGCCCTGAATCTTGTATTTTTTCTCTTCTTCATCCAAGTTTACCGTTGACAAATCCGGGGTTTCCAAGCCCAGAAGATTTCTGACTTCCTCCAAAGTCTTTGGCCCGTCTTTGCCGGCACCCGGAATGTCATCGGCATAGGGCATATTTATTACCGCATACATGCGGACAGGTTTTTCCTTACCTTTTACGGTTACCGAAGGCATCTGTTCCGCAAGAACATAATCCTTTACCAGTTCGTAAGTGTTTTCTGTAAGAAGAATATCCGTGTGGAGCGGCTTGTTGAGACTTTCCGTGCGCGAGGCAACATTCACTGTATCGCCGATTACGGTGTATTCCATCTTATTTTCCGAACCGATTTGTCCGGCAATGACCGGGCCGGTATTGATACCGCAGCCGATTCTGATTACAGGCCCTTTGCCGCCGTCCCTGTCCCTGTTAAAGTCAAGCAGGGCACTTCTCATCATAAGGGCGGTGCGGACACAACGGAGGGCATCCAATGCGGGGTCTCCGCTCGTTAACGGCGCGCCCCAGACAGCCATAATTGCGTCCCCGATAAACTTATCTACAACACCCTGTGTCTTTTCAACACAGTTGACCATGCGCGTCATGTAATCATTCAAGAATTCAACAACCTCAAACGGCTGAAGCTTTTCGCTGATTGCCGTAAAGGAGCGTATGTCACTGAAAAAGACCGTGCAGTTCTTGGTCTCTCCGCCAATTTTCAGAGTTCCGCGGGCGGCCATCTCGGCAACCTGCTTGTTTACAAATCGCCCGAAAGTATCCTTTAATCGCTCGCGTTCCGCAAGGCCCTCGCCCATGCTTTTGAACGATTGTGTAAGCACACTGATTTCATCATGTCCGCGCGGCTTTAGCTTTACATCGTAGTTGCCAGCCTCGATCTGCTCACTGGCACGGGTCAGTTTTACAAGCGGGTGACTTATGCCCAGAGACCAGAACCAGATAATCAGAATTGAGACAAAGAGAACGGCAAGCGTAAGGTAAATGTTGCGTCTTGTTGTGGCGCGGACATTCTCAAAAATTATTTCAGACTGAATGCTTGTAATTACGCCGAGGTCGCCCAGCGCAATTTTCTGGTAGGCTCCGAAATATTCCTTACCGTCCGTGTCCTTGTATAAAACCTGTCTGTTCTCGTCATTATTCTTGCGCATCTGGACAATAAGCGGCGAGTCCGAGAAATTGGCGTTAAGACGCATAGTCTCAAAATCCGGGTGAACGAGAATGTCGCCGCGGCTGTTGATTACAAAGGAAGTGGAGGCCGTATTCTGCCCGAATGAATTTGTCAGGAATTCACTGGAAGAAATAATCACCACGCAGTCAGTTCCGCCGTCGCCTTTCCACGGCACAAGCATGGCAAGAGTTCCAAAGTCAAAATAAGGAGTGGCATTCAGTACTGTAAGTTCGCCGGAAAAAGAATTTTCGATGGACTCCCTCTCCGTCGTAATAAAGGTTTCCAGGGCCTCCTCGTCCAGTTCCTTTTGGGCAAAAAATTTATTGTTGATGAGGCGGAGGTCATAGTCATTGACGGCAAAATTATCCTTGGACAGGAGGACAACAGCCGCAATATCGGGATTACGATCAAAATACAGAGAAGAGGAAGAGCGGGCAACATAAATCGAACCGTTGGCATTTACAATCATATCCATAAGAAGCAGGGCATTGTTTCTCATTGTCTCAAGACTGTTTTTTACCGCATTTGCTGAACGCGTATTTGCGTCAAGATTATTGTTTTCCGCCGTAACCCGGACATCATCGCTGACAAAATAATTTACAAGATAGGTAATTGCCCCGAGTGAAACAAGTATCAAAAAGGATATAATCGTAACTAATTTTACACCTATCGAGAATCGAACCCTTATTTTTTTGTCTGTCTGCTCAGTCAACTGAAATCCTCTGTAATTTAGAATACTATAGTATAAATTCTTCTTTTATACTACAATATATTATAACAAAATGTCAAAATAACACAATGTTTTTCAACTTTTAGTCTTTCCGCTTTTTTAGTATCGGCAGAATCTATAATCTTGAAAAGCACTTTTAATTATGCTATAATCATACCACATAGAGAGGAATTAAGATGTCAAAGGTATATACTTCAGCAGATCAGCTCATTGCCCATACACCGCTTTTGGAACTCACACATATTGAAAGAGAACTGGGGCTTGAGAGCAAGATTCTTGCAAAGCTTGAACTTTTTAATGTAACAGGGAGCGCAAAGGATCGCCCCGCAAAGAAAATGCTGGACGAGGCGGAAAATGCGGGCCTTATAAAAGAAGGCGCCACAATCATTGAGCCGACAAGCGGCAACACAGGAATAGGGCTTGCCTCCGTAGGAGCGGCCCGCGGTTACAAAGTGGTTATAGTTATGCCGGACACGATGAGCCTTGAGCGCCAGCAGATGATAAGGGGCTACGGGGCGGAGGTTGTCCTGACACCCGGCGCAAAGGGAATGGCCGGCTCCATCGAGAAAGCCGAGGAACTGCGCAAAAACACGCCGAATTCTTTTATACCCGGCCAGTTTGACAATCCCGCAAACGCACAGGCTCATTACGAAACTACGGGGCCTGAAATTTTTGACGATACTGACGGCGCCGTTGATATTTTTGTCGCCGGAATCGGTACGGGCGGAACTCTTACAGGGACCGGCCGCTATCTCAAGGAAAAAAAGCCCGGCGTAAAAGTCGTCGGAGTAGAGCCTCTCGGCTCGCCACTTCTGACACAGGGAAAGGCGGGCCCGCACGAAATTCAGGGGATAGGCGCAAACTTTATTCCCAAGGTTCTTGACCGTAAAATCTGCGACGAGGTTATGAACTGCCCCAACGAAGAGGCCTTTAAGTACGGCGCTATGGTAGGAAAAAAAGAAGGCGTGCTTGTGGGAATTTCCAGCGGATGCGCCTTGTGGGCGGCTGTGGAACTTGCGAAAAGGAGCGGGAACAAAGGAAAGAACATTGTGGTTCTGTTCCCGGACTCCGGCGACCGCTACCTTTCTACAAAGATGTTCGCCTGAAGATATTCGCCCGATTTTTATATGAGAAAAATATGAACTATATTGAAGAGAATTTGCCGGGAGCCGGCGACACAGTTTTAGTCGGAATGTCCGGCGGAGTTGACTCTACCCTTACAGCGCTTTTATTAAAGCAAAAGGGTTGCAGGGTAATCGGTGTAACCATGTCCCTTTGGGACGGCCATATTCCGCAAAAGACCGGCTCAAAGTCAAAGCACGCAAGGGAAGCCTGCTACGGCCCCGGCGAGGAGGAGAACATTGCGGAATGCATGAAATTCTGCAATGAACACGGTATTGAATACCATGTTGTTGATGTAAAGAAAGAATACAACCAGAAGGTTTTGGAATACTTTAAGGCAGAGTACCGGGCCGGCCGCACGCCGAACCCCTGCATAATGTGCAACCGCAACATAAAATTTGGCGCAATGCTGGAAGAAATTCAAAGGCTGGGAATAAAGTATGACTACTTTTGCACAGGCCATTACGCCAAAATAGTCCGCCCGGAAAGCGGCATTTTTTCAAGCGGCGAGCGTCCCTTTATGATTGCCGGAGCCGCAGATGTAAGCAAAGACCAGACATACTTTTTATACAGAATACCGAGCTCAACCTTGGAAAAAGTAAGGTTTCCGCTTGCCTCAATTACAAAGGCACAGGTTTTCTCGCTGGCAAAAGAGGTCGGGCTTGACGCGGCAAACCGTGAGGAAAGCCAGGACTTCATAGGTCAGGAATACTTTGATGACTTATTCAGTGACAGACCCGGAATCCCCGGCGACATTATAGATTTGGACGGACATGTTCTTGGCCACCACAGGGGCATAGAGCACTACACTGTCGGTCAGCGCAGGGGGCTTGGAGTTGCCGTAAACTATCCGGTTTACGTTCAGTCGATTGACGCAAAGAACAATCTGGTGGTTCTTGCAAAGGACGAGGACTTATTCTCGCCGGGACTTGTTGCGGAGGACTTTGTCTGGCCGGGAGGCATTGAGCCGGACGGGCCGTTTGAATGCCTGGTAAAAATCAGGCTTGCAAGCCGCCCGGTCCCCTGCAGTGTTGAGAGATACACGGAAGAATCTCCGGCAGGCGGAGACGGCAAAAAATGGAGAATCACTTTTGCGGAGCCTCAGAGGGCGGTTGCCCCCGGACAGTCGGCGGTCTTATACAAGGACGGCGTAATTTTGGGCGGCGGAATAATCTGCGAAGCCTTGCGTCAGGCCTAAAGAAAGCTTTAGTAAAATTAAAATTTTTTAATAAAATTTGATTTTTTCTGCCGCGTCTACTTTTCAAAAGTTGACAAATTCAGTAGAATACAAGATGCTTTGGGCTTCAACAAACTCGGCCCAATCCAGGAGCAATAAATGAAAAACGAATACGTAAACCGTATCTGGGCTGAAGTTCAGCAGAAGAATGCTAACGAGCCCGAATTCCTCCAGGCGGTTCAGGAAGTGCTTACAACTCTTGATCCGATTGTTGCAAAAATGCAAAAAGAACTTGAGAGCCAGGCCGTTCTCGAGCGTTTCGTAGAGCCGGAGCGCGTGGTTATGTTCCGCGTACCTTGGACAGACGACAAGGGTAAAGCACATGTAAACCGCGGATACCGTGTTCAGTTCAACAGTGCAATCGGACCTTACAAAGGCGGAATCCGTTTTAGCCCCGAAGTAAATCTTTCAGTTTTGAAATTCTTGGGATTTGAGCAGACACTCAAGAACTCTCTTACAACACTCCCGATGGGCGGAGGAAAAGGCGGTTCAGACTTTGACCCCCACGGAAAATCAGATGCAGAAGTCATGCGCTTTTGCCAGTCATTCATGACAGAGCTTCAGCGCCACATAGGACCGGACACAGACGTTCCGGCCGGAGATAAAGGTGTAGGCGGACGAGAGGTTGCCTACATGTTCGGACAGTACAAGAGAATCCGTGATGAGTGGACAGGCGTTCTTACAGGAAAAGGACTCACATTCGGCGGCTCACTTGCCCGCACAGAAGCAACAGGCTACGGACTCATTTACTTTGCCCGTGAGATGCTCGCAACCGCAGGCGACAGCCTTGCAGGAAAAGTCTGCGCGCTTTCTGGAGACGGAAATGTTGCACAGTATGCTTTAGAAAAACTTATTCAGCTTGGAGCAAAACCCGTTACAATGTCTGACTCTTCAGGATTCATCTATGACCCTGACGGAATCGACCAGAAGAAGCTTGAGTATGTAAAGAAGTTCAGAGCCGCCCACAAAAAGATTGAAGAATACGTTAAGAAGTATCCCAAGGCAAAGTTCACTGAGGGCGCCCGTCCCTGGGGAACAAAAGTTGACTGCGCCTTCCCCTGCGCCACACAGAACGAGTTGGACGGAAAAGACGCTGACACATTGATTAAGAACGGTGTTATGCTGGTTGCCGAGGGCGCCAATATGCCGAGCACAATCGAGGCCACACAGAAATTCCAGGATGCAGGCGTTTTGTTCGCACCGGGAAAAGCGTCCAATGCCGGCGGCGTTTCGGTTTCAGGACTTGAAATGAGCCAGAACTCAGAGCGCCTCTCATGGAGCTTTGAGGAAGTTGACGCAAAACTTGACGGAATTATGAAGAACATTCATGACAACGCATTCAACACAGCCAAGAAATTTGACCTTAAAACAAAAGCCGGTAAGACCGACTATGTTGCCGGCGCAAATATCGCAGGCTTTGTAAAGGTTGCAAACGCCATGGTAGCACAGGGCTTGGTATGATAATCTGCCTATAGCCAGAAAAGCCCGCCGTTACCGGCGGGCTTTTTTATTGCAATCATCTAGCAAAATAACGGAACGTATGGTAAAATAAAACTATGACAGTAAAAGATAAATTTTTAAACCGTGAGCTCTCTTGGATTGAATTTAATGCCCGTGTCCTGCACGAAGGATTAAGGCACGACATTCCGCTTTTGGAACGGGTGAATTTTCTTTCCATTGTCACAAGTAATTTTAATGAATTTTTTCAGGTCCGCGTAGGTTCCCTAAAAAGACTTTTAAAGAGCAAGTCCGTCGCAAAGGATATTTCCGGCCTTACGCCGAAACAGCAGTTAAAGGCAATCTCACTCCGTGCCCATGAAGTTATGGCGGCCCAGCAGGAATGCCTTAAAAAAGAAATTGTTCCGGCTCTGGCAAAAGAGGGCTTTGTCTACAAGACAGCGAAGAACTTTTCTTCCGCTCAAAAAGAATTTACTCAGGACATTTTTAAAAACCAGATTCTTCCGCTTTTAACTCCGCTCAGAACAGACACGGAAGAATTTCCACATATTGTGAACTTAAAATTCCATGCGGCTTTTTTGCTAAAACCGATTGCGGGAATCAAGACAGCCTTAAGCGCATTTGCCGCAAAGGAAGGCAGCCAGATTATCGCGCTGGTTCAGATTCCGGACGCAATTCCAAATCTTGTATGGCTTCCGGGCGACAAGACTGCCGCAAAAGAATTTACAACTGTGAGCGATCTGGTACTTCAATACGGAACGCAGCTTTTTCCCGGCTACGAGGTCCAGCAGTCGCTGCTGTTCAATGTTACACGAGACGCAGATTTTGCCGTTGACGAGGATTCCGGCGAAAACTTTATTCACGCAATGCAGGAAGTTCTGGTTGCCCGGCAGTCTTCTTTTGCAGTCCGTCTTGTATGCAACAAAACCAGTTCGGTACTACAGAAATTTCTGGCGCAAAAACTAAAGCTCGGCTCGGAAGACATATACGCATTTGACGGTCTTTTGGACGCGGCGAACTTTACGGAAATCTGCGACGCGGAGGACACTGTCCGACTCCGCAATCCGGACTGGCAGCATTTTGACAATGCCGCTCTGCCGGAAGACGAGCCATACTGGGATACATTGAAACAGCATGATGTTATTCTTCATGTTCCGTATGAAAGCTACAACCCGGTCGTAAAATTTTTGAACGATGCGGCGGACGACCCGGATGTTCTTTCTATTAAGATGACGCTCTACAGAACAGGACGCGGCTCTCCGATTATCACCGCCCTTGAACGCGCGGCACGCAACGGCAAGCAGGTAACAACGCTCGTAGAACTAAAAGCCCGCTTTGACGAGGAGCGAAACATTGCGTGGGCGGCGGAGCTTGAGCGCGCCGGTGTAATTGTAGTTTACGGTCTTGTAAATCTAAAAGTTCATGCGAAAATTCTTATGGTCATACGGCGCGAACAGGACGCATTTAAAAGATATGTTCACCTTGCGACAGGAAACTACAATCCCAAAACCGCCTGCATTTACTCGGATCTTTCTCTCTTTACGGCAAACCATGAGATTGCGAATGATGCCACAAAATTCTTTAATATTGTAACAGGCTATTCGGCCCTGCAGACAATGAAGTATCTTTCCATGGCTCCGCTTGACATAAAGCCAAAACTCCTCTCGATGATTCAGAGGGAGATTGAACTGTCCACACCGCAGACTCCGGGCCTTATCATCGCAAAGATGAACTCTCTTGCGGACGAGGAAGTAATTGCCGCGCTCTACAAGGCGAACCGCGCCGGTGTCCGCATCATGCTGAATATCCGCGGCATCTGCATGCTGGTTCCCGGCGTTAAGGGAATGAGCGAGAACATAACTGTCGTCTCGATTGTGGACAGGTATCTGGAGCATTCGCGCGTATTCTATTTTCAGAACGGAGCCTCGCCGGAAATTTATCTGTCGAGCGCCGACTGGATGCCGCGCAACCTCGACCGCCGCATTGAGCTGATGTTCCCGATTTTAGATCAGAACGCCTTTAAGGAAATAAAGCATATTCTGGACATTTACTTTAACTCGAACATAAATATTTTTGAGCTTAAGGAAAACGGTTCCTGGACAGCATTAAGGCCCAAGGCAGGAGAGGAGACCCGCCGCGCGCAGGAGATTCTATACAATGAATACAAGGAAAGAAGCGGAAGAAGCAAGTCGCCGAAGTCAAGGTTTATTGTAAGACGCAAATAATGGGCGCATCGGAGATAAGAAAGGAATTGCAGCAGCGATTTGCCGGAACTGAGACATGTCAGATATTCTTATAGGCACAAGCGGCTATGACTATCCGGAGTGGCGGGGCATTTTTTATCCTGCGGCTTTAAAACGCCGGGACTTTCTCGCATACTATGCCACTGTATTCAATGCGCTGGAAGTGAACAGCACTTTTTACAATATGCCCACTTCCAACCGCATCATGTCATTTTATGACCGCACGCAGGGCAAAGTCTCGTTCAGCATAAAGGCAAACAGACTGCTTACGCACGAAATTACCAGAGAATGGAAGAGCGCCGCTGATGAATTTAGAAGAGCCGTTTTTTGTCTCAACGAGAAAGGCGCATTGAGCGCGATTCTCGTTCAGTTTCCGCAAAGTTTTCACTACACAACCGACAACCGCTATTACCTCGCGGCTCTTATCAAAGCGTTTGACGGATTTCCGGTTGTCATAGAGTTCCGACACACAGAATGGATCAGGTCGCCAGTTTTTGAAGGGCTTGAGAAGATGAAAGCCAGCCTTTGTTTTTGTGATATGCCCCAACTGAAAAACCTGCCGGATTCCTCAGTCCTTCTGAGCGAAACAAAAAATCTTACGCCTTTTATCGGCCCACAGGCGTATATCCGTCTGCACGGCCGCAACGCCGGCGCCTGGTATGCGGCAAAGGACACGCCGCCGACTCTGCCGGAAAACAACGGCTCTGCCAGATACGATTACGAATACCAGCCTTCCGAACTCCGTGAATTTCAGTCGGTAATCAGAGCCGCCGGTAAATCAAAGAAAAGGGTCTCCGCATATTTTAACAACCACCCGCGCGGAAGCGGAGCAAAAAACGCAATTCAGTTAAAGGAATTGATGAACGAGGAAAAACAAGAAGAAAGGCTTTTATTTTAGTTCACGATTTTTGGGCATCATGTGTCTTTATAACAAAAACTCATAATCCAAAAATCGCCGGAGAAATATGATTCCGTTGCGTCGCCTCTTGAGCGTGCGCGACTAAATATTTTCTTCTAAGAAAGAAAATATTTCATTATAATACGGAATCAATATTTCGTTCCTGCTATAAAAGATTTCATGCTCCGTTCCCGGAAAAAAACAATTCTTGTTTGTGCTGTTTGATTCATAAATTTTTCTTGACCTTTAGGCCTTACATATTCATCGTTATCCGCCTGAAATAGCAGAACCGGAATCTTTACTTTCTGTGTCTGAGATTTTTGCAGAAGCGTATTTGTAGCTCCAAAAGAAGTTTTTAGCCAGGCATAAGTTGCACCGTTTGTTTGATACAATATATTTTTGTTTTTAACATTCAAAATATATTGCTCCCGATTTTTACTTAAGAGAGAATTTTCTCCAAGGTCGGGACTTTCTGTTTCTTCATATTTTTTGTTTCCCGAAACATAACTCCGGTCTTTTCCAAAAGCACACATAACATTAGCAATAATTCTTGCAATTATGGACGGAACTTTTCCCGTATTAATTTCGTGCATCGGGGCATTCAAAATTGCGGCATTAAAAAGTTCTGGATAAGTCTCAATCAGCAAAGTACCGACGCCCCCACCCATGGAGTGAGCAAAAAGGAAAACCGGCTTATCACCCTTTATAGGAAGAAGAACTTTGTCATAAATTAGTCTCGCGTCTTGAACATAAGTATTAAATTTTTTTATATAAACTTTGCTTAAATCATTTGTTTCCTCGCGGAAAGAGAGTCCGTGCCCCCTGTGATCATAGCGCACAACATTATAATTTTGTTTTAGGAAGTAATAAGTCAGTTCATCATATTTCCTGACATTTTCGCTAAAACCGTGAATAATTAAAATTGTACCTACATTCTGCGGAACAGAAAAGGTTTCATAATACAATTTCTTTTCTTCATCAATATTTACAAAACCAGAATTCTTTTTTTCATTCAGAAAAGGACTTACAACAGAATCCATTTCCTGTAAAAAATTATTTTCCGATAAAAGTTCTACTTCCGCCTCTTGATTTTTACCTTGACTATAATCAATTATTTCCTTCTGAACTTGTACGGAGCAACTTAAGAAAGAAAACAATACTAATAAAAATCCAATTCCACAAAATGTCTTTTTCATACAACAGTATTATAATACTTTTTTTGATTTTATAATAGAAGTATTCAATATGATTTTTTCATTGCACGAAACAAGGCCTTTCTATGACCTTTGTTTACCTTGTCTTTCCCACAGCGATTACATTGTAATCTTGGAGCATATTTATTCCACCGGAACGAAGCATCTGTAAAAACCTTTGCGCCGGACCTTGCGGAATATTTCTTCCTGCCCCCAGGCTTCAACTGTTTTTGGAGAGACACCAAGAACAAATGCAAAATTTCTTTGCCGTGATAATCAGGAAGCCCCGAAAGGGAAGTCAAGTTTAAACAGTGGATTCTTCTAAGGTTAATTCTTTTTCTATTACTTGCTTGTCTGTGCTTACCCGTATATATCCAAAAGTCATATAAAATATTACAGCATTTCCTTTATTTTACCCAGTATCAGTTCATCCGCCGGCAGCCACTTTACGCTGTACAAAGTTTCTGCGTTCAGCCATCTTGCATCTTCTGCTTCAAGCAGGGTGAGTTTTCCTTCTACAAGTTCACAGGCAAAACATTCCATTTTCAAATGGAACTGCTTAGCGGCTCCCGCGTCGTAATCCCATTCAACAGTCTGAATTTTTTCCTTAATTTTTATTGTTGAATCAAGTTCCTCATGAATCTCACGGATTAAAGCCGCCTCGGGCGTTTCAATTTCCCTGCCGTTTTCGTCGTGCTCAATTTTACCGCCGGGGAATTCCCACCAGCCTTTGTAGTCGCCATAACCGCGCGCCGTGGCAAAAACTTCGCGAATATTTGCAGTTGTATTTTTGCGGAAAATTACCGCCGCACTTACATGGATTTGTTTCATAATTAAGCCACCAAATAATTATATAAATTCTGTGAAACAGGCGTTTCCAAGTCAAATTGAATGTTCACTACAGAAACATTTTTCCCATCTGATTTCATTGTAGTATCATTAAAAGTATCCGTTTTCATATTTCCAAGATAATAAAAATCCGTACCTTCATTGTCATCTTTTTTTACAAAAAGTTTAATTTGAATTCCATTTTCTTTTTGAGCCAAAATAGAAGCTACATCTGGGGAAGATGAAGTACGTTTATTTTTGCTCATCCAATTTAATCGTGTATTATCAATAAAGAAATCTTCATACTTTATAGAGTCAGAAGATTTTTTATATGTAATAAAAACAGGACATTCTATTTCATCATTATTCTTCTGAACAATATAACCACCGATATTCTGGGGAGTAATATTTTGTTTCCAATTTAAAAGTTTACAAACATCTTTACGGGAATATTTTCTGTATAAAATTAAATTGTGATCTTCTATTTTCTCGTCCTCTTTTAAGCAGGCACGTTTTAATCCATAATCAAGACAATCATCAAGATAATCCTTAAAAGAATGGTTTTCTAAAAGCCGCTCAAATCCCTCAGTCTTTTTAATAATTTTATTTTCAAAATCTGCTTCAAGATAAACTAGATCACCATATTTTGCTCTGTCATTTGAAGTATAAAATGCCGGACTCAAAGTATTGCATATTCCTTTAATATCCTTTTGATTAAAAGGAACATTTTTATAATTAAGTTCTTTATTGAAATCTTCAAAAGCTAATTTTTCTGTGCGTAATAGAAGTTTTAAGGCAAGTAATTCATGTATACGCAAACCATGCGCAAATTCAATCGAAATAAATTGAAGTGCTGTTCTGTGTTTTGCGGATAACTCTGGAATATTTTTTTCAAACTTTGATAAAAATTCATAATAGGATCCTGCATAATCAATAAACAGAAGGGGATCTATGAATCCTTTTTCAACGAAATCAACCATTGTTGGAATTTGTCCAAGCCTCTGCTTTAACTTATTATATTCACCCTGTAAGAATTTTCCACGATTGAATTTAGCATTAGAAATTGAATCATAAATTTTCTGTTTAGCAACTTCATTGATTTGAATTGAAGAAGTTCCCGGAAGGCTTGCAGTACCACTTGTCATATGCCGACGGATTGAATCTTTATCATAGGAATTGTCGCCAAAAAGCGCAATCGGAATAAAAAAGTTATTTTCGTAGTTACCGATAAAATCAATTACCGCTACATATTTTTTTTCTGTTGTTTTACGCAAGCCGCGACCAAGCTGCTGGATAAAAATAATTGCAGACTGTGTAGGACGAAGCATTACAACCTGATTCACACAAGGTATATCAACCCCTTCGTTAAAAATATCCACGCTGATTATGTACTGCAAAGGATTTGTGTCTGATTCAAGTTCTTCAATAACCTGTTCTCGTTTTTGATCTGAATCATCTCCACACAAAACTTTTGTAAAAAATCCGTCTGAGTTTAACTGTTTTGAAAGTTCTACAGCTTCATCTATTCTGCTGCAAAAAATCAAACCTTTTACATCATATTCATAAGAACGGTAAGTTCTTAAAGCTTCTTTTATATGAGTTATTCGTTCTGAACTTACAAGATTTTTGAATTCTGTCTTATCATCGACAATTTCACCATTAACTGTTAAATCGGAAAGGCCATAATAATGAAAAGGACAAAGCAAATTTTCTTCAAGTGCTTTTTGTAAACGAATTTCATAGGCGATATTATAATCAAAGATATTGAAAACATCATTTTTTATATCTTTATCTTGATCTGTTCGTTCCGGGGTTGCAGTCAGACCAAGCAAAAATTTAGGTGTAAAATAATTTAGGAAAGTTTGATAACTATCAGCAGCTGCATGATGAACTTCATCTACAATTATGTAATCGAAATAGTTCGGTGAAAAGTGATGCAAAATTTCAGGTTTTCGTAGTGTTGCTACAGAGGCAAAAAGATAATCTGCTTCCAAATCTTTTTTTCCACCGCCTAAAAATCCGGTTTTAATACCAGGTAAGAAATTCCTAAAAGATTCTTCTGACTTATGTAGAATCATATCCCGATGAGCCACATAAAGTACCCGTTTGGGATTCATCTGTTTTACATCAAAAATGGAAAGATAGGTTTTTCCAGTTCCTGTTGCAGCAATTAAAAGCGCTTTGTTTTTTCCATCTGCGCGAAGTCTGGCCAGAGAAACCATTGCTTCTTGTTGCATTTTATTAGGAACAATATCGAGAGATTTTTCTTCTTCTGAATTTTTCTCTTTTATAATTTGAGTGAGTTTTACCTGATTTTGCTTATATTTGATTTCATAATCTGCAATCCAATTCTCATCAACAGTTTCAGATTCTTTCCAAATACGTTCAAATTCTTCCTGCACAGAAAAAACAATTTGTCCATCTACAGCTGAAATAAACTTAATGCTCCATTCCTGATTTTCGCATAAAGCTGAAGCTGTAAGATTTGCACTTCCAATTATAATTGAATAGTAATTTGATTGTTTGAAAATATAACCTTTAGGATGAAAACCACCTTTTGTATAAGCACGCAGTTCAATATTTGGAAAAAGTTTTTTAATTTCCCGTAATGCATAAGGTTGTGTGAAGTTCAAATAATTAGTTGTAAGAATACGACCCGGAATATTACGCTTGCTAAGTTCGTATAATTTTTCCTTAATACACCCGATACCATGATTATTTATAAAAGCAACCGAGAAATCAAAAGCTTCACAAGTTGTAAGTTCTTCTTCAATCGAAGTAACAATTTTCTTTTCATGTGAATAGTCATTTACAAGAAGACTTGGAGATAAGTCAGAATATTCACCCATTGCTTGTGAAATAAAACTTTCTTTTAGGGAATCGAGTAATTTTTCATTTGTAAATTTTTTTCTTGCTAAATTATATTCTAACATTCTGAATTAGTTTTCCTTTTTTAGTAAAGCACCATTAGTTGCTAACAAATCCGCTGGCATTTCTACTACTTGTTACTGCCTTCAGCGTTAGGGATTGTAGGGGCGGCACGGAGTGCCGTTCGCATAGCGAATGAAACCCCGAAAAGCCCGACCCGCGCAAGCGGGTAACGCCCATATTCTACTTTTATCCTAATTATACCATACAAATCTTTGGTTTTTCAAGTTAATCTCTCAAAAACGTTATATTTACTTTTATATGCTGAATTATACAGCTGAGCCGGCGAGAAAGAATATCATAAAAAAGGGCGCATAGGCCAACGACATCAGAAGCGCCCGTATTATCTTTGTTCCTTCAAGTGAACTGAAGACTAGACTGGATTCCATTGCCTATACCAAAAGATAGAAATGTCATAATTTATTTGAAAAGGATTTTACAATGCATGCACTTTAACCGACATCTTCAATTAAATTAGTAAATTATGGATACTGGCTTGAATGCTTTAACAGGAAAAGATTCAAGAAATAAAACAATTGAAAGATTAAGGACAAAGATTAAAGATGAAATCTTTAAACTGAACCGCTCTTAGATGCAAAGGGCGGTTCTTTTTTTATACCGCCGCCCTCCCCTAAAATTCTCTGAACCGCTCGTCAAAGCCTTCTTCCAGCCAGAGCGAAATGCTTTCGGACACGGCTCGGATTTTTACCGCCCGCTTCTTTCCGGTAATGGAGCACTCCCAGACCACTGCCACACGCCAGCCGTCTTTTAGGAGCATTTCCGTCTCCTCTCTGTCCCGCTCGCGGTTCCGACTGATTTTGCTGCGCCAAAAATCCGTATTGCTCTTTGGCAGACGGTATTTGGAACACGGCTCTTTCTTCCAGGCTGATTTTTTGATTTTCTTTGTTTTGCCGAGAATCGCCGCGCTCATGGCATAGGGCGCGTGTCCGTGCCAGAAGCAGCCGTTCACAAAAATTACCGCGCGGTATTTTGGCAGGACTATATCCGGCTTTCCGGGCAGGCGGTTGTAGTTCTTGCGGAAGCGGAAACCTATTGCGTGCAGCGCGGACCGGACTTCCCGCTCCGGCTTTGTGTCCTTGCTGCGGATGTGAGACATATTGTTATGCCGTTGTGTTGGGGTCAGTGTGTCCAATTTTTTTCCTCTATGCGTTCTCCAAACGGTATATAAATTTACAGGCGGAACAAAAGAAAGTAATAAGATATTTTTTCGGGAACCCCTAAAAAATCGCTTTACCGAGTCTTTAGAGATGTCTTTCTTACATAGAAAGTCTTGTTTGATTGTCCGTGTTTTTCAATCTTGCCTTCATCGCAAAGTTGTTTGACAGCCTTTTCAATTGTCTGTCTTGCAAGTGTCGGACAGTGTTCCAGAATATCATTCTTTGTAAATTTTCCAAGCTGGTTTTTTACAGCACGTTCAACCATTTCGTAGGAAGAAATTTTTTCTTCTATAAGATTCAATCTTTCTTCAAAATCTCTGTAAGCTGAAAGAATGATTCCCAAAATGTATTTTACAAAAGGTGTATTATCATTAGTTCCGTCCTGCCAGTTTTTAGAACTTTCTTCCAGGACATCGTAATAAGTGTCTTTTGTTTTCTCGATTTTCTTTTCCAAACTTATATATTTGCAAACAACAAATCCGGATTTGTAAAGCAAAAGTGTTGTGAGTAACCGGGACATTCTTCCGTTTCCATCATTAAACGGATGTATACACAAAAAGTCTTTTATAAAGTTGATTATCAGTAGAAGTGAATCAATCTCCCCCATGCCCATTGCTTTATTAAATGTCTCACAAAGCTGATCCATAGCCATTGGTGTTTCAATCGGACTTAGCGGCTTAAAAAGCTCTTTAGAACTTCCGTCAGCAAAATTTGCCACAATATAGTTCTGTATATTTTTGAATTTTCCACCAAAGTCCGGATTTGAATACTGATAAAGATATTTATGCAGTTGGAGAATATAGCTTGGTGTAATCGAAATGTATTCAAAATTTTCATGAATGATATTGAGAACATCTCTATAGCCCATGATTTCTTTTTCATCACGGTTTTTAGGAGTTGTCTTTTTCTGAACAAGCTGGCGGATTCTTGTGTTTGTAGAAACAATTCCTTCGATTCTGTTGGAACTATCTGTACTTTGAACTTTTGCTATTTCAACAAGTTTTTCTAACTTCTCTTTTTTCTGGCTTATAAAGAGCTGCTGCCTACCCTTATATTCATGGATCTTGGCAATGTACCCCATGATTTCATTATCAAGAGTAAAATTGAGATTTGAATAATCAAAAGTTCGCATCTCCTATTTGTCTCCTATCTCTCCTATTATAGCATAAAAAATAGGAAAGTTCTATAGGATATAGGAGAGATTTTACTCAGAAGAAGGG
Source organism: uncultured Treponema sp. (assembly GCA_964346805.1). Taxonomy (GTDB): domain Bacteria; phylum Spirochaetota; class Spirochaetia; order Treponematales; family Treponemataceae; genus Treponema_D. Next base: position 279 of record CAYFWC010000010.1, on the reverse strand, counting down.
GAACCACATTTTTTCCCTGACTTAAAATCCATTCCAAACAAGCTGATGATATGAACGCCAAATTTAAAAAATAAAAAGAGAATCCAAAACGACATCATTTGACGTTTGGATCTCTATTTTTATATAATCTCATGGCATCTCTAGAAATTTTATAAAAAACTAAAATGCACAATCTCTAATTATTTTTAATATTTCTAATATATCATGTTGATGACTGGAAGAACAAAATGAACGGATACTATAAAAGTACAGTCGAAAAATACCCGAGAATAAAGAGGG
>CAYFWC010000009.1:0-69958 GCA_964346805.1 uncultured Treponema sp. | reverse complement strand
CGCTTTTACTTTTGGACATAATGGAATCAAATATTCTATGTCTGACGGGAGTGACAAGGCGGATTGTAGTATTAATCTTACGGAAATCGGATTTTCCGCATTCCTGCCTAATAAAATCAGCACTTATGACTGTTTTTTTGGCTAACGACCACATCGGTATCTATGCTTCTCTCGGCTATAATCTAGTGTTCGGTTTTGACAAGAACAAGGTTTCTTTTGGCGGAAGAACTGATGAGAGAGACGGCGACGGGTGGGCCGGAGTTAACGCGGAATTTATTGTAGGCCCGGCATTTGGCTTTAACCTTGGCTCAACGCGTTTTAATTTAGGCGCCGGCTTTCACTTTTTGTATGGAAATCTCTGGAGCATGAAAGACAAGGAAATATATGTTGCTGACGGAACTTATAAGATGGAAACTCAGAAAATGGAGTATTCTGCCGGTGGTATTGCCCTTGCTCCTCAGTTCCGTTTTACCGCAGACAGACGCTGTTCTTTCATTCTCGGATGCGATTTTGCGTTTGACTTTAAAGTTGATATATCTGTGGACGGCGAAAAAATTTCTGATACGGACAGTACTTTCCGCTTTGCCGCGACACCTTATCTGGGACTCGGAATCAACTTCTGATGCGGAATAAATTCAGTTCAGTATAGGAAAAAAACGGGCATCTCAAAAAAAGGAAGTTTTTAGAGATGCCCGAATTTATTGAGAGAGGTCCTGCCGTAATTGGCAGGGCTTTTTTTATTGGTGGAAGGTCTGCAATGCATTTTGGGGAGTTGCATTTATTTTATTTTTTGGATAATATTTAACTATGAAAAAATTTCTCCTGGCTTTTTTTGTAATTATTTCTGCCCTTCTTCTGGTGATTTTTCTTACAAAAAAGACTTCAGACTCTGCGGAAAATATTCAGCAGGAAACACAGTCGAACAACGCTTCGCCCGAAACACAGGGCTTTACTGATACGGAAAACGCGCTTGGAATTGAGGACTCAAGCGTTGTCTCTTTTATGCCTTTAAAGCCTGATGAGACTCTGCTCAGTTCCATGGGAATTGATCTTAACGGCGATAATCTTGACGATGAAATTCTTGTGGTCCGCAAGGCTGGAAACCCTTATCTTTATTTGATAGTCGGAATCTACAATCCGTCTACAACTCTTTATGACAGAACTACTGAGCTCAGGACTGAGGTAACGCAGTTCAAGTCTTTCTCTTACAACGGAATGGATGTTACCGGCGACCATCGTACTTCGCTCGTATACCAGGGCTTTACTGATGACGGACACGCCGTCTTGCAGATGTATTTTTGTTCGAGAGGCGGTCTTACTAAAATCGGAGATTTTAAGAGCGACGGAACTATATTCATTCAGCAGTATAATAGAACATCGACCTACGAGCTTTCGCAGTCTTCGGGAAGGAGTTTCCCTGTATGGACTTACGCCAGCGACACGCGCGAGGGTGTGGGCAATTTGAGCCAGATTCAGACTGAGTATGACTGGAATCCGGCCGCCGGTCATTATGTTCAGATACGGCAGGTTTTTGTTACCGGAAAGAATATTGCGGCGGCGGAGCTTGCAAAGATTCAGGATGGAACTGTCGGAACCTTTGCGAATTATCTGAACGGCCTCTGGTATAAGACAGAGAACGAGGGCGGAGATGTCCTTTATATTTTCTTTGACTATGCCAGCAAAGAGGTGATTTTTCTTGTGAACGACTCACAGGAAGTCTACAACTGGCAGGACTCAAATTTGTACCGTAACGGTATTTATCTCAGCACGGTGAACACCTCCATAGAAAATCTTCGCCGCCGCTTTGACATAAGCCTTACCGGTCTTGACGAGATGCGTGTCCATGTTTACGACGATGTTCGTATGCGCATTGGTGCTGACGCCCTCTGGAACGGCCAGTATAAAAAAATGAAGAGCGCAAGCGAATTTCCGGTTGCCGGTTCCGGTTCGGAGGCTCTGGAAGCAATGCGCAGAAGGCTTGAGGAAAGGCGCCAGTGGCTTGCTCCGGACGGTGCCTCGGTTACTTTTAAGAACGGAACATATAATATTATAAGCGAGGCTGTAAACGAGAGCGGCGTTTATTTTGTTTCTAAGATTGACTCAAATCTTGTGATACAGTTTAATTCTAATTCGGAAAACCGTTATATCGGAAACGTTTACAAAATCACTTATGGTAAAAAGGAAAAGGCTCTCACCGAAAAGGAAAAGCAGCGGGGTAAAAAGCCGGTCTTTGAGACTGATACGGATACTGTGATTCTTCAGCCGGCTCAGATTATGAGTAATACCGCCTATGATGTTTCCGGTCATGCCATTACGCTTGCCGCTTCCCCTGACCTGTAGACGGGGCTGGTGATTGACACGGAGGCGGTATTTCAATAAAATAGAAAGACTATGACCGCTAACGAATTACGTTCAAAGTATATTGAATTTTTTAAGTCTAAGAATCATGTCGAGATTTCAGGACAGTCTTTGATTCCTGAAAATGACCCTTCGGTTTTGTTTACTACAGCCGGAATGCATCCGCTTGTTCCTTATCTGCTTGGTGAGCCTCATCCGGCCGGAACGCGGCTTACTGACTATCAGAAATGTGTTCGCACAGGTGATATTGATGAGGTTGGAGATCCGAGCCACCTTACTTGTTTTGAAATGCTCGGAAACTGGTCCCTCGGCGACTACTTTAAAAAAGAATCAATCGCCTTTTCCTATGAATTCTTGACAAGTCCAAAATGGCTGGGGCTTGATCCGCGTAAAATTTCGGTAACTGTTTTTGCAGGTGATGACAATGCTCCCCGTGATGAGGAGGCCGCCTCTTACTGGAAGGAAAACGGAATGCCCGCCGACAAAATCGCATATCTGCCTGCCGGCGACAACTGGTGGGCCGCCGGTCCGGTTGGCCCATGCGGTCCTGACACCGAAATTTTTTATTGGGTAGGCGAGGGACTTCCGCCGGAGGGTTCCAACAAGGGAACTGACAGCGACAACTGGATGGAAATCTGGAACAATGTCTTCATGCAGTTTGAGCGTAAGGACGAGCACACATTGGTTCCGCTTCCGAAAAAGAATGTGGATACGGGCATGGGCCTTGAGCGGACAAACTGTATTCTTCAGGGAAAAACTTCGGTTTATCTCACGGAAGTTTTTCAGCCTGTAATAAATAAGATTGAGGAACTTGCTTCATACAAGTATGAGGCGGATGCGGAAAAAGACAAGAGTGTCCGCATTATTGCCGACCACAGCCGTGCCGCTGTGTTTATTCTCGGAGACCAGAAGGGCGTAACCCCCAGCAATCTTGGTGCGGGCTATGTTCTCCGCCGCCTTATTCGTCGCGCCGTCCGCCATGGAATGAAACTTGGCATTGAGAAGGACTTTTTGTCCGAGGTTGCCGCGGTTGTGATTGAAAGCTTTAAGGCGGCTTATCCCGAGCTGGAACAGAACAGGGAGAAGATTTTCCGCGAGTTAAAGGCGGAGGAAGATAAATTCCGCGTGACACTTAAAAACGGTGAGGCTGAATTTCAGAAGATGCTTCCCAATCTTATGAAGAATCCCAAAAAGATTATTTCGGGAAAGGTTGCGTTCCGTCTCTACGACACTTTCGGCTACCCGCTTGAATTGACGCAGGAGCTTGCCTCTGAGAACGGTTTTACAGTTGATATTGAGGGTTTTAAGGAGGCCGAGAAAAAGCATCAGGAAGCCTCAAAGACTCTGGACGCTGGAAAGGCAAAGGGCGGTTTGGCCGAGCAGAGTGAGATTACCACAAAGTATCATACGGCTACCCACTTGCTCCAGCAGGCTCTTACGCAGGTGCTTGGAGACGAGGTTGCCCAGAAGGGCTCGAATATCAACAATGAGCGTATGCGCTTTGACTTTACCTTTGGCCGTCCTATGACTCCGGAAGAAGTTAAAAAAGTTGAGGATATTGTAAATGAGAAGATTAAGGAAGATCTTCCCGTTACAATGGAAATCATGTCTCTTGACGAGGCCAAAAAGCAGGGAGCCCGCGCTCTCTTTACGAATAAATACGGTGAGGATGTAAAAGTTTATACAATCGGTCCTAAGGACGGCTGGTTCAGCAAGGAAGTTTGCGGAGGCCCGCATGTTCAGCATACGGCCCAGATTGGTGATTTTAAGATTACCAAAGAGCAGTCTTCTAGTGCCGGTGTCCGCCGTATACGCGCTGTGATTTCCGGCGGCTTGCCCCTGGATAAATAAAAATTGCTGTAACTAAAATAAACTGGATTTGTTTTACTACAAAGGAAAAATTATGAAAAAAATTGCTATTGGAACTATTTTGACTTTGGCAGGCTTGTTTTCCGCTGCGGCTCAGGCCTCTCTTTTACAGACTTTGTGTGTCGTGAAATATACGGAACCTGAGGCAGTAACCGTAAAAGAGGTTAAGGATATTGTTGACACTCAGGAAAAAGAGACCGGTAAGCCCATGTCTCCTCAGGAAAGACAGACTACTTATGAGACAATCATAAACCAGAAATTAATCCTTCAGGCTGCAAAAAAAGACGGTGTTACAGTCTCTGCCTCTGATATTGATCAGGCATTTTTAACCAGTATCGCCCAGCAGTTAAGACTGAATCGCGTTTATTCAGAAAAAGAACTGAACGATTTGGTTATGCAGCGTGAGAAAGTTTCCTTCTCTCAATTTGTTAAGAATCAGACAGGAATGACAGTTGAGCAGGTAAAAGCTACTGTAATTAAACCGGACCTGATCTGGCAGAGATACCTTTTGTCTAAAAATCAGGCGGAGCTTCAGACTATAGCAGCTTCCGATAAGGAAATCCGCGACTATTATGAACTGAACAAAGTGAAATTTATCCGTCCTGAATCTCTGAAAATGTTCCTTGTTGCTGTTCCCAAGCAGAATGATCCGGCCGCCGCCCGCACAAAGATTGAAATGCTTCTGGCTGACCTTAAGAGCGGTAAGAAGACTTTGGAGCAGATGCGGGTTGAGGGGCGTGATGTTACAAAAGCCGGTTACGGCGCTGCCGACCTCTTTATCATGAAGACACCGGAACACGCTGCCCAGCTCGGAATTACAGCAGACAGACTTAACAAGATGTTTGTGGAAGATTTGAACAAGCCTTCTGAAATTCTTGAGGCTGCCCAGGCTTGGGAATTTTATGAGCTGCTTGAGAAATATCCATTTAAGGCTCTCGAGCTTTCAGATGTGGTTCAGCCTGACTCAACACAGACTGTTTATGAGATTGTCCGCGGAAATCTTACCTACTCAAAGCAGATGCAGTTTTTGGAGCAGAAAAGACAGGAAATCATCAAGTCGCTCAATACGCCTGAAAATGTCCAGCGTAAGAAAACCGGTGATGATTTGATTAAACTTCTTTCGTGGTAAAAATGAATAGACATGACTCGCGAATGGCCGCAGTTCAGGGACTTTATTCCTGGGATATGCGGTCTGACAAAAATTCAGCAGATATTGCGGCTTTTGACTGGCTTGAGAAAAAACCAGACGATGAGGATTTGACTTTTGCAAGGTTTCTTTTAAGCGGAACTCTGGAAAACATTGAGCAGATAGATTCGCTTATAAAGGCGCATCTTTCTCCAAAGTGGGAGTTTTCGCGCATTAACAAGGTAACACTTGCTGACTTGCGTGTAAGTATCTATGCGATTTTGTATCAGAAAGAGACTGAAGTTCCTGTAATCATCAATGAGGCAATCGAGATTGCAAAGTCATTCGGTGAGGACAATCAGGCTGCCTTTATAAACGGTATTCTTGATAAAATAGCAAAAGAGAACAGGTAATGAAAATAGCACGCGGAATTGGAATGTTTTTTTCTGTTCTTGCTCTTCTGACGATTTCGGCGTGCTCCTCAAAGTCATCCGCACTTTCAATGACGGCTGCCCTTGATGAGGCTGACCGTTATATTGCCCAGGGCTATCCTAACGACGCTCTGAAACTTTTGCGTAAGTATGAAAAACGCATTCTCTCCCCGATGGAGGCCATCGGTATCTACAAACGCTACATGACTCTTGACGAAAGTAAGTCTGCGGAAAAAGTACTCCAAGAATCACTCAAAAAAAATTCTGACAACCTCGAATTGAATGCGGTCTATGTGTATTTTCTTAAAAAAAACGGCCGGGCTGACGAGGCTGTAAAATACGCAAAAAAACTGCGGGGGACAAAATACGGCTCGCTTTACTCGGAACTTTTTCTGCGGAAGGAAGCTCTCATGACCGAAGAACTGCCGCCGGAATCTTTTTTGACTGAGGATTATGTCCTTCTTTATTTTGATGCCTATACGGGAACTGGGGACAACGCCTGGCTCAGAAACGCAGCCCTGTGCGACTTGAGGAACGGATTTTACGGAAAGGCCGTGAGTCTTGTTCCTGCAGATAAAAAGAGTGCCGCTGACTCATATTTCTGGGCGAAGGTTTATTATGATGCCGGCAAATACGGAGAGGCGGCCCTGTGTCTTTTGGACGCGCAGAGGCTGCTTGCCCGTAATGAGTCGCGCTTTGCGGACGGTCTGCGGGAGCCTGGTGCTAGCCTTATAGAAGTAACTTCGCTTCTGTCGGATTGCTATGTGAATATGGGCGAGGATAAGGAGGCGGAAAAAGTCCGCGGCGAACTCATAAGACAACTTACTCTTGGAGGGGAAAATGCCCCTGATGAGGTGCAGGGCGGCACTTCTGAGAATCTGCTCGGAACGATTTATCTTAACAGCGCTCTGTATGCCCTTCAAAAGAACGATGAGGCGGCTGCGGACAAGGCCCTTACTTTTGTGGTTCAGAAGTGGCCCGACTATGTGCCGGCGCTTATTGCGTACGGAAATTTTGCATACAATACAAGCCGCAGGGAAATGGACGATCCTCTGACAAAATCCTTGCGTGATGCGGGAGTCATGTCTTCCGAAATGAAGAAATTTGACAGCCGACCGCGGGTTTCTGTTAGCGATGCCCTGGCACGCATGGAAGAAGCCGCCGCGAGAACTCATAACAATCTTCTTTATGTTGCAAAACTTGAGCTTGAGGATAAGATTGATACGACAAGCGATGAGCGCGCGCGGCTTGCCAGAATGTGGCTTGTTCTTGAGCGGAACACAATTTCCGCAAACCTGTATCCGCCTGAAATTTCCCAGTTTGCGACACACACTCTTCTTCGTCTTGAGCGCTACGATGAGGCGGAAAGCCTTTTCTTTAAATACCTTGCGGCCAGGTACGCATTTAAGCCAGATTGTTCTCTTGAGGAAAATATAATTCAGAATCTTGCCGGCATGAATTTGTGGGAGACGGAATATGCCGCCTACTTTGCGGCTGCCCAAAAAAATACAGATTTGACTAGACGACTTTATGAATATGCTGTGTATGAGTCGGGGCAGGAATACGCAGTTCAAAGTGCGGTAAATCTTGCCATGATATATTCAAGTACGGGTAACAGGAATAAGGCTCTTGAATTTTACGGTAAGGCCGGAAGCCGTGCTACGGACAATTATTTGCGCTCCGAAATTATGTACCGCATCGGTGCTATCTATGACATTATTGGTGACGAAAAGGAATCGCAGAAGTCTCTTGAATACAGTCTGTATCTGAATCCCGGAAACGGTAAGGCCCGCCTTTTACTCAATAATATAAAAGTCAGGCAGTAACTGGTTCCTGTGTCGTGCTAAGCAAGTCTGAGATAGTCTGAATCAGCAGAACCGGATTTATCGGTTTTGCCAGATGTGTATTCATTCCTGCGTCCAGACATTTTTGTATGTCTTCCTGAAATGCGTTTGCCGTAAGGGCGACAATCGGAATTGATTTTGCGTCCTTTCTTTCGATAGAGCGCAGCAGGTGTGCGGATTCAATTCCACCCATAACAGGCATCATAACATCCATCAATACAAGGTCAAATTCCCCGGGCTCACTTTCGCTGAATGTGTTGAGGGCTACAAGGCCGTTCTCGGCGATTGTAACTTCCATACCTTTCTTTTGAAGAATACGGCGGGAAATTTCCTGGTTGAGCGCGTTGTCCTCAACAAGGAGAATTTTCTTTCCTGTGAGGTCAATTATTTTCTTGTCTTCTTTTTTTCCTACGGGCTGCGGACTTTCAGTTTTGATTTCCTCAAGAATTTCAATGTCAAGATTGATTTTGAATATGGTTCCCTCGGCCGGAGCGGAGTCGCATGCAATTGTTCCACCCATAAGATGAACGAGAGAGTTTACGATGGATAGACCGAGGCCGGTTCCCTGCTTGTTTATGGAATTTACATCCTGAGTAAAGGCCTCAAACATAACTTTCTGGAATTCCTTTGTCATTCCGCTTCCTGTGTCGCTTACGATGACCTCAAGGCTTATTGTGTTGTTGTTTCTGTTTGTCTGTTTTATAAGGAATTCAATGCGTCCCTGTTCTGGAGTAAACTTTGAGGCGTTTGAGAGCAGGTTCATTATAATTTGCTGGCAGTGGAGCCGGTCAACATTGATGAAGAAATTCATGTATTTTCCGGGATCAATGTTGCAGTAGAAGTTAATTCTATGCTGATCGCACAGTGCTTTTGCCTGCGTGCAGATAAATTCAATTATTTCTCCGGCGGAATTGCGGCTCTTTCGGATTTCAAGTTTACCGCTTTCAATTTTTGCCATGTCCAGAATATCATTTAGGAGGCCTACCATATATTTAGAAGAAGACTTGATTTTTCTGAGGTCGTCATGAATAGCTGTCGGATTATCAAGTTCGTCCTCGGCAAGCTCCGCAATTCCTATAACACCGTTCATCGGGGTGCGGAGGTCGTGGCTCATGCGTGAGAGAAAGTCGCTCTTTGATGCGTTGGCCTTTTCCGCCTGCTCGATGGCTTTTGTAAGTTTTTCATTCTGCAGTTTTTCAAACAGCGTAATATCTGTAATGTCTCGGTAGATGAATACGATGATGTTCGGGTTGCTGTTAAGGTAGTAGGAACGGACCTGTTTGATTGCTATGCGCAAGTTATCTGTGATAATCTCAAAGGTGCAGTTTGCCGCCTGCTTGTCCTTTAGTTTTATTGTAAGATATTTGAGATCGAAGAAATTTTCAACAGAGTCATGATCCTTGCTTGAGACTACATTTTTAAGCATGTTCTCTATCATTGAATAGTAATTGGTCTCGTCTTTTTCTTCAGGCAGCCAATTAGCGTTTTTCGCCTGATGAATAAAGTGACATTGCGAGGTTGCCATATCAAGCCAAAAAATATATTCAACTTCCTCGTCCAAAACCGAATCTTTTGAAATTGACATGATTTTCTGGTTTGTGATGTTACGCATGTATATATTTGACTCGATGCAATTTGTATGCGGATTAGAAGTCAGTTCGGCTGTGAGTTTGAACCACTTTATAATTCCAGTGGAGAACTCGTAGTAAAAATCCCAGTCCTTTGACCTGGTTCCATTCATAAATGATGTCAGCATTTCCTTGCGGGTGAGGGCTGCGGCCAGGTCCTGATTCTGGCCTTCGGTTGTGGCTGCCTTTACAAAGGACTCAAGCTCGTTGTCAGCCGTGCTGTCCGGAAGCGTGCGGTTCAGCTCCGGAATATTTATCATTCGTTCAAGGACAACATTGCTTGTTAGATTGAGGCGGGCATAGGCCGGAAATTCTTTGTTGATGAAAGAACGGTAGGACATTTCTCCTTCGTATTCTTCCTCGGCACGCTTGCGGCTTGTAATGTCTGTGGCCGTTGCCATAGCCTTAAATGTTTTTCCGTCTTTTTTTTCTATGGATTTGTAAACTATGTGCTTCCATCTTGTGCTGGTAAGATGTGTGTGAATGTCTTCCTGTAAAAGAGGCAGGTCTATCGAAACCATGTCAGCGCCTGACTTTAATTCGGCAATCAGATCGTTGTATTTTTCAAGATATTCCTCCGGAATGATTCCTGAGTCAATCCAGCCCTGCGCAATATCTCCTGTTATATCGCTGATTTTTTCAGGGTCATCGTCAAGGAAAATCTCCTCTTCCTTGCGCCCGAAGTTGCATTCCCAGAAGAGAGAGTCGCTCTGGCTTATAACCGCATTCAGCTTTTCTCTCTCCTCTTTTATCCGGCTATTCTGGTCATTTGCCTTGTTGTTGAAGAACACGCAGACAATAATTAACGCTACTATCAGGATAATTATTACACTCAATGAAAAAATAAATTTCTTCTGCTGAAAATCCTGAGCCTGGTTGTCATTTATGAAAGATGCGTTTGTGCTGAGAAAACTTTTCAGGATCTTGAAACGCTGCATCTGAACAAAATCAAAATAATAATTGGGCTGGGGCGGCTCGTTTACAGAGATAAAGCCCTTTAGAATTTTTGCCACGGCAAGACAGATATCTTTTTTTGATACAAAATAGCCGCCCAAAATGCCTTCGCCGAAATTTACATCATGGACCGTGAAAACCGGGTTTTGGGTTGAGTCGGTGATAGCTTTAAGGGCTGTCTCCGTGTTGACAGTATTTGTGTTCATGTCACCGGAGTCGGGCAGAAAGAGTATGGAGGATTTGTCAATAGAAGATGCGTAACGGGCAATTTCATCTTTTGTCATTCCTGATATATTCTTGAACTGGCCGTCAATTTCATATTTTGAGACTAGGAATTTCAGAGCACTCTCCTCTTCGGGAGAAGTTCCTATGAATATAATCTTTCTTGTCCGGGGAAAAATAGAATTTATTAATTTTATATTTTCCTCTATGCAGGCTGAATTGTCTATTATATGCACATTATAGGCTGTGTCGGAAGGTTTTTTTTCTGTCCAATAGTCAAAGGCTGCAATAACAGAAATATTCTTAAAGTATTGTTCCTGCCTTGCCACAACAAAATTATATACTTCTTTGTCAGCCGCGAGAACCGCACTTACATTATTGTAGCGGAGATACTGCGGATACCAGCCTTCAAGCTTCTTTAAATTCATGGAGGAAGACTCACTGTTGTAATCCATGGATTGATAATATAAAGTGTAGTCGTCCGGAATCGATTCCGCAAGTATGCTGAGACTCTTTTGAAAGTCCTTTGTCTTGTCGTCTCCGCATGAAATGTACAAAATGGATTTTTTTTCGTCTGTGTGTCCGGAAGAATCTTTATTACCCGCCGCAAAACAAAAAGAGGAGAATAAAAACAGAGTAAAAACGGCAAATCGCTTTGGATGCATTATTCTATTGTAGCATAAACTTCCGAAAATTTAAAGAGAATTTAGTATTAAATTAAATACGGAAGAATGGCTGTATGTGAGCGGATCTGAATGCATATAGAATATGGTTCCGCTCTTTGGCGACTTTATTTCCGCAGAAAGCTCGTCTGTATATGGATTATGTATTTCCGCAAGCAGGTCTCCGGCCTGAACCTGAAAACCGACCTTTACTTTTGGAACAAAAAATCCGGCGGCGTTGGCTCTTACAGCAATTAAATCTGTCTGCGAATTTATTATCTTTGTCTCATATCCGCCCGGAATATCTGTCGTAATGATTCCGCGCGCCTTGAGAAAAAGCAGGACTGACCGCAGTACGGTGTGGGCCGAGGTCTTGTCAATGTAATTTGTCGCGCTTGAATAAAGGCTGAATGCCTTTGTCCCGTTAATCTGCCAATTATAGTTGAGCGTTTCTCTTTCAAATGCGCGCGGAGTTCTGAGCTGCACATAGGGCATCTTAAAGTCCTTCGCCGTTTCCGAAAAATCAAGGTCTGTCTTGAAAATTTTTATGTGCGGCATAAAAGTTCCGCTTACATAATAAGAGCAGAGTTGAATTCCGTATTCATAGCCCTTTGTTGCCTTCAGCACTTCCGAGGCAATCAGCTCCGTTGTGCCGCCGTTTTTGTCTCCGGGAAAAGAGCGGTTTATATCAATATTGTTTACAGGCCAGAATCTTTTTTTTGTATTGAAGGAGTATGGGTTGACAGAAGGAATCGCTAGAATTTCAAAACCGGGATTTAATTCTCCGGCGGCCTCTATTTCTTTTAGGCGGCGGACAAGTCGCGCCGTGATGAACTGCGGCTGGTATTCATTGCCGCGCATAGGGCCTACGATGCATACGGATTTTTTTCCCGAGCCGAATGAGTAGCCACGGATTCTGAAATTGTCGCGGTAAATGGCGGCCTCGTCAAGAATAGAAATTTCTGTCATTTTAGAATCCTCCCCAGCATGGAACCTGTCTCGACAATCGGATATTCCCTCATCGTAAATAAAAGTCCGCTTACGGGAGCCTTTACTTCTTCCCGGACTTTGCCTTCAAGCGGATTCAGAATTCGCCCTATAATCTCTCCTTCTTTTATGTGGGCGCCGCATTTTGCAACCCGTTCAAAAAAACCCGGACATTTTGATGTTATCTGCCCGATGTCCTCTTTTTTTTCTGAATAGACTGCGTTTTTGCTCTGAATGGTTTTTCCTTTCCACATACCCATCTTTTTTAAAAGACAGAAAATTCCTTCTGTAAGTTGGGTAGTGTATTCGGGAGTGTAGTTCATTCCTATGCCCATGTCTATTACAGCGGACGGCGTTCCGTCCTGGTTCAGCGTATAGCAGAGTGAGTTTTCCTGAACAGAAGTGTTTGTGTGCGCCCAGATTAAGTCCATGTTGAGCGTCTTTGCGTATTCTATTGTCTGTTCCTTGAATTTTGGCGGGATACGAACCTGGGGAACTTCCCTTATGTAAATTGAACTTGCGTGAACATCAAGGGCAAAGTCTGAGCCGCGGACATCCTCCAGAATTTTTGACGCAATGTATTCTGTCATAGTGCCGTTTGTCTCGCCGGGAAATGTTCGGTTCATGTCCAGGTCAAAGGCCGGAATCCCGCGGGTGATAGAATCTATTCCGAGCGGATTGAGTGCCGGATAAATGTCCATGACACCGAAAAAATTTTCGGGCTCCGCATTGATTCGTTTTTGAACTTCATAGCAGACGACCTGACCTTCAAGCTCGTCTCCGTGCAGTCCCGTTAAAAGGCTGAATCGTTTTTGCCCGGCTTTGTCATCATTCTTGTGGTCAAAGTGAATTGTGTTTTTCTTAATTTGCAGTTTTTCGTCTACAGGCAAATCAACGCTTATAATTGTCGTTACCATAATACTTATTTTACAACGAAATTATTTTATTGGTCAAGAATTTTATTTGCCAAAAAAACCGCATTCGCAATTTCTGCCGCATAGTCCAGAATAAGTTCCGGTTTCTGGTCAAGCATTGCTTTTGTGTTGCCCATTCCCTTTAGGCAGGCGGCTGTAAGTGTGCCGGCTGCGTGTCCCGCTCCTATATCCGTGTAGGAGTCTCCAACCATAATGGCTTCGTCCGCCGCCACCTTGAATTTTTTCAGCGCCATGAGAATTCCGTCCGGGGCGGGCTTTAAGTGCTTTACCTTGTCCGCCCCGATTGGCGCATCAAAATATTCCGCAATGCCGAAATAATTCAGGACTTCGAGCAGAATGTCCGTGGGTTTGTTGGTAACGATTCCTGTTTTGATTCCGCTGTCGTGGAGTTTTTTGATTGCGTCCTTAAAACCGAGGTAGAGTTTTGTTTTTACAACTGCGTGGGCGTAATAGTTTTTGAGGTAGCGGGCAGTTATCTCGCTTACCTTTTCCTCCGGGTAGGGGAGTTCTCCGTTTAGCGGAATGCCTTTTGCTGTTCTTAATGCGCGCTCAATCAGAGTCCGGGCGCCGTTGCCGACAAAAGTCCTGAGTTTTGCATAGCTTAATTCCGGAAGTTTGTAGAACTTTAGGGTTGCGTTTACAGCATCAGAAATGTCAGCCGCTGAATTGATGATTACGCCGTCGCAGTCAAAAAGAACCGCGCGTATTTTTTTTGCACACATAAATTACCTCAATATATTTAATTTTCTGACACGCTGAACAAATTCAATTTTTCCTATTGAATATTCATTCTGTGTTCCGTCAACTATTATATTTAAATAAACTCCGTCCTCGAAACTTGTTCTGTCGATTCCGACCGGCGAACCTTTCAGCAGCTTTGATTTTTTTGAAAGCCTGAAAATCAACTGCTCGTCATCTTTTATTGCCTGCTCAATTACATAGAGTTTTCCGTCGTAATCCATTCCCGCCGCGGAATTTTTTTCCATCGGCAGATTGATTTTGCAAAGTTGCGAGGCGTTTACAAGAATTTTTGCGGCCGCGAGATTTCTCAGAAGGTCTTTCTGATATGAATCCAGGTTCAGCCCTTCTATGTCCTTGTAAAGATTCTGGATATATTTTTCTTCCCGGTCCGGTTGAATTGCAGTCGCAGTTTCCTCGTGTTTTTTTTCGTATGTCGGGAGGGGGCTTTTCCTGCTGGCAAGCGGCGGTAAATCCTGACAAAACAGACTGGTTTGTGTTGTCTGTATTTTTCCAGTGTTGTCCATTCCGCATTCTTTTAAAAGTTTTTGAACCTCATTCTCATCAGGACAGTCAAGCAGAACTATGTCGGGAGCCAGACGGGTAAAAATATGTTTTTTTAAGACTGGATTCTGCAGACACCGTTCCGCCGCCTCTTTGTCAAATTTCATGACAAAGCCCTTGAAAATTGAAACTGATTTGTACGCTCGCTCCCATTCATTCAGCGAGACAACAAGAGATTCTGGAAGTGAGAAGTCAGAGTTGTCTTTTAATATTGAAATAATCTGCCGGGCGGTGAGGCCTTCGTCAAAGGCCCGGATTACAGAAGACTGTGTTATCTCAAACTGGGCGGCCGTGTCGTATTTTACAAGGTTCATGAATTTAACGAGTTCGGAAATTCGCCCGAAAGAAATTCCCGGCATAATCATAACACTGAATGCGGAATCGATGTTTATTGAATTGGTCTGCCCGCAGTCCTTGAATAATTTTCTATTTGCAAATAAAATTTTTAAATCTTCTTTCGTGTCGGCGATCGCAGGGCGGAGAATACCGAGGGTTTCTGCATGATCCAGCATTCTGTCAAAAAATGCCCTGAATGTGTTGCCGTCCTCTTCGGCCAGAAGGTTTTTATCGTTCTGCCTGTGTGCCTGCAGTATTCTTGCAAAACGGCTCTGCGCTCCGCCTGAAAAACCTTCTTCCTCTTTTGGGCGCGCAGCCAGGAGGTAGGCATACCGCAAAAAAGTCTGCCTTGCCCAGCCGGATTCCGGCATGGCTTCCAGTGTATTTAAAAATATTTCCGCATAGAAGTTTGTTCTGCGCTTGCTGTATCGCATGGAGACAGAAACAAGTATGTATGCCGCAAGTGAGGCTTCGTCAAGGTTTGCGACAGAAGAAACCTTGTCCCAGTTTATTTTAAAGACACCGTCCTTGTCCTGAATTATTCCAAGATTGTCGAGGGCTTTTGTGAGCAGTTTTATTTTCTCTATTTGGCCCGGAAACTTTTCGCTGATGTCAGCTTCCGCTCTTTTTTTGAAGGTGCCGTCAAGCTTACATATATCCTTGTTTTTTGCCAGATAGGAAAGGTATGCTCCTAGCAGATGAGATGAAAAGCAGTCATATGAGGAAGGCTCTTTTTTCAGCTTTCCGCTAAAATCCGGCACGAGGTATTCAGTCCGTAAAAATGGCTTGAGCGGATTTTCCAAAAGAGGATTGATTTTTAAGCAGTTTATATATGTTGTGGGATTCTCATAATCAAAAATTAAAAGGCGGCTCTTTAGTTCCTTGATGCAGTCCGGAAGCATATCGCAGAAGAAGTCTTCCTTAAAAAAATCGCTCAGTTTGGAAAGTGAGGCTTCCGGAATAAAATTGACGGCGCAGAGAATCTGTATGTCCTGATATGAGAGCAAGTCAAGAATATTTTTTTGAGTCTCTGCCCTGCGCAAAAAACTTTCAAGGCTTTCTATAAGTCTTTGCTTGTTGTACGGTGTCTTGAAATTTCCAAGATAGACACGCATGAGAGTAAGAAAGTTTTCATCATCAAGGCGCAGAAAGTATTCGCGCCATGCGTCATAAAAAGACTTTGTCATTGTCCTCCACCGCAAAGACGCAACTGGATTTCGTCAAAATCCGATGCGTCCTTATATAAAAGAATCTTGTAGGAGTAGCCCTGCTCTGCAAGAAATTTCTGCCTGTTGGAGCCGAAGTCTTCGTCAGAAGTGCGCCGCGATATTATCGTAAAAAATTTTGAGGTTTTGTCCTTGGGCCTGAGAATGCGTCCCAGTCTTTGAGCCTCTTCCTGCCGGCTTCCGAAAGTGCCTGACACTTCAATGGCCATAGATGCGTCCGGCAAGTCTACCGCAAAATTCGCAACCTTTGAGACAACAAGAACTCTTGTTTTGCCGCTCTTAAAATCTCCGTAAATTTTATCACGCTCTGTGTTGGGTGTTCTTCCTGTTATAATCGGAGCCTTCAGCAAGTCGGCGGCTTCCTTTAGCTGGTCCAGGTACTGGCCGATTACAAGAATTTTGTCGTCCGGAAATTTATGAACCAGTTCCTTTACAACTTGAATTTTCACGGGGTTTGTGGAGGCAAGCTTGTGCTTTTCGCGCGGAGCGGCGATTGCGTATTCCATTTCGAGAGGAGTGGGTAAGTCCACGCGGACTTCAATGCATTCTGCGCTTGCGATAAAGCCTGTTTTTTCCAGTTCTTTCCAGGGTACATCATAACGCTTGGGCCCTACAAGACTGAATACATGTCCCTGACAGCCGTCTTCTCGGACAAGTGTTGCCGTAAGACCTACGCGCCGTGTCGCCTGAAGTTCCGCCGCCACTCTGAATACCGGCGCCGGCAGAAGATGAACCTCATCATAAATGATAAGGCCCCACTCACGCTTTCTAAAAAGAGAAAAGTGCGGGAATGCACCCGTCTTGTCTGGCCGCCATGTCAGTATCTGATAGGTTGCGACAGTTACCGGCGCAATCGTTTTGTTCTCTCCGGTGTATTCCGCAATCTGGCCGCGTGATAAATTTGTCTTGTCCAAAAGCTCGTCAATCCACTGGTGGACAGATGTAATGTTTGTTGTAATAATCAGGGTGCTGGTTTTTAAAAGAGCCATAATCTGCATTCCGACTATGGTCTTTCCGGAACCGCAGGGAAGCACTATTGTGCCGAAGCCTGTTCCCGGCCCTTTGTCCGCCACAATGGATTTTGCCGCGGAAATCTGGTAGTCCCGTATTGCAAGCGTACTGCCAGACGCGGTTTTTTCACGGAGATTTATTTCAAGCGGCTCTCCGTCAATCAGGGGGGCTTCGTCCTGAACCGGCCATCCCAGTTCCAAAAGTTTCTGTTTTACAATGCCCCGGTCGGTCAGTTCAAGTAAAAAGCACAAGGATTTTTTTGCCGGTGTAAGAAATTTTTTTGTCGCGGGATTGTTCAGCACCTGCTTGTAAATGTTGTCATCGCTCGCCGTAAGGTAAAGGTATTCGATTGCGCCGCCCTCCGGAGCGTCAATCGTGTCCGCTGTAGTCAGTCTTAGTTTCCCGAAGCGGCCCGCTGTTTCCTTAATCCACATTTCAACATTCTGCGGAACTTCGTAGCGGCTGAATTTGTTTAAAGTGTCCAAAACCATTTGCGGTGTAACTCCCGCGCTGGCGGCGTTCCACAATGAGAGGGGAGTGAGCCTGTAAGTGTGAAGATGTTCCGGAGACCGGACTAATTCAGCAAAAGGAATAAGCTCGTTGCGGCAGATGTCTGCCCTCGGCGCGTGAACGTCAAGAAGAACGGATCTGTCGCTCTGGACTATCAGGGGATTCTGGTATTTGTTGAATTCTTCGTCATTTTGATTTTGCACAACGAAATATTATACAATATTTTCGGGGCTTGTTCAATGGAAAAATAATCGCTATAATGGTCTCTATGAATAAAAAGATACTTGCTTCGCTCGGCTTGGTTCTGACGGCCTCAATCTGGGGCTTCGCTTTTGTAATCGTAAAAGATTCACTTGACTATATTGGACCTATGTGGATGATGGCATTCCGTTTTACAATCGCCGCCGTCGCCCTGAGTCTGGTGTATTGCAAGCGCCTTTCCCTTCTGAATAAAAATTATTGGATTCACGGAGCCGTTACGGGAGCCATGTTGTTTTTGGCTTATGCCACTCAGACAATCGGCTGCAACTATACGACTGCCGGAAAAAACGCTTTTCTTACTACTGTGTATGTAATTCTTGTTCCTTTGATTTCATGGCCTTTATACAGGCGCAGACCTCGCGTTACTGTTTTTGTCGCGGCCTTTATGGCGCTTGCCGGAATCGGAATGCTGGCTCTTAGAAAAGAGGGCGGTTCTCTTTCCATAAATATAGGCGACCTGCTCACTTTAATCTGCGGTGTCTTTTACGCCCTTCATATAATTTTTACCGCGATTTTCAACCGCAAGGACGATCCGATTTTGCTCACAGTCCTTCAGTTTATTTTTGCGGCGGGCTTTTCCTGGATAATAGCACCCTTTAGCGACGGCGCAATTCCGCTTATGCAACTGCACAATTCGCGTGTTGTGATTTCCATGCTGTATCTTGGAATTTTCTCTACGCTGATTGCTTTTGTCCTGCAAAATGTCAGTCTAAAATATCTGGAGTCTTCTCTTGCCTCACTCTTTATGTCGCTTGAATCCGTGTTCGGAGTTTTGTTCAGCACTGTATTCCTGCACGAGTCTATGACACCGGTAATGATTGTCGGCTGCGTCCTGATTTTTGCCGCTATTACGATTGCGGAGCAGACCTCAGACTGAAAAAAGCCGTGAATCTTGATTTTTTCTCTTGATATTATCTTTTAAATATGCTAAAGTTATTTAATATCACTTCATATTTAAAAGAGGCAAATAATGCTAAAATTTTTTGAGAAAGTCAGCGCCTTTGTAAGTCGCTATATGGCTCTGATTGTTATTCTTGTCGCGGCTCTGGCACTCTTCCAGCCGGGGACATGCAGCTGGATAAAGACAAGTTATGTTACCCCGCTTTTGGGAATCGTAATGTTCGGCATGGGACTCACTCTTACTCCCAACGATTTTAAAGTTGTGTTCAGCCGTCCACTCGACATTGTAATCGGTTTTTTGGCGCAGTTTATTTTGATGCCATTTATTGCCTTTGTATTGATTAAGATTTTTGCCCTTCCGCCGGAACTGGCTGTAGGCGTTATGCTTGTCGGAACTTGTCCGGGTGGAACTTCGTCAAATGTTATGTCTTACATGGCAAAGGGAGATGTCCCGCTTTCTGTAGGAATGACAGCCGTTTCCACAATTTTTGCCCCTCTTCTTACTCCTTTTTTCACTTGGGTTTACCTACGCACAAGCGTTGATGTAAACGCAGTCGCAATGTTCCTTTCCATTGTTAAGGTTGTTTTGATTCCGATTGTTCTTGGAATTCTGGTGAACATGCTTCTTTCAAAATTTGCTCAGGCGGCCGCAAAGGTTTTTCCGCTGGTTTCCACTCTGGCCATTGTCGCCATCGTTGCGGCCGTTGTTGCCGCAAACTCGGCAAAACTTTTGACAAAAACCAGTCCTGTAATTGTTCTGGTTGTTGTCCTCCACAACCTCTTCGGTTATCTTACGGGGTATGGTGTCGGAAAAGTCCTGAGGCGCGGGGAAACAAAATGCCGCACGCTGGCTATTGAAGTGGGAATGCAGAACTCAGGACTTGCAACCTCCCTTGCCATTGCTCATTTTGCCCAGTATCCGCTGGCTTCAATTCCGGGCGCTGTATTCAGTACCTGGCACAATATCTCCGGCGCAATTCTCGCCAATTTCTGGGCCAGCCGAGCTCCAAAAAACAGTGCGGTTCAGCCTGAGGAAGAATCAGCTCAGGAAGAAAAATAATTTTACGGAGACTCCGGGAATTCCTCTTTGGAGTCTGTTTCTACTGTACTAAAAAAGTTCCGGGGCTGTCTCCGGAACTTTTTTTAGTGTGCGCTGATAAAGTGCTCTCATGGTTTTTAATCAGCGTTTCCTTAATTAGTATTCAAGTTATAAAAAAACTGTATACAATTTTTGATTTTTATTCTACAATAAAACTATGTATAATATAATTGTCAACCTGCTGAGCGGAAGAGAAAACGGAAAAAAAAGCCTTGAAGTTGTTCAAAAATATCTTACGGAACATAATCTGGAATTTAGAACTGATATAATTACCGGACACGGTTTGGGAAAAAATCTTGCTGCGACAGCCTGCGCAAAGGGGGCCGAAAAAATAATTGCGATTGGAGGAGACGGAACTTTCAGCGAAGTCCTTAACGGAATGGATTTTTCACGGGCTCGCCTGGGCTTTGTTCCGGCCGGCCGCGGAAACGACTATTCTGTCAGCGCGGGTCTTTCTAATAATCCTGCGGAGGCGATTGCCGCCATTGTCAACGGTCGCCCGGTTGACCATGATTATATTCAGGTGGGGCAGCGGCGATGTCTGAATGTCTGCGGAACCGGTCTTGATGTTGAAGTTCTCCGTCTGACGGAAGAAAAGAATGGAACATATACCGCGGCACTTGCAAACCTGCTTATTCATTACAAGCCTTATATTTTAAGTGTTGAGTGCGGAACCTGGTCTAAGGAATTTAAATGCGTTATGGCGGCCTTCTGTAACGGAACCCAATTTGGCGGGGGGATAAAACTGTGTCCGCCCGCAAAAATTGACGACGGTAAAATGGATCTTATGATAGTTGAGCAACCCAAGATACCAACCATTCTCGTAATGCCCGGGTTTGTTTCCGGCCGCCACATGAAAAAAAACTGGATAACGCATATTGTCTGCGAACGCGCGAAAATTATTGCAGATGATTCTGCCAGCATAGAAATAGACGGCGAGATTTTCGGAGACCACATAATGGATGCAAGCATTGTGGCCGGCGGTCTGAAAACTTTTGCGGCAAAAAAATAGCCTTATGAAAAAACTGATTTGCGGTCCAATGGCGACATTGAGCCATGAGGCATTCAGAAGGCTCGTGGAAGAATTTGGCGGTGTGGACGAATACTATACCGAAATGATAAATGCCCCGACTCTCCTGCAGCATGGTCCCTTTGAAAAATATTATTTGCTGAATGGTCCCTGTCCCGAGAAAATTGTCTGGCAGCTTACAGCCCATGACGCTGATTCTATGGCAGGAGCCGTTTCTCTGCTGGCCGCTCTTGGCGGTATAGGAATTGACATAAACATGGGCTGTTCCGCGCCGGAAATAGTTCATTCCGGCGCGGGCATCGCGTGGATGCTTAAACCGCAGTCGGAGACTCTTGCCATGGTGAGGAATGTAAAAGAGGCTCTTGTAAAAGCAGCGCCGAAAATGCGGCTCAGTGTAAAATTGCGTCTCGGCGATGAGAAATTTGTTCCCGAAAAATTCTTTGACTTCTGCCGGCTTCTTGCGGACTGCGGTGTCCAGCAGTTTGTGCTTCATCCTCGCACACAAAAGGAAAAACTCGCCCGCCCGCCAAGACGGTTTTTTGTCCAGCAATTAGCATCGCTTTTAAAGCCTGAGAAAATTCCTGTAATTTACAACGGAAATGTAAAGGACAAGGCTTCCGCGGAACTTTCTTTAAAAGAGTGCCCTGATGCGCAGGGCATAATGATTTCGCGTGCGGCCGTTCAAAAGCCATGGATTTTCAGCCAGTTAAAAAACGGGGGCGCTCCGAAAGTTGACCTTATGCAGACAGGCCTTGATTACATAAAGAATCTGCAGATTTACCAGCCGCCGGAGTTTTTTAAAACCCGTATGCAGCGCTTCTTTGCCTACTACTGCGACAACTTTTCTTTCGGCCACTACATCAAAACAAAAATGCTCAACTGTCAGACTGCGGAAGAGGCCGAGATGACTTTCAGAAGTTATTTTGATGAAGTGCCGGACGAGAGAAACAAGGCGGTTTAGAGGAATGGCTTTAAAATAAAAAAGAGTTTCAAACATGTGAAACTCTTTTACCGGAGAAGAGACTTGAACTCTTACGTTGTCGCCAACAAAGGATTTTGAGTCCTTCGTGTCTACCATTCCACCACTCCGGCATGTTTTGGAATAATATCAGATTTTAGAATTTTAATCAAGGGGTAAAAATAAAATTCACGCTTTTTCTAAAAGAGCCGGCGCGCCTCGAGATAAAATCTTTTTTCGCTTGCCTCTCCCATTGAAAAACTCTTTCTCGGAAGAGGGCCTCTGTTTCCGATTGTGGCAAAGAATGAGTCTTTTGCGACCGGCGGAAGAAGAATTGCCGTAGCATTTTCTTTTGCTCCCAGACGGAATACTTCCTCGGAACCGTGAATATAGTCAATGGTAAGATTGCCGCCGTTACTATCTTTTTCCTGAATAAATTTGTCCAGTACTGGCTGGAGCCGGCTGACCGCAAGTTCTTTTACCGGTGTCTCAAGCAGAACATATTTCTGCCTGTCGCTGTCCATGTAGACAAAGCCGAATGAGGCGGCAGAGTTCTTTACCTTTTGCTCAAGAGCGGCGGCGCAATCGCAGTCAGTAATATTTCCGCCCAAATCTTTCTGAATGTATTTGATTAGCACTTCTGTGTCCGCATTGAATATAACTCTGTGAATAGGCTCAAATGTCAGGTCTGTGTCGTATATATTTACAATTTCTACAAGCGCATAGCGGACATTCTGGTTTGCACCGCCTTTCTTTTTTTCCTCCTCCCATACAGATTTTGCTGTTGCGAGAGAATGATTTCCGTCGCCCACCGCAAAAAGGAATGTGTCGCCCTCGCTTTTTGTTCCGGCGGTGAATAATTTTTCAAGGGCGGAGTGAACGCTGTCCAAATCCTCTTCTGATT
This sequence comes from uncultured Treponema sp., assembly GCA_964346805.1. Classification (GTDB taxonomy): domain Bacteria; phylum Spirochaetota; class Spirochaetia; order Treponematales; family Treponemataceae; genus Treponema_D. Next base: position 47,405 of record CAYFWC010000009.1, on the reverse strand, counting down.
CTACGGCCCAGCCTTTTATCGAGCCGCTGTTTTGCATGAGGCTGCCGGAATAAATTTCCCTGTCTCCGCGCGATTTGATTTTTTCTCCGATTGCCTCGACAAGTGAGTGCGACGGATCGTTTGCCAAAAGCATAATGTGCGGAAGTTCAAGCGGTGCGCCACGGCGTATTTCCATTCTAGGGGGAATACGCTCGAGAATTGTGGCTTCCGTCGCGCGGACCAATGCCGTGCTGAACGGTTTCCATTCATATGAATCCAGGTCAAGGGCTGCGACAAGTCCGTGACGGACACGGCCGTATGCTGTTGTGCGCTCAATGTAAACCATTTCTGTCCGGGGCGCGGCAAAAACGCCTTCTTTTATATAGTCGCCCATTGCTGACTTGATTTTTTGAATGCGTTCTGCCTTGTCCTCGTCATTAAGATAAACTTCAGGCAGAATCAAATTTAGCGTGGAATTTTTTCCGGCGGAGATTTTCTCAACCTGTTTCCAATAATCTTTGTCCTGCGTGTACTGGTCGCAGGCAACAACACTCCAGCTTGCCGTATCGATATTTTTCGGCAATAGAATTTCAGGAACGCTAAGTCCGAATCTTTCAAAGTTATTCATAACAAGAATTATAATGAAATGACATAAAGAATTCAACTTAAAAAAGAATGCGATTTTATATGTTTTGAATTAATATCACAAGCCTTTTAGACCGGACTTTATTTCCTCGAGAATTTTGAGTGCGGAAATTCCTGTTTGAAGTGTTGATTTTAACTCGGCTTTTCCGTCCAAAAAGTCAACGGCGTTTTGAACCATGTTTGCAAAGTAGCCTGTCTTTTTAGGAAGACGAATACTCCTGTCTCTTTCAAGCGAATAAAATCCCGAGTATAATTTTGATTCCTCCCGCCTGTAAAAATCGGCAAAACCGTTTCCCAGATTTATGCGTCCTTCTGTCCCCAATATGTCAAGCTCAAAGCCGAAAAAGCGGCTGCGTCCCGACATAAAAATAGTTATGTCCGGACAGCTTCTGCAGGAGTAGTGCGCGCTCATTTCACGGATTATGCTCTTGTTTTCATCGTCCCTGTATATTCCCGTAATAACAGGTTTTTTCAGCGGCTCGTCATCTAAAAGAAAACTTGTAATGTCCACAAGATGTGTTCCGTCGTGAATAAGGCTGTAGGCGCCGCTCGACTCGGCGGCAGGGTCATATAATCTCATTCCGGAAAAAAGACGCGCCTCGATTTTTTGCAGGCGCCCGATTCTCTTTATGTAATTCTTTGCAGCATTGTAATCGTATGCAAAGCGGCGCTCGTGATTTACCAGAATTGGAACTGCAAATTTTTTTGAGGCCGCCTTGATTTTTGCCGCTTCCTTTAAGTTGAGGGCCACTGGTTTTTCCAGGATTAAAAGACCGGGCTTTAATGCCATGGCTTCAAGTGCTATTGGAAGATGCGCGTCTTCATTTACGGCAACTGCAATTATGTCCGGAGTTTCTTTGAGAGCGGCGCTCATTGCCTTTAGGTTGTTGAATGAGCGCGCCTTGGAATTTGCCTTCTGCCAGCCGGATAAATTATCCGGATTTGAGTCAATTCCCGCAATGAGAGAAATGCGCGGGTTCTCGTTCAGTGCTTTTGTATGGCTTGCCGGCTGCTCCCGTTTTTTATCAAAGCCTAAAGTAAAACCTATGCGTCCGGTTCCGACAAGGGCCGCAGTGTAAATTTTCTTTGACCTAATGTCTGCCATTAAGCGTGTTTCTCCATGTATTCAATAAAATCACGCTCCTTTAGAGGTTTTGAATAGAAGAAACCCTGAACATAGTTTACATCTACAGAACGCAGGAATGCAATCTGTTGTTCCGTCTCTACCCCCTCGCAAATTGTTTCCTTGCCCAGTGCCTTTGCCATCTCAACAATCTTTGTTACAATCTTATAATCATCTTTGTCTGTCGGTTTATCTTTTTTGTCGGATCTCATGAACTTCTGATCCAGTTTGAGGACATCGGCAGGAATCTCGGAAATTATGTTAAGAGAAGATTCTCCGTGTCCGAAGTCGTCGATTGCAATACGGAAATTGTTTTCGTGCAGTGCCTGGGTTACGGCTACGAGTCTGTTGTCTCCGTCTCCGACGGAGCGCTCGACAATTTCAACTTCTACCAGAGAAGGCGGAATGTTGTATGTGTTAAAGAGTGTTACGAATTTTGAGACAAACTTGTCGTCCAGCAAATGGAACCGGGACATGTTTACGGAAATTGATACGGTCGGTTTTCCTTCCGCAATTCTGTTGTGGAGAAACTCGAATACTTTTTTGTATACATAAAAGTCAAGACGGTTTATGTAGCCGTTACGCTCAAACAGCGAGATAAATTCATCGGGCATGCAAGGACCGAGTTCCGGAGAATTCCAGCGGACCAAGGCCTCCGCTCCGATTATCTTTCCGTTCTTTATGTCAATTTTCGGCTGGTAAACAACATAGAATTCATTATGGGCAAAAGCGATCGGAATATAACGCTCAATTCTCTTTTCCTTGATTATATGGTTTTCCATATTCTGGTCATAAATTGAGTAGTTTTGGATTATGTTGTCCTGAATCATATGCTTTGCATAACTTGTCTTTCCGATTAGATTCTGAATGGTGTCCTGCTCAAAATCTTTTCCCGCAAATACAATTCCTGTTTTTGTGGAAATACGCTCGCCGGACCGCCCCGAAAGATAATTGCCGTTAAACAATAGCGACTCAAAGTCTCTGAGTGCGTCCTCACGATTGGTAATCGGATACATAAGAAAAAGGTGGTCAATCGCGCCGCGTCCGGCAATTCCGCCCTTTTGCATGGCAATGGCGCCCAGTCTTTTGGAAAGAAGAACCAGCTGTTCGTTCGCGACTCCGATTCCTTCTGTCTGCTGAATGATTCTAAAACCGCGGATATCGATTCCGAAAAGCATATAGTTTTTCTTGGGTGTTTCATTGAGAAGTTTCTGTGCTTCCTCCTCAAATTTCGCTTCTGTCCAAAGGCCTGTAAGCTCGTCAAAATCGTTATACTGCTGCAGTGTGAGTCTGTGCGAGTTGATGCGCCTCGTTCCTGAAAGCGTGATGATTGTAAAGATTACTATCAGGGCAATGCCGAAAAGTGAAAGAATGGCTATAACCCTAAGTCTTAGATCAAAGATATAGTTGTAAATATCCGCCTGCTGTTCAACCAGACCGAAAACCCATTCAGTGTTTTTTATACGCGCAAAAGAGACAAATTCATTGCCGAAATTTTCCGAATAAAGTTTAAGGTTTCCTGTTTTTCCGGATTTTACCAGTTCCGAAAAGTTATATAGAGATTCTTTTCCCCTGTCGTCGAGGTTCTCCGTTTTTTGGCTGAGAACCGAGTTGTGAGGCTTTATAATGAAAGAGCCGTCCGTGCCAATCAAAAAACTTGAGTCGTTTTTTGCAAAAGAAATTCTGGATACGGGTGCCGTTATTGCATTCAGGTCTACTGCATAAAAGACCGTGCCTGTAACGCTTTTGTTTTTGCCGTGAACTGCCTTTGAGATTACAAAATACGGCCTGTTGTAGAGGGTTGCGCCGCGCGGCTGAGAGATTCTTGTATCAAACCTGCCCGAAATCATTTCCTCAAAAAAAGGCATGTTTTTTATATCCAGGGTTATGCCCCTGCTGTTACTGGCGATTCCGTCCAGTCCTGAGTAAAAAAGATCAAGAATGTAAGGCTTTTTTGTTTCGTTCTTGCCGGAAAGAAAATTTTCTATTTCGTCTGTATTTCCTTCTTTTAACTGTTTGTATTCAGAAAAGTTTCGCAAGTCGGCCGTGTAATCGGATAGCCATTTTTCAAAAAAAGAATTGTTTACAAGAATTGCATATTCCGCTGAGGATGCGCAGAATGTCAAAAGCTTTCGTTTTACTGTGCCCATGACAATTGTGCAGAAGACCCCGACTAATAAAGAGACACAGACTGCAAAAATTATTATTGAGCGCTTTCTTAATGATAATCTGCTTTGAGAGACTCCGTTGTTTTTCGAGTTGTGCTTTAAAATATTCACTTCTTTTCCTTCGGTTTTTAAATTCTCTCACTTGAAAGTATAGCATCACTTGAATAAAAAAGCAAATAAAATTATAATTTTTTTATGCAGAATACAGAATTCTTTAAAGGAAAGCGTGCCCTGGTTGTCGGCGGTTCCGGCGGAATAGGGCGGGCACTGGCCTCGGCTCTTTCTGCCTCCGGTTCAATCGTTACGGTGGTTGCCGGCCATGAGGGAACTCGGGCTGCTTCTGTCCGTAAAAATGTTGACTCCGTGGTGGTTCTGGACTTTGAAAGTCTGAATCTTGCTGAATTTGATTCTCCGTGTGAGAATTTATCAGAAAATTCTGATTCTCCGTTAAAAAAACTAAAACATTCCATTACTATTGCCGATATTCTATGTATATGTTATGGTCCATTTCTGCAAAAAAGTCTAGGACAGACTTCCGCAAAGGACTGGCTCCGTATGACGACAGACAATCTGGCTCTTCCGGGAATCCTCTCCAGTAAGGCTATCCCTTTTATGGAGGAACGAGGTTTTGGCCGTATTCTGTTTTTCGGCGGAACAAGAACCCATAACATTAACGGTTTTGCTACAAACGCGGCCTATGCGGCTGCGAAAACGGGGCTTTCGAGCCTTGTAAAATCCATCGCCATGCAGTACAGGGACTGCGGAATAAAAGCCTCTGCCATAATGCCGGGCTTTGTCGAGACAGAGTATGTTGATGCCGGAAAAAAGGCTGAATATGAGAGACTTTTGGGCGGAAAAATGATTCGGGTTGAGTCTGTTGTGCAAAAAGCGCTTTTTTTACTCAGTTCCCCGGACATGAACGGGGTTCTTCTTAATGTGGACGATGGCTGGAATGTGTAAAAACATATAAAAAAAACAAAAAAAATTGACATTTTGGATTTTTTTTGTTATAATATTTTATCAGTAAGTTTGAGGGATATTTATGGAAAATAACAACACTCTCGTTCCCGGTTTTAATGACGAAAAGGACGATAGTCTGAAAATTACTCTTGCAAAAATAAATGACGTGCCTAACTGTATCGTGATTATTTTGAACGGCTACGTTGATACATACAACTCAGGTTTTTTCCAAAAGCGCATAGGTAAAATTGTTGAGGCGGGGTATGTCAATTTGATTTTTAACTGCTCTGCGCTGAACTATGTTTCATCAACAGGAATCGGTTCGTTCACATCCTTTTTAAAACTGATTAAGCCCAAGGGCGGAGACATTGTGCTCCTGGAAATTCAGCCCAAGGTTTTTGAGGTGTTCCAGCTTTTGGGATTCTCCCAGTTCTTTAATATCAAGAATTCTACTGAAGAGGCTGTCGCCTACTTTAAGACAGGTTCTTCGCAGTCTGATTCCGTATTTCCCAAGATTTTCGCCTGTCCTGTATGCCAGAAAAAACTCAAGGCGACAAGGGCCGGCCGCTTCCGGTGTTCGGAATGCAAGTCAATTCTTGCGATTGACGGACAGGGACAGGTATTCTTGGGATAAGATTTTCCTGTTGCAGAAAGCCGCTCTTTGGGGCGGTTTTTTTTATTCTAATGGTTCTCTTTATAAAAAAAATCGGCCGCCCGAAAAGGCAGCCGGTAAATGACAAGTCGTCGTTCAAGTCATCTTTAAATAAGATAAGAATTCCTCTTATTTTTTAAAGATTTTCTTAAATTCGTCCAGCAGAATGTCGGTTTCAATCGCGCCGTCAATGTCCGTGAGTTTTCCTTTTTCGCGGTAGTAGGCGATGAGAGGCTCTGTCTGCTCGCGGTAAACGTCCATGCGGTGCAGAATTGACTCCTGCTTGTCGTCATCGCGCTGAAAGAGTTCTCCGCCGCACTCGTCGCAGACGCCTTCTTTTTTTGACGGCTTTGTGAGAACATTGAAGTTTGCCCCGCACTTTTTGCAGACGCGGCGTGTGCTCAGTCTCTTGATTACGGCCTCGTCGGCAATCTGGAAGTTGACGCAAGTGACATCCGGACAGAATGTTCCCAATGCATCTGCCTGAGGAATTGTGCGCGGAAAGCCGTCAAGAATGAATCCGTTCTTGCAGTCTGCCTGCTCAAGGCGCTCTTTGACAAGTGCGCATGTAATGTCATCGCTTACGAGGCCACCGCCGTCGATTATTGACTTAACTTTTTTACCGAGTTCAGTCTGATTTTTGATTGCGGCGCGGAAAATATCGCCTGTGGAAATGTGAGGAATGTTGTAGTCTTTTGCTACCTTAACGGCCAGCGAGCCTTTTCCGGCACCCGGCGGTCCTAGAAAAATAAAATTCATAAGTATCTCCTAAAAATATTTGAATATTGTAGCACAATTTTTGTGAAAATGCAAATTATTTTCCGGCTTTTATCGTAAAAACTGCGATTTCAGTGTTCCAGTCAAAGACTGAATTTTGGGCGGCGCTCATAAAAATATTCGCAAGCTCTTTCAGTTTTTCTCCGCCGATAGCTTCTCTTACGGCGGCCGCATATGCGGAATTCTCATTGGTAAACCATGCCGAGATTTCCTTTTGCGTGATGCGGCGTTTTTCGGTGATTTTGTTTGAGGCTGCATCAAGAGTAAAACCTTTTTCCTCAAATATTTTTCTGACTGTATCTGCGTTCCAGTTAAAAAGTGGATTGTTCTGATCGCCGAAAAAGTCATTCTCTCTCGCCGCCATTTTTTCAAGCAGGGGTCTCCATTCGTCCAGTGTTTTTCCGCTTAGAATCTGGCGCTCAATCAGTGATGAGAGGTGCTGGGTGCTGCCCGGAATCTGCTGGGAGACAATTAAGCTCCCGCCTGAGGGAATCTTTCCTTCGATTGCGGCGGCGGCAAAGGCATCGCCCATTGCGTTGATGGCTTCCGTGCCTGTCCATGGATTCCTGAAGAAAAAATTGTCAAACAGAATATTTTTTCCGGCAAAAATAGAAAGCACTTCTTTGAGGATTGTTTCGTCCATTGCGGCTGCTTCTGATGGATTTTTTCCGCCGGCGTTTTCTGCCTTTTGGACAGCCGGATTTACAATCAAGATTGGTTTGTCCAGACTGCTTAAAGTTGAGCCGTACTGTTCAAGAACATCAAGGCCTTTTTGTGAACGGCATAGTCCGCAGGTAACGCCTTCCGGACACTCTCGTAAAAGCTGCCAGAGCAGAAGGGCATCGTCCGCGTTCCAGACAAGAGAGCGTCCGTGCCTGGTAAGACGGGCGGCGCCTATCATTGAGTCGCGGATTTTTAGAAGTACTTCCGCCCGGTTTGAGTCTATACGGGTTCTCCATGACTTGTCGGCGTTTTGCAGTGCGCTTTCCTTCTTTTGGTCGGGCGGGCTGAATGTAAGTGATTCTCCCTTTTTAATCTCGCCGCCCTTAAAGTGGGCGGAAATCCACCAGTCACTGATGGGGTTGATATTCTTTGAGCCAGTGGTCTCGGTTGCGGTTTTGTCAAGCGGCCGCTCGCCCGTATCGTCTTCCAAAATCGCCGCAATCTGAAGTTCCCTGTGGGAAAGCACCTCGCTCCGTATTTTATTTTCGTAGCCCTGCGTGCTCGGCGTATAGAATACTCTGCCTACAAGGGAGTCCGGCAGGTACTGCTGGGCGACCCAGTGGTCCCTGTAGGCGTGCGGATACAGGTAGCCCGCCCCGTGCCCGAATCCTTCCGCGTCCCGGCTGGCGTCCTTCAGGTGGTTGGGAACATCAGTGTCCTCCGCCTCAACGGATTTTAGCGCGTCAAAAAAGGCCATGCTTGAATTTGATTTTGGCGCTGTGGCAAGATAAAGGGCGGCATGTGCCAGATGATAGCGGCCTTCCGGGAGTCCTACCCGGTCAAAGGCTTCCTCGCAGGCCACAACAACATTTATGGCATATGGGTCGGCAAGACCTGTATCCTCGCAGGCGGAGATGAGCATTCTTCTGAAAATAAAATGCGGGTCTTCCCCTGACCTTACCATGCGGGCCAGCCAGTACATGGCGGCGTCTGGATCCCGTCCGCGCAGGCTTTTTATGAATGCTGAAATTATGTCGTAATGATAGTCGCCGTCTCGGTCATACAAAACCACTTTCTTTTGAATTGACTCTTCCGCGGCTTCCCGGCTTATAAAAATTGTGGAGCCCCACGAGGGTTGCGGTGGATTTGCGTCAGGCGCCCATTTTACGGGAGTGGTCTCGACGGCAAGCTCAAGAGCGTTCAGTAAGGAGCGCGCGTCACCGTTTGCCGTGTCTATAAGGTGTTCCAGAGCGCCGCTCTCAAAGTCTATGTGCCAGTGGCCGTAACCGCGCTCAATGTCATTCAGCGCCTGATATGCAACATGCTTTAAATCTTCTTTTGTGAGTTGCTTTAACTGAAAGACGCGGCTTCTGGAAACAAGAGCTTTGTTCACCTCGAAAAAAGGATTCTCCGTAGTTGCGCCTATTAGAATTATTGTGCCGTTCTCAACCCATGGAAGCAGAGCGTCCTGCTGGGCCTTGTTCCACCTGTGAACTTCGTCAACAAATAAGATGGTGCGGCGGTTGTATAGGTTTTTAAAATCCTCCGCCTGCTTTATGGAATTCCGTATGTCGGCAACTCCGGTAAGAACTGCGTTTAATGTAATGAAATTACTTTTTGTGTGAGCGGCGATTACCCTGGCAAGAGTTGTTTTACCGGAGCCCGGCGGCCCGTAGAAAATTACTGAAGTGAGCTGGTCGGCCGCAATGGCGCGCCGTAAAAGACGGCCCTTGCCGACTATGTGATCCTGCCCGATATATTCATCTAGCGAACGCGGCCGCATACGGGCGGCAAGCGGTTCATGTGAAAGGTTCGCAGTAGATTCAAAAAGGGTTTCAGCCATAAAAAAAAGTCCTCCGCATATCTAACCGCCACCACTCCAAAGATACGGCACCAGGGTGCCGCTCATGCACCGAACAAAGCCTTTCGGTTTAGGAATCCCTGATTCTCGGGAGCACATGGCCCGAGACGCACGGCACCAGAGGTGCCGCTCACGCACCGAAAGAAGCCTTTCGGTTTAGGAATCCCTGATTCTTGGTGCTCCACCTACTCACAGTTCCAGTTTCCTCTGCTCGGATAAAAGGCCCACAAGCCTATGTGACTGAATTGAGCGGAGTTTGAGGAGCCTGAACCTGTATAGTTTATTGAAGTGTATATTGTGGTGCTTACAGCTCCGGCTGTGTCTCCCGATACATATTCCTTTTTCTCAGGGTTCATTACAAGAATGGCCAGGACGGTATACTGGCTTCCCATTGTTGCATCCGCGTTTGTGGCGAACTCAGTGTCTACTGATGCACTGCCCTTGGTGTCTTGATTATCAAACTTAAAGTGCTTTATTCCGCTGCTTGTTCCGGCCAGCAGGTAGTCTTTTGTAATACCTAAAGAATACACGGTTGCGCTGGCACTGATACTGCCGTTGGTACTGCCGTTGTTCCATTTTATGTTTGAACCGTTTCCGTAGTAATATAGTGTCGCGGGAATAATTGTCGTGCCGTCAGAATCGTATTTTTCGTCAGTGCAGGCTCCTCGCGACTCGAAGAAATAGGTGTTTCCATTAAAATACACGCAAGACCTTGAGATTATTGTACTGTCGTTTCCTATTGTGCTCTTAAAAATCGAGCAGGGGGAAGTGGAAGCGTTTTCTGATCCGGCAGTCTGTTTTTCGCCTGACGAGCCGTTGAGTTTATAGCAGGCTTTTACGCCGTTACTACTGTAGGCGTCCACATAATTAAAGTAGGTTTTTCTGTTTGCTGAGTCAATTGTATTTGTACAAAATAAGTATGCGTATCTTTTGTCTTTGTAAGTGATTTTACCGTCGGAAGTAAAATCTGTCAGAATCACGGGTTTCCAGCTTTCTCCGTCTTCTGAGTAGTAAATATAACGATCAGAACCTACATTTTCTCCGTCATCGTCATCCTCTTTTGTAGTTCCTGTAAGCGCGTAAAGATAAGTGCTGTCCGCGGCAAGTTTTATGACATGGCCTGTGAGCCCGTTTGTTCCGGCCTTTGTCCATTTGCCGTAGGAATTTTCCGATGTCTGCTTATAGTAAATGTTGCCGTTTGCAATATAGATACGCTTTTCGCCGGAAACATCGAATCGTATAATTGAATAAATGTCTCCGGAAATTGTTCTGTCCTCAAGCGCAACTTCTTTTCTTATATTGCTGTAAACAACCTGCTGACAGCCAGAATATGCCAGTATTGAAAGAGTCAGTGCGGATGCGGCGAATATTTTCTTTATGGAAAGTGGTTTCATGTTTTTGTTTCCTAGAAATGGTATTTGACACCGGCAGAAATTGACATCAGGTTGAGATAGTCATTCTTTTCAGGCTGGCTGAAATACCATTGCGGCAGATAAGAGAAGAATGCTTCAAGTCCTGCCGACCAGCTTTCGTTTATACGATAGTAGCAGCCGGCACCTGTTCTGACAATCAGACCGGGAAAGAAAGTGTTGCTCAGGTAATTCTCAACCGTCATGCCGACATTCAGTGTGATGGGAAATTCAAATTTCTTGATAGTGGGAAGGAATGTAACTCCTACCATAAGGGGAATGCGGGTAAGCATATTGCTTCCGATTGTGGGGTTGTAGCCGAAAGCCACCTCTCCTCCAACTGCAAGCCATGTGGTTAGAAAACGGTTGTAGCCGACAGTAATCTGGCCGCCGACTTTTAACTTGTCGTCAAAGTTAAGCGGAAAGTCCGGCATTACGCGGATATTGATATATTGGTCACCGGGCGCGTTCTGCAAATACACATGCGTTGAGCCGTCGTCATATTCATCGGGAGCGTCCTCGTCTTTTTCATCACCGCCGTTTTTTGCCGGGGGAACTTTCTGTGTGTTTTTTTCAGGTTCGGTTTTTTGCTGCGGTGGTGTCTCTTTTGCTCTCTCTTGTTCTTCTTCAGTACTGTCCTGAATCTCTGTCGGCGGCTCGGCGTCTGTCTGGCCGGCCTCGGTTTCGGCAAAAAAAGGAGAGCTCAAAAAAAGAATGGCGCTTAATGCGAGAAGGAAAATTTTAAAATTACTTTTCATAAATCCTCAAATATGGTAGAATATCTTATCAAATTTATAGAGTTTATTCAATAAACAAGACTGAATTGTTATGGTTACAAGGCAAGGTGTTTTTATGGAATGCAAGGTAATTGACGGAAAGGCTGTGGCCGCCGACATCAGGGCAAGTGTTGCCGAAAGAGTTTCTGAATTAAAGAAAAAGGGAGTAACGCCCTGTCTCAGTGTGATTTTGGTCGGTGAGAATCCGGCTTCCGTAAGTTATGTTACCGGAAAGCAAAAGGCACTTGCAGAAGTAGGAATGGCCGACAGGTCAATTCATCTTCCCGAGTCAACAACGGAGGATGAGCTTCTCGGTCTTATTGACAGGTTGAACTCAGATTCCGCCGTTCACGGAATTCTTGTCCAGCTTCCGCTTCCAAAGCATATCAATGAAGAAAAGGTTATTCTTGCCATTGACCCGAAAAAGGATGTGGACGGATTTCATCCCGTAAACATGGGGAATCTCCTGATTGGAAAAAAATGCTTTATTCCCTGCACGCCCCACGGAATTCTTGTTCTGCTTGAGCGGGCCGGAGTTGTTACAGACGGCGCCCGCGTCGCTGTTATAGGCCGCAGTAATATTGTAGGAAAGCCCATGGCGCTTCTTCTCTCCAGAAAGGAATACAATTCAACGGTAACCCTATGCCACACAGGAACAAAGAACATCGCGGAAATTACGCGCGGCTCCGACATAATCATTGCGGCCGCCGGACACCCGCATACGGTTACCGCTGACATGGTAAAAGACGGCGCCGCTGTTATAGATGTCGGTGTGAACAGAATTCCTGACGCGTCAAAGAAATCGGGATTCCGTCTCGTGGGCGATGTGGACTATGAGCAAGTAAAGGAAAAGGCTTCTGTAATTACACCCGTTCCGGGCGGAGTCGGGCCTATGACTATTGCCATGCTTATGCAGAACACGCTTGAGGCGGCTGAGTCATGACTTACTTTTTTGAGACCTACGGCTGTCAGATGAATATCGCCGAGTCCGCCGCCGTCGAGCAGCTTTTTATTGCGCGCGGCTGGTCAAAGGCAGATGATGTTGAACTGGCAGACATTGCGGTTGTAAACACTTGTTCTGTCCGTGCCACGGCGGAAAGCCGTATATTCGGGCGACTGGGATATTTTGCGGGGCTAAAAGCCGTCCGCGCAAAACAGCCGGACGCAAAATACCGTTCTCTGGAAAAAGCCGCAGCCTATGTCGCCGACGGTCCAAAACCGCTTACTCTCGTAGTAATGGGCTGTATGGCCGAGCGGCTTCTAAAGACTCTTAAAAAGGACTGTCCGCAGATTGACTATGTCGTGGGAACTTTTGCCAAAAAAGATTTTGGAAAGATCATCGATGATGTCGAGGCCGCCGGAAAAAAGAGGGGCGGAAATGCTTCCGCAGAACTGGACGACAGTCCCGGCTATGTCTTTGCGCCGCTTTCCCTGGAACCGGGGGCCTTCGCGACATTTGTTCCGATTATGCACGGCTGCAACAATTTCTGCACTTACTGCATTGTGCCTTATGTGCGCGGTCGTGAAGTCTCCCGGCCTGTGGATCAGATTCTAAAGGAAATAGAAACACTTTCTTCCTACGGCGTAAAGGACATAACCCTTTTGGGGCAGAATGTAAACTCGTATTTCTCTGACGAAAAGGAATACGGCCGCGTTGATTTTCCCCGCCTGCTCGAGCTGATTTGCCGCCGCATAGAAAAAATCAATTCACCGGTAAAATGGATTCGCTTTGAGTCCAGCCACCCCAAGGATCTTTCCGACGGGCTTATTGAAGTGATTGCCCGCGAGGAAAAAATCTGCCGGCACATACATCTTCCGGTCCAGCACGGTTCCAGCCGCATTCTGGAAAAGATGAACCGACGCTACACGCGCGAGTCTTATCTTGAACTGGTTTCAAAAATAAGAAAGGCGATTCCCGGCGTATCGCTCACCACGGACATAATGCTTGGATTTCCGGGGGAGAGCGACGAGGACTTTGAGGAAGCCTATTCTTTGATGAGGACTGTGCGATACGAAAATGCTTTTATGTATTACTATAATCCGCGCGAGGGAACTCCTGCCGCCGGCTGGGAGAATCAGATTCCTGTCGAGGTAAAAAAGGCCCGGCTGCAGAAGATTATTGACTTGCAGCTGATTATTACCCGCGAGGAGATGCAGAAGCGGATTGGAGAAACCGTTGAGGTTCTTGCGGAGAGCCAGAGCCGGGATACCGGGACTGAGCTTTTGGGAAAGACCGAGCGCGATGAGAAAGTCGCCTTTGCCGCCCCGAAATCGGCAATCGGTTCTTTTGTAAAGGTCAGGATTACCGCACTGAACGGAAATACATTTAAAGGGGAGCGAGTCCTGTAGACTTATGCTTGACGCTTTTTTCTATATATAGTAATATATAGTTTATGAAATTTTCTTTAAAAAAAGTCTCTGTATATATAGCGGCTGTCGCTCTGTCTGCGGCTCTGGTATCTGCTCAAGGTAAGGAAACAATTATTACCGCAAATGAGTATTTTAAAAGCGTTTCTGAAGAATATTCAAAGATTCAGGACTATCAGGCAAATACCAGTATTTTTATAGACAAAGAACAGATGAAGGCTAAGGTAACATATCTTCAGCCCGATAAAGTCCGCTTTGACTTTTCCGAGCCTGCCGAGCAGGTGATAGTTTTTAACGGCGGGACACTTACAATTTATCTCCCCGGTTCGGCCGCGGTTCTTACCCAGAACGCCAATTCGGAAAACGCGGACGGCGGAACAAAGACCGCGAATCTTGCGACAAGCGAAGGCCTTTCTTTAATGAGGCGCTACTATACGGTAAGTTACGAGACAAGTCAGGATGAGGTTCCTCTAGATGAGAATGCGGCGGGAGACGGCGACGCTTCCGTCGAAAAGGTTGTCCGCCTTGTTCTTTGGAGACGCACTACAAGTGAGGCTTTCCGCTACATAAAACTTTCAATCAGTCCGAATACAAAACTGATTCGCCGCGTTGAGGCTGTAACACCTTCCGATATTACATACAGAATTGATTTTGCGGATTATGAGATTAACCAGGGGCTGACGGCACAGCGCTTTAGCTACGATATTCCTTCAGCCGCAAACAATTATGATAATTTTATGTTTTCGGAGTAGGGTGGTTTATTATGGAAAGTTACGGCGCCCTTTTACGGCAGACACGAGAAAGCAAAAAAGTTACGGTTGAGGCCGCTGCAAAAGAAACCTCGATTTCTCAGCATTACATTGAGGCGCTTGAAGGCGAGAATACGGCGGCTTTTCACGGAGAGGCCTATGTCGTCGGTTTCTTGCGGAACTACGCTGACTATCTGGGACTGGATTCACAGCGGCTTATAAAACTTTATCACGCCCAGCTGGTTCAGGAGTCTCCTGTTCCCGAGAGCCTTATAGAAAAGCCTAGGCCTCAGTATTTTATTCCGGTGTTAGTAACTGGTGCTCTTGCTGTTGTGGCAGTCGTCGTGCTGCTCGTTTTATATTTTGCGGTTTACCGTCCAAAACAGATTGCAAAGCAAAATGAGTATGCGGTTTCAAATAAAGTTCAGCTGAAAACCTATGAACTTGATGACAAGCCTCTGAACGAGCGTCTTTATGTCGGCGATCAGATTATGGTTCCGACCCACGGCGGAAATGTTATGCTTACAGTTGCAAGCGATACTGATTCCCGTCTCGGTATTCAGACGCCCATGGGACTTCAGTATTTTGAATTGAGCGAAACCCGTGAGCTGGACATTGACGGGGACTCCGCCGTTGACCTGGTTGTTGATGTTTGGGAAATCTCCTCAAACAAGACTTCCCGCGGTGCGGAAGTTTACATTATGCTGAAGGACGGCTCTGCCCTTACCGAGAATATCGATTCAACCTCTATTCCTCTTATTGCGACGGAAAAAACGGCGGAGACAGTTGTTCTTGAGGACAACCGCGCGTATCCCTTTACTCTGAACGCAAGTTTCAGAAATCCATGCGTCTTCCGTTATGAGGTTGACAGAAAGGAATCTGTTGAGAATTATTATACGAACGGGGACGCCGTTACAATGACTGCCAACAACAAGGTTCGCGTTTGGATTAGCAACGGAAATACTGTAAAATTTCAGATTATCGCGGGAGGCCGTTCGCATGATTTGGAAATTGGAAAGGCGGGTGAAGTTATTGTTCAGGACATAAAATGGATCCGCACTGATGACGGCCGTTACCGTTTGGTGGTAGAAGGCCTTGACTAAATTTTTTCTAGATGAACACGGCTGTGCGAAAAATCAGGTGGACGGGGAGCTTCTTGTAAGTAACCTCGTCCGGGCTGGTTATGAGCAGACCTTTGATGTTGAATGCGCAGATTTGATTATTATAAATTCCTGCGGATTTATTGAGTCCGCAAAAAAGGAATCACTTGAAGCCCTTTTGGGCGCCAGAAAAAAATTTCAGGACAAAAAAATTATTCTCGCCGGCTGTCTTGCCCAGCGTTACGCAAAGGATTTGGAAGAATCACTTCCGGAGGCGGACGGTGTTTTTGGAAACGGCGACCTTGATAAGATTGCGGCCTTTGCAAAAAAGGTTCTGCACTCAAAAAAAGACGGTTCCGGCAAAAACGATGGAGGAGTTGCACCCCTGGTGCTTACTCCGCCGCAAAAGGGAATCTCCTGCGGTGAGCGCCTGACTTTTTTGAACTATAAGAATTCCGCTTATGTAAAAATTACAGAGGGCTGCTCAAACCACTGCTCCTTCTGTGCCATTCCCCTTATCCGCGGTGAACTCCGGTCGCGCCCTGCAGATGACATTGTTCTGGAAATAAAATCGCTTTTAAAGAGAGGCGTTTTTGAGATAAACCTGATAGGACAGGATTTGGCCGCCTACGGAACCGGAAAGAATGATTTGGATTTTAAGAAGAAGTCTTCGGCTGCAAAAGAGCACTCTGCGCTTTACGGACTTTTAAAAAAGATTTCCGCCTTAAAAGGAAAGTTCTGGGTGCGACTGCTCTACATTCATCCCGATCATTTTAATGCCGATATTCTGGAACTTATGAAAAATGATGACAGGCTTTTGCCGTATTTTGACATTCCTTTTCAGAGCGGCGATGAGGGCGTGATTCTTTCCATGAACAGAAAAAACACTCCGGATTATTACGCAGGTCTTGTAGAGAATATAAGGGCTCAGTTTGCCGCCGCCTCGATACGCACGACTTTTTTGACAGGCTTTCCCGGCGAAAGCGACGAGGCTGCGGAAAACACACTTTCATTTTTAAAGCGCATTCAGCCTGACTGGTCGGGCTGTTTTCCTTACAGCAAGGAAGAGGACACCCCGGCATATTCGATGAAAAAGCAGGTCGCGAAGAAAACCGTCGCCGCCCGTGCCGCCCGCCTTCAGGCGGAGCAGGAAAAAATTACCTCCGACAGGCTGCGCCTGCGTGTAGGAAAAAAGACTGCTAAAGAATACGATGTTTTGATCGAGGAAGTTATTTCTGCTGATGAGAACGGAAATTCTTTTGCAATAGGCAGAGGCTGGTTCCAGGCACCCGAAGTTGACGGAAACTTTGTAGTTCAGTTTGATGCGGAAGATGAGAAAGCGGTAAAGGCTCTTGTGCCCGGTTCACTTGTAAGGGTCAGGGCGCTGGCTGTAAGCGGTGTCGACATAGATTCAGTTTATATCGAAAAATAATGGCTTCAGGTGAATCTTCTATTGACCAGTATTTGTCTCTTCTGAACCCCGAACAGCGGGAGGCGGTTGTTCACGACGGCGGAAAAGAAAAAGGCGCCCTTTTGATTCTTGCCGGGGCAGGCTCCGGCAAGACCCGCGTAATCACTACAAAAATCGCCTATCTCATTTCTGAGCGGAAAGTTGACCCGCGCTCTATTCTTGCGGTTACTTTTACCAAAAAAGCCGCAAAGGAAATGAAGGAGCGTGCTGTCGCAATGTGCCCGGAGGCGGAAGATTCCCAGATAAGAACATTCCATTCATTCGGCGCTTACTTTTTGCGGCGCTATGCGGAAGAGGCCGGCATCGACAAGAATTTTACTGTTTATGATGACGATGATATGGTGACTCTCATACAAAAGTCAACTCCCGGTCTTAAAAAAAATGAGGCCGCCGCTTACGCTCATAAGATTGCCCTGGCAAAGGACTACTGTCTGCCGCCGGATTCCGCACGGCTCGGAGAAATCTCCAGCGATCCGCTTTTTGCGGATCTTTATTCGGCATATGAAAAAAGGCTTCGTGCCACCGGTAATGTCGATTTCGGCGACCTCATTATGCTTCCCGTTCAGGTGATGGCTATGAATGAGAATGTCCGCCGACAGATGCACTACAGGTATCGTGTCATTATGGTTGATGAATATCAGGATTCCAATGTGGCGCAGTTCCAGTTTCTAAAGGCGATGAGCGGAGTTGACGAGGGGAGCGGAACTTATGTGTGCGTAGTCGGAGACGATGACCAGTCCATCTATAAATTCCGCGGTGCCGAGGTTCAGAATATTTTAAATTTTCAGGCTGAATTTCCTGGCACAAAACTAATACGCCTTGAGAGGAACTACCGCTCTACGGCGAGCATTTTAAATGCGGCCGGAAAAGTTGTCTGCAATAACGAGGATCGTCTCGGAAAAACTCTGGTAGCCGAGCGTGGTGACGGAAAAATTCCTGACCTGATTTTTCTTCCCAACCAGGATGATGAGGCCGCCTTTTGCGCTGAGCTCATTAAAAAGAATTACAAAAAGGGCGTTCCGTATAATTCATGGGCAATTCTCTATAGGACAAACGCCCAGTCTCTCGGCTTTGAAAGCGAGTTCCTGCGAAAAAAAATTCCGTATCAGGTTGTCGGCTCCTTAAAGTTTTACGAGAGGGAAGAAATAAAAGACTTGCTCTGCTGGCTTGCCCTGACCGCTAATCCTAAGGACGAGATTGCCTTTAGACGCATTGTGAATAAGCCCGCGCGCGGAATCGGCCCCACAACGCTGGACAAAATTATTACGGCGGCGACTTCCGTTTCCGGCGGAGAGAATAATTCGGCCTCTGTTCCTGTAATGAAAAATCTTGTCGAGACAGCATCCTGCTCTGCCCGGACTTTCTCCAAAAAAGCGCGGGAAGGAATTGAGCAGTTTACAAAACTCGCCCAAAATCTGATGGAAGAAATAAGGGCTGGACGGCCGGGACAGAAACTCTCTGACTTTGTGAATGAGATTATTGAAAGGAGCGGGCTTGAGGAGTATCACGCCGCTGATGACGAGATAAGCGGAACCCAGCGTGTTGCTAATATGCAGGAACTTGCCAACAATGCCGCCCTCTATGATTTTACAACGGACGGACTTTTGGAATTTCTTGACACAATCGAGCTTGACAGAACGCTTGCCAGTGAAGAGGAGGCCGGGGAAACCGATGCGGTTACTCTGATTACCCTCCACAACACAAAGGGACTGGAGTTTCCGCGGGTAATTATTACCGGTCTTGAAAACGGAATCTTTCCGCGCGGAGACAAGGAAGGCGCGGAGCTTGAAGAGGAGCGCCGTTTGTTTTATGTAGGAATTACCCGTGCAAAAGATGAGCTGTATGTTACAAGCTGCGCCCAGCGCCGTCTTTACGGGCGGACAGAGTTTATGGAGCCCAGTGTTTTCCTTGCGGAGGCCGGTAAGGAAACATTCCGCCTTTTGGGAAATATTCCGCCCGCATATGAATATGCGGCTTTTGGAGCGGATTCGGAAAGCCGGTCAGTGGAGGAATACGGCGGTGATGAGTATTATGATGACACTCCGCCTTGCGCCGGGACTTCCGTCAGCCGGACACCCAAAATAAATCATCCGCTCGCAAAAAAGTATCCTTTGGGACAGATTCTTTATCATGATGACTACGGTTACGGGCAGATTGTAAAGGCCTTTATGCATGAGGGTGAATATGTCATTGATGTTCAGTTTCAAAGCGGCGGGGTAAAGAAATTTCTGCCGGCCTACCAGTCCGGACAGCTTATGAAGGTGGAGGAATAGTATGGTGGACTTGCACTCGCATTCTACGGCTTCTGACGGCGAGCGTTCTCCGGGTGAACTTGTTTCCTATGCTAAGGAAAGCGGTGTCTCGGTTCTTGCTCTTACGGATCACGATACGGTTTCCGGTCTTGACGAGGCGGGGGAAGCCTGCAAAAAAGAGGGAATTGTTTTTGTTCCGGGAATTGAACTCAATGTGGGCTGGCCAACCGGAGAATTTCATCTTCTTGGTCTGGGATTAAAATCAATCTCAAAAAAACTTTCTTCAATAATAAAAAGAGTTCAGCAGGAACGCATTGAGCGCAATAAAAAGATAATTCAAAGATTTGTTGACGCGGGCTACGGCGTCCGCTACGAGGAACTCCTTGCCTTTGCGGCCGATGCTGAGAAAAAGACTGTTGACAAGGTGAATGTCGGCAGGCCTCATATTGCAGGTTACCTTGTCCAGAAAAAGATAGTAAAAAAGAGGCAGCAGGCCTTTGATAAATTTCTTGCAAAAGGGCTTCCTTTTTACATTCCGAGAACCGGTGCCGACCTTGACGAGGCCGTTGATGCCATTTATGAGTGCGGAGGCGTTCCAGTCATAGCCCATCCCCTGAGCCTTTATGTTTCATGGGGAAGGATAGAGGACATTCTGGCCGGTATACACGAAAGAGGCGTAAGCGGGCTTGAGGCATGGCATTCCGGCGCCCGTGAGACAGACTGTATCCGTCTTGAAAAGCTTGCCAGAAAACTCGGCTTTTTTGTTACTGCCGGCAGCGACTACCACGGGCCTGATGTCCGGGCCGACCGAAAAATCGGGAGGACGGCCGGCGGCAGAAAGATTGAGGACAAATTTTATTTTGAGGAACTCCTTCCGCATTTGAATCAGACTTTATAAAATATCTGTTATATATTTTTTTCTTTTTTGAATTTTTATAATTTATTGCATAAAAAATCTACTCATAGGGTAAGGAGTTTTTTATGCAAATCTATTCTTTTTCGCCCTTTGGGTATGAGGGAAATCTTGTTACTGTTGAAGTCGATATCCGCCGCGGAATACCTGCCATAGACATGGTTGGGCTTGCCGACGGGGCGGTAAAAGAAAGCCGTGAGCGCATGAAGAGTGCGATAAGAAATTCCGGCTTTGAGTTTCCCGGCGAGCGTGTGCTGATAAGTCTTTCCCCTGCGGACTTGCGGAAGGAGGGTGCGGGCTTTGACTTGGGCGTAGCTCTTGCGGTTCTGTGTGCCTCAAATCAGGCGGAAACCGTATCGCCCGGAGCCGTTCTTATGGAGCACAGCCTTCTGGTTTTGGGTGAACTTGAATTGTCAGGGGCGTTGAGGCCTGTCAGGGCCGTGCACGCCGCCGCCGCTACGGCAGCCGCTTCCGGAATCCGTTACTGCATTGTTCCCGGCGCTAACGGGGCGGAAGCCCGAGAAATCAGCGGTATGCGTGTCTTTGCGGCCGAGAATTTGCGCGAGGCTTTTTGCGCCCTGTTTAATGAGGAGCTTTTTACCAAGGCAGCCCATGACAAGAAAAATGAGTTTTTACCGTCCGAGGCAGAGGAGATAGAAGGTGTTTATTTTAATCCGGTAATTCCCGGCTGCGGTTTTGAAGATGTTACGGGGCAAATGGAATTAGTGAGGGCTCTACAGATTGCGGCTGCCGGAGGACACAATCTTTTGGCTTTCGGCCCGCCGGGCTGCGGAAAAAGTCTTGCACTTCAGCGTTTTCCGTCGCTGCTGCCACTTCTCACGGCGGAAGAAGCCCAGTCTGTAACAAGAATACACTCAATAGCAGGAATCGTGAGCCCTGTTCGACCTCTTGTGAGAACTCCGCCGTTCAGACAACCACATCAGAGTTCCAGCATCGAGGGCATTTGCGGAGGAGGCCCAAATTGCAGGCCCGGAGAAATTTCCCTTGCCCATAACGGCGTTCTTTTTTTGGACGAGGCGGCGGAATTCCGATCCTCTGTCCTGCAAATGCTTCGAGTTCCCCTTGAAAACGGGAATATAACATTGAGCAGAGCCGGGCGGTCTACTGTTTACCCGGCGGCATTCCAACTGCTGATGGCTGCCAATCCGTGTCCCTGCGGAAACTATGGTTCGGAAAAGAAAATATGTCTCTGCTCCAGCCGCGCAATTGAAATGTACTGGAAGAAATTCTCCGCTCCCCTGCTTGACAGAATAGATCTTCGTGTAAGGGTTGACCTTCCTGATGAACACAATTATATGAAGGAAAATTCCTGCGGAGAAAACACGGTTCTTTATAAAAGATGGAATACCGACGACTTACGGAAATGTATTGCCAGGGCTGTGCGCATTCAGCGCAAGAGACAGGGTAAAAAAAATGCCTTTCTCCGGCCTGAAGAAATCGGTGAATACTGCAGGACAGAAAAAGATGCGCAGAGTGTCCTGGAAGAAGCCGCCAGGCGCTATGATTTTTCTCCGAGGGCGGTTTCTTCCTGCCTGAAAATTTCACGGACAATTTCTGATATGGAAGAGGCTTCCATAATAAAAGCGGAGCATATGGCGGAGGCTGTTGCTTACCGCAAGGTAAACGGAGTTTTATCCTGACAGATAAACCCGGTTCCTTTTGTTTATGAAATTTTATTAAAATTTGATTATTTGATTTACATTTTTTTATTATAGGTGTATAATATGTTATTATGGCTGACATATTGACAGATGAACAGTTTGAGAGATTTCGTAAAACAATCTATGATGAGAGTGGAATTACTTTTTCGGCGACCAACCGTTCTGTTTTGGATAGCCGCCTGAAGGAGCGTCTCCGGGAAAAACATCTTGCCTCTCTTGATGAGTATTACAAACTGATAATCTCTAATCGCGAAGAAATGAAGATTACGCTCGATGCGGTAACAACAAATCTGACCCGGTTTTTCCGTAACCAGCCACATTTTGATGCGCTTATAAATTATGTTATTCCGCATATTCTTGAGGAAAAGAGAAAGGTCGGAAGTCATAAGATTAATATATGGTCTGCGGGTTGTTCTACGGGAGAGGAGCCTTATACAATCGCGATGATTCTAAAGGATATTCTTCCGTTTCCTTACACCTTTCAAGTTACGGCGTCGGATCTTTCTCTAAAATCTTTGATGGTGGGAAAACAGGGTTTTTATCCTAATTCCCGTATAGGTGGAATCCCTCAAAAATATTTGGACCGTTTCTTTACTAAAACGGCTGACGGCTACCAGGCGAACAAAGATTTAATGGACACAATTCGCTTTGACTACCATAACTTAAAGAATGACAGCGGTATGAGGAACCTTGATGTAATTTTCTGCCGTAACGTTTTGATTTATTTTGACGAGCCGGCTCAACTCAGGGTTATCAATCACTTCTGGGATTCGCTTTCACCTCATTCATATCTGTTTATCGGACATTCTGAGTCCTTGTTTGGAATGAAGACTCAGTTTGAATTCCTAAAAACGGACTGGACATGCTTTTATCAAAAGCAGCTTAAAGACTAAAATGCAGGGAAAGAAATATTATGGATGATATATCAGTACTTATTTGTGATGATTCTGCTCTGATGCGGAATCTGATTAGCCGTATTATAGAAGGAACGGAGGGCATGCGCGTTGTGGGAAAGGCCGCTAACGGGCAGGTTGCTCTCGATATCATAGAAAATGCCAAGCCTGATGTAATGGTGCTTGACATAGAGATGCCGGTTATGAACGGCATTGAATTTCTCAAGGCCCGGAAGGAAGGGCATATCAGTGTTCCTGTCGTGGTTCTTTCAAGTATAGCCACGAAGGGCGCCGCTGTTACAATGCAGGCTCTTGAGCTTGGGGCGGCAGACTTTATTACAAAACCTTCCGGCTCGGTTTCTGCCGATATTTCAGAGGTTGCGGATCATCTTATAGATTTGCTGGCCTCATACGGAAGTCAGTATGCGCGTAAGCATGGAAAGGTTCCCTATATTCCGGAATTCTTTCAAAAACAGCGCAAACTTCTCAAGGCTGAATCCTTTGTCGCAAACAAAAAAGCTGATATCAATGCTCCCGTTCAGAAACCTAAACTTGAAAAGGCGCAGATTCTCAATTTCAACACGGTAGAAAGAAAAGAGCCTGTAAAAATTACGCCTGTCCGTGATGGCGGCCGCATAGACATAATCGCAATCGGTATTTCCACCGGAGGCCCCAACGCCCTCCGCGATGTATTCAAGATGATTGACCCGCATTTAAAACAGCCCATTCTTGTGGTTCAGCATATGCCCAAAGGCTTTACAAAGGCTTTTGCGGAAAGTTTGAACAAGATTTGTCCGCTTGCTGTAAAAGAGGCGGAGGATCAGGACAAGATTGAAGGCGGACATATTTATGTTGCCCCCGGAGACAATCATATTGTAGTTGAGGAGCGTCCGACCGGAAATGTGATCCGGCTTAATCAGGAGCCCCAGCGTAACGGCCACCGCCCCAGCGCCGATGTAATGTTTGAGTCAATCGCCAAAGTTTATAAAAACCGTGCGCTCGGCGTAATTATGACGGGCATGGGACGGGACGGCGCTGCGGAACTTGCGGAAATGCGTAAGCAGGGAGCGTGGACTCTCGGTCAGGACGAGGCTTCTTCCATCGTTTACGGAATGCCGAGAATGGGCTGGGAAATGGGAGGCGTTCAAAAGCAAGTTCCGCTCATGAAGATGGCTGATGAAATATCCGCCCTTGCCCGTGAGCATCTCAAATAAAGAGTAACTCCAAGAATTGTAATCTTTAGAGATGACTTAAAGACTTGGAATTTTTCGGAAACAGAAAGCCAAAAAATAAGTGAATGAGAGAAAAAGGCTGTCCTGAAGATGTTGATTCTGGGAACAGCCTTTTTTTAAAAGACTTTGTCTATAAAAGGAGTGCTGGGCCGGATTTTGAATCTGCTCAGCGCAAGAACCGCTGTGCCGGGAATAAGAATTCCTGCAAGGACGCAGGCTGCCTTGAAGCCCTCGCTTGCAGGAGCCTGCCAAAGAGCAAGGCTTAAAGGTGCGGAGGCAAAAAAAGCGGCGAATGCGCATGCGGCAGGCAAAAGCAGGGAAATGACGCTTTGAATACCCTCTGCTTTTTTTGAGGCCGAGATGCTTACAACATTTCCCTCTTTTATATCAAGGTCCTTTGAATTTTTTACCGTAAAGGGTGTTCCTCTCTGGGCGCAGCCTTCCTTGCAGGACAGGCATGCTCCTGTTATGAGTGGTGATACAATAGCCTCTTTTTTATCTTTTTTTACAGAGAGAATTACAGCCTGTTGAATCATATTTGCCCGTCCGAAAATTTTATAAGATCAAGCCTTGCCTGACATGCGGCAACGCCGGCATGATTTTGCAGTTCCGAATAGGCATCCCGTAAGTTATAAAGCGCATCGTAGTAATAAGGATTTATAGAAACCGCGCGTTCAAACGCTTCTGATGCCAGACTGTATTCATTCTGATTAAAAAAAATCACGCCCATGGTGTTCCAAAGGTTTGCGTTCGAGGAATTCTGTGAGAGTCCGATGTTGCAGTATTCTATTGCGGCTGAAAAATCTTTCAGCCCCAGGGAAATGACGGCGCTCTGTTCGATAACTTCCGGATCAGTGCAGTTCAAGTCAAATGCTGCTCTCATGGCGCGGCGTGCCCCGTTCAAGTCCCCCTTTTTTTGATAGGTGATTGCGAGATTATACCATAGCAGATAGTTTGACTTTTCAAGCGTGATTGCCCTTTTGTAGCAGGCAATGGCTTCCGTAAAGTTTCCCTGCGTAGTGAGTTCTATAGCCTGATTGTTAAGAAAATCCGTTGTTTCGAGCAAATTCACCTCCCGTTAACGCTGAATCCTGTCGAATAAATCCAGAATCAGTTCCTTTGCGCCGCTCCTATTATCTTGCAAAATAGAAGTTAATTCAAGTGCCTTTTGTTTTGCACAGAGATTTCCATAATCAAAAGCCTCTTTTATTGCGCCGGAACTTTCCAAAAGTTTAATTCCTTCCTCTACGGCCGGGCTGTCTATGCCTTCTTTTGCGGCGCGCTCAAAAATTGCGGCGATGTTCTTTTTGTCCTCCGGCTTTTTCTGAACATGCAGGAGAACGACAAGGGATTTTTTTCCCTCAACGATATCGTCGCCGCGCTTTTTGCCGGGGTTGCCGCTTGTAAGGTTTTGAACATCGTCCAGAATTTGAAAACCCATTCCGATTCCGGCCGAAACAGTTCCCGCTTTGTCTGCGATTTCCTTACCGCAGCCGGCCGCCAGAAATCCGAGTTTTGCGGCAAGACTTGAAAGAGTACCTGTCTTTAACTGAACCATCTGCTTGTATTCGTCAACTGTCGGAAAAAGGCTTGAGGCTCTGTGCCATGCTATGTCCATCGCCTGCCCGAGATGCAGGCGGCGGAGTTCCTCCGTATAAAGGTCATAGAAGACTTTTTTTTCAGCGTCATCGGCTTTGAGAGAGTTTATGCAGGTTGCCGCCTTAAAGTAGAGCCATGCTCCGGCATTGAGGGCTGTGTCAAGCCCGTAAGTGATGTAGGAGCAGGGGTTTCCGCGCCGCTCCGTGGCCCTGTCTTCTATGTCGTCATGAATTAGACTTGCCGTGTGAACAAATTCCAAAAGCGGCGTAAGGCGGTAGGCGTTTTCTATTTTTTCTTTTTCAGAAGACGCCATTTTCGCGCAGAGAACCAGCAGAAGCGGTCGCCATCGCTTTCCGCCGGAATGGACTAAAGTCCGGGTAGGCTCCAAAAGCCCTTTCATTCCCTCCGAGGAGACTGTATCCAGACAACCGAAATTGTTTTTTGTCCATTCCTGAAAAGCAGCGTCAGGGAGCTCCCGCTCCAAAATGCTTTCAATCCTGTTCTTTATCTCATCAAACTTCGCCATACCGAATATTATATATGATTTTAATGTATTTGAAAAGGGTAAATTTTTTATAAAATTCTGCCGAAAATAGAAATATGGCTCAAAATAGTTACGAAAAGCCGGACTTCTGGTCGCAAAAGGCGTTTAAGGAGGGATATCCGGCCCGTTCAGTTTATAAACTGCAGGAAATTGATCGGAAATTCGGATTTCTGAAGAAAAATACAAATGTTTTGGATTTGGGATCTGCCCCCGGAAGCTGGACAAGTTTTTTACTGCGGAATATAGGTTCCGGCGGAAAAGTCGTTTCCTGCGATTTGAATCCTTTGAGTAATTCTGTCCGAGGCGAGAACCTTGTTTTTCTGCAGGGAGATCTTCAGAGCAAGGAAATCCGGGAACAGATAAAGGTGCAGGGCCCCTTTGATCTTGTGGTTTGCGATGCGGCGCCTCTTACAACAGGAAACAAGATTGTTGACACAGCCCGCTCGGAGGGCCTTGTCGAAATGGCCATATGGTATGCCGAGACAATGTTAAAGCCGGGCGGAAACTTCTGTGTAAAAATATTTCAGAGCGGCGCGCAGCAGAAATTCCTGATAAAAATGAGGGAAATTTTCTCAAGTGCAAAGGGATTTAAGCCTGAGGCCTGCCGAAAAGAGAGTTTTGAGACTTATTTGATAGGTCTGACGAGAAAATAAAGTTTTTTCTTGCAAAAAACAGAGGCTTGAGGTATAATAAAGTGTCTAAGGATAAAATTTTCATGTTTTTAAAAAAGAATATAATTCAGCTTTGCGCAACTTTCTGTGTGGGCGCTGTTGTGGCTGGAGCCGCTCATTATATTTCAAGTTTGATTCCCGAAAACGGAAAGGGCGGTTTTGAGTCGCCCGTAATGCCCCAGTATAGTGAGAGTTATGCCGAATTTGAAGGACAGGAAAACGCTGAGCTTCTTGCTAAGGCTGCGGCGGCTGAAAATAACACTTCACCCGATGCTCCCCTTACATATTTCACATATAGAATTCGTCCCGGTGATATGATTGGCTTTATTGCCGAAAAATATAACATCAGTCAGGACACTCTGATAAGCGTGAACAATATTCGCGCCAGCCGTCTTATTCAGCCGGGCCAGTATATTAAAATCCCGTCGGAAGAAGGAATACTTTATACAGTAAAGAAGGACGGCGAGACACCGGCTTCCATAGCGGAGAAATATGAGGTGAATGCAGAGCGCTGCGCTTTTGTAAATAAACTTGAGCTTGGCTCGGAACTGAAGGCCGGAAATGCGATTTTTGTGCCCGGCGCTGAGATGGATTCAATTACAATGGCGGAGATTAATGGCGATTTGTTTATCCGCCCCATTCACGCACGCTACAGAATTTCCTCTTACTTTGGCTGGAGACCGTCTCCCTTTACGGGGCACCGTTCCTGGCACGGCGGCGTTGACATGGCATGCCCTGCATGGACAAAAATTTACGCTGCGATGGACGGCCGGGTCGCGGAGACGGGATTCAACAATACATACGGAAATTATGTAATCATTAACCACGGAAACGGATACAAGACACTTTACGGGCACATGATCCACATTGATGCGGTCCGCGGTCAGTGGGTAAACACGAGCACTGTTATCGGCCGGGTAGGCTCAACAGGAAATTCAACAGGACCGCACTGTCACTTTACGGTGTTCAAGCGCGGAAAGATGGTTAACCCTATTAATCTCTGGCGTTAGGAAAATGCTGGTTAAAGACAGGGAGAGCGCTTTATCAGCGTCTTCCCCCTCTTTCTAATATTTAATAATATTAGGCGCGTTGCTTCCCTAGGCTTTTTTTGCGAAGGTCGGATTTACCTTTGTGTTGATTACCTTTACAAAAAAGTCCATATTGCTTTTTATGAATAATGAACAGTAGACTGTAATCAGTGCGGCCAGTTCAATGTATGTATAGATTGTAAGCCGGTGATCTGTGTTCGCCTTTACAGACAGTGCTGAAACAATGAGGGCCGCAAACATAATTACACCCCAGATAATCCATTTTGAGAAAGAGATAGGATTCTTTTTTGATGCGGCGGCTGGAATGCGGCTCATCACGGCAAGAATGGCCGGGTCGTCTAGAGAAACCTGCGAGCCTGTTTTTGCGGCGGCGGCTTTTTCCGCCTTTCGCAAAAGACGGACTTCGTTGCGGCATCTCTTGCACATAAGAAGATGGAGTGTTACTTCGAGCGGAATCCGCTCTCCCTTGTCGAGGCTCAGATAGTTTTCCATTACAGTGTTGCAGTTTTTCATCATTTTCCTCACTTTTAGTCAGCCAGTCCTTTTTGGGCAATTTTTTCCCTGAGGATTTTTTTTGCCCTGAATATATGTGACTTGACGGTGTTTTCCGGCAAGCCTGTTACCTTGCTTATTTCCGCATAAGTGTTGTCATAGAAAAAATAAAGGTCAATGCAGACTTTATATTTTTCCGGCAGTTCCTTTACAGTTTCGCGAACGGCCTCAGTTGTAAGTTCCCTGAGTTTCTTTTCCTCCGGTGTAAAGGCGTTGTCCGGCAGGATTGTTTCGTCTGCTATGGATACATATTCCGCACGCCGGTTTACTGAATTTACGGCCGTGTTGTATGCAAGACGCGTAAGCCATGTAGAAAAGAGTGATTCTCCGCGGAATGACTCCAGCTTTGTAAAGGCTTTGAGGAAAACATCCTGGACAAAGTCTTCTGTATCGGAGTCGTTCTTAAAAAAAGACATTCCAAGCGCCGCAACACGATTCTTGTAGAGTGACATGAGCTCTGCGAAAGCATCTGTGTTTCCTGAAAGAATTTTGTTTATAAGCCTTGAGTCTCTTTTATATGCGGCCTCGTGTTCCGAATCTTTGGAACGCTGATTCATCATTTTTTGTCGTGAAAGTTCGGATTGATTTTATAGAAAATCAAAAGGCACACGCCGACAACAAGCGGAAGAAGTCCGCCCAAAAGCGCATAGGAAAATCCGTCAATTAAGGCAAACAGCAGTGTCAGAATTATTCCGATTCCGGTAAGCAGAAGACCTGTCAGTAGTGAAAAAGTCTTTAAATCAAATTCTGGAGCATGATAGGTGCCTGTGCGTATTCTGAGCTTTGTTTCGTGGTGAGCCCACAAAAGATAGAAGAAAAGAACTACGCCGCCAATGGCAATTCCCACAATCGGAATTAGAGCTATGATTACCTGTGCTGACTGCGATGTGATTTCGGATTCCATATTAACCTCACTTTTAAAAACTAGTCCGCAAAACAGCGTCTTACTTAATGAGACACATTTTTACGGATTTTGTTGCATTTTAGTCTAAAAATATATAGTCGTCAAAATAGACGGCCTTTAGTTTTCCAAGCATCAGCCTCTCGTTAAAGGCATTCAGCAGAAACTGTTTTATATTTTTCTCTCCTATGGAAAGAAGAGCGTTCTTTGTCCTGCCGGAGAAATATTCCATTATAATTGTGCTGAAAAGTTTCTTTTTGGAGACCAGCTCTTCATAAAAGGCAGTGTCGTCCGCTTCGTAAGAAATCCAGGGACTTACTACCAGTAAAGCGCCCTGATCGGGTTCACCGGTCTTTGTGCCTTCCGGCGGGAGGGTGCGGATTCGTAGAGTGCCAAATTCCTTGAACTCTTTTAAAATTGTTCCTCCGTTTTTTATCTCTTCCACGCTCTTGGGGTCGGCTCGTCTGTAGGAGGCCCCAGGTTTTTTCCCCGCAATTACTGCGACTATGGTTACAAGAAAGATTACAATGCAAAGTCCGGCGGCAATCAAAGAGAGAAGTTTGTTTGTATCAATAAAATACTTTTTAGACATGTTTTTAGTATAGAGCAAAAAAGGTCTTGTTTCAAGAGAATGGCATATCAAAGAAGCTCGTTCAGTGATACCAACATTCACGAAACGCAGCATTTTGACTGTATCATTTTCTTTAATTCCGCCAGTCCGGCTCCGGTTTTTGCGCTGGTCTGAAGGGCCTCCGGGTAGGCGCACCGCAAGTTGTTGAATGCAATGATTTTTTCTTCCTCTGCGCTTTCCAAGGCGTCGGTCTTGTTGAGAACAAGAATTTTCTTTTTTTCACCCGCTCCTATTTCGCGCAGTACAGAATTCACGGTTTCCGCCTGCTTTAGTGCGTCTGTGTCGGAAGCATCAATCACTATTAAAAGAAGGTTTGCAAGTTTTGCTTCTTCCAGCGTAGACTTAAAGGCATCGATAAGCTGGTGGGGGAGATTCGATATGAACCCTACCGTATCCGTTAAAAGAATTTCCTGTATCCGACCGGTTTCGCTGTCTGGCAGAAGTTTTATTTTTCTTGTAAGAGGATCCAGTGTTGCAAAAAGTTTGTTCTCAACAAAAGCATCGGCACCTGTAAGAGCGTTCATCAAGGAAGATTTTCCGGCATTTGTATAACCGCACAGGGCAATTCCGGGCAGGGGAATTTTTTCACGGCGCTTACGCTGTGTGTTCCGCGTCCTTCTGACTTTTTCCAGCTCAAGCTTTACCTTTTGGATTTTTTCTCTGGTCTGCCGCCGGTCAAGTTCCAGCTGCTTTTCTCCTGTGCCTTTTGAGCCGTAGGAACCGCCACGCTGGCGCGCAAGGTCTCCGTACATATGGGCAAGGCGCGGCAGTGAATATTCCAGCCTCGCCAGCTCTACCTGCAAGGTGGCTTCTTTTGTAGAGGCGCGTGCGGCAAAAATTCTTATGATAACTTCCTGCCTGTCAAAAACCGGAATTTTTGAGAGTTTTTCCCAGTTTCGCTGCTTGGTGGGGTCAAGTTCCCAGTCCATAATTATGCAGTCCGCACCGACCTCTTTTGCCTTTTCCACGATTTCGTGCGCCTTGCCGCTCCCCATTCCGTAGGCCGGATGGATTTCCAGCCGTGGTAATAGCTCTGTACCGGCAATTTCCATTTCCAGCGTTTTTACAAGTCCCTGCAATTCTGAAAGGCCTCCCGGATTCTGGAGGAGGGGAAGGCCCACTAAAAAGGCCCTTGGGGTTCTGTTCTCTTCATCTTGAATTTCGTACATTCTTATTCTATTATATCAAAAAATTTATGATTATTATATAGTTTTATGCCGATAAATAAAAGAAGATGACAATAATAAGCGTATCTTTAAAAATTGCAATTTTTAGAGATGCCCATAATCGGATGGAAAAAGTATCGTGACCGCAGGACAAAAGACGGCATTAAGCATTTTGATTACAGTGATTCTCTTTGGCGCTTTTACAGTCGCAGCCTTTGCGAGGCTGTTCTCTGTAATTGACTCGCGCTTTTATGAGCCTGCAAAACTTTCACAGATTAATCAGAATCTAAATTCAATTTCCTCAACTTATGATGAGTATATGCATACGCTGAAAATGCGTTTTGCCTTAGGCTCAGATTCTTTTTTAAAGAACAAGGCTGTCTCATCTTTTGTCGAATCCCGTCCGTCTGACAAAGATGTCGAGGAACGGGGAGAACTCTTGGGCGATCTCCGTTCTTCAACACAGGGACTTATTGGACTTCGTATTCTCGATAAGAATTTGAACTCCGTCCATTACTCAACTTTTAGAAATGATGTCCTTCGTCGTGATATTGGAGCTAACCTTACGGCTTACAAGGATTATTCTGAATGCCTTAACCTTTCCGGAAATAAAGAAATTTCCGCATCTGAATTGTTTGCAGGAAATTCCGGTGATATGGAAAAGGACTCAAAGACACTCTTTGATTCTGACGGAAGAATTATTTTTTCTTTTCCCCTTTACGACAAGTATTCGGTTTTTCGGGCAAGCGCCGTCTTTTATGTGAATGCATTTGACTTTAACAATATTCTTCTAAAAAAGAATTTAATTTCAATAGGAGCAAGCGGTCAGTTCCTCTGCGTGAACTCCGGCAGCCAGACTGCTGTCCGGGGCTTTGCCTTTGGAATTCCCTCTGTTGCTGACGACAAGTTCTACAAGGCGATAGAAGATGTGTGGCAGAGGGGAGAAACCGGAGTGACCAGACTCTTTTCCGCGGATTCATCATATTTTGTTCTTGTAAGCGGACGGACACAGGACGGAACTTATATTTCACAGGTGTTCAATGATGAGATATTCGCTCTTCCGGCTTCCGGCCGTGCCCTAATCTTAACTTGTATTTTTATTTCTCTATTTCTGATTACTTTCTTTATTTTAAATTTACGCCGTGATGATATGACTGTAATACGGGAACGGATAAGAACTTTGCAACTCGGCGTGGTTGATGAATATCTTTCCAAAAAGGAGTCTCTGGACTGGGAGAAAATTTCCGGTCGTCGGGAGGCAGTTACAAAGGAAATCATTTCAAGCCTTGGCCGCCGGGCAAAAAAGCATCCCCGAGAGGTTGAGGAACTTATCAACCGCAGTTGGGACGAACTGTTTGCCGCAATGAATCTAAAACCGCACGGTCAGGCCGCGACAGAAGCGTTAAGCGCTCAAAATACAGAAGAAATAAAAAGACTGCTTCAGGAACTTTTGTCAAACGGCGGAATAAAAGTGCAGCCTTCTGTCTCCGTGCCATCCGCCCCGGTTCACTCTCCCTCAAAAACGGCTGAAGAAATGGAAGAGGTTCCCGACGCAGAGGCGGCGGAGGACTTGGAGGAGGCCGAGCCGCTGGAGGAGGTTCCCGACGCAGAGGCGGCGGAGAACTTGGAGGAGGCCGAGCCGCTGGAGGAGGTTCCCGACGCAGGGGCGGCGGAGAACTTGGAGGAGGCCGAGCCGCTGGAGGAGGTTCCCGACGCAGGGGCGGCGGAGAACTTGGAAGTGGCCGAGCCGAAAGAAACTTTTGATATTAGCGAGAACATAGAAAATGATTTCTTCGCTGTAAAAAAGAATTCTGAGGAAAAAGAGACTTCTTTACGGAATGAGGCGGAGCACAAGCACTCCCTTTTGCAACGCGCGGAAAAGCTCCGTGATGATGACGGTCTTTTGCAGATTGACTCATTCAGTAAAATAAGAAATCCCGTTTCTCATGACAACGATACCGAGTCAGTGGTAAGCAATTTCAGCATACAGGTTCCTGACTATAAAGATCTTGACGCACATACAGAAGAGCAAAAGGTCAACGGAACTATTGAAACAGAAAAAAAGAATTTTACGCAGGAACTTTCTCCTGAGGATTTTGGTATAGAAAAAAATACCGATGACGGCGCAGATTTCAGTGAGGAGATTTGTTTTAGTGCTCCGGAAATTCAAATTGAGGATGCCGACACCGATGTTGCCGCAACCTTTACGACAGAAATTCCCCGTTTTTCAAATGAGAATACAGATTCATCTAAAAAGAACGAGGTTTTATCCGATGCTCCGTCCGAGGCAGTTCCGGTTAATGATACGGATTCTTTTATGTTCTCTGCTTTTGGAGGAGTAAAAAATGCTTCGGCTATACAAAGCGCCGAGCAAAAATCAATTGTTCAGGGAAACGACGGAGTTTATTCTATACCTAAAGAGATTGATACTGACACTGTGGACCAGGACAACATTTTTAGAAAACTGGTTGATTCTGTCCTGTATAATTGCTAAAATATATATATTATGAAAATCACTTCTGAACTTACTGTACGCACTTATGAGTGTGATTCCTACGGACATGTAAATAACGCTGTTTATGTTAATTACCTTGAATACGGCAGAATGGAATTTTTAAATGGAATAGGCTTTGACTATAAAGGTATTGTTGCAGCCGGTTTCTATCTTTATATTTCCCATATAGATGTTTATTATAAGGCCTCTAGTTTTTTGGGAGACCATCTTTTTATTGACGCATGGCCTACGGATATGGGTGCTGTCCGCGGAACTATTCACGAGACAATACGCAAGGAGGACGGCACCGTTTGCATTGAGGCTGATGTTACATGGGCAAGTGTAAATCATCAGGGGCGGCCTTGTAAGATTCCTGATGAATATATGGTGCCGGGGCTTTTGCCGGAAAAAAAGTAAGTTATAAAAAAGTCCCGGTCTTCCGGGACTTTACTGTTTTAGTTCAGACAACTTTGCATTAACTGAACAAAAAGATAAATGTGCTTGTAAACGCCGATACCCAGTTCCTTAATCGGGTGGTCGGAGAATTTGTCAAGTTCCTTCCAGTTTATAATAACTTCGCCTTTGACCTTTGCGTAATCTTCCAAAAGCGTTTTTGTTGTTTTTGCGATTACAATCAGGTTTTTTGTGCTTTCAACCAGCATTGCTTTAGCTTCATCGTTCAAGTCGCTGATAAGAGTTCCGATAATGTTGCGGGCCTCTTTGTCTCGTTCGGTGCGAGGCAAGTGGTTTTTAAGGCGTATTCCTATGTCTCCGTCTTCCGCAATTTTCGCGTCAAAGGCGACAAGCGCATCGCTTGAGTCAAGCAAGGCATGATAGGCATTTGACATTGGAGAAGAAAGAGCCTGTGTTGACCATGTTCCGCGGATTAAAACCAAGTCGGAAAATTCGCGGACATCTTTTTTTACAAAGTCCAGTAGAAATGCCTTGTAGTAATTCAGCGGTGCGACATATTCAAAAGAGCCGAGTTCTTTGCGCTCGTAAACCGCACTGTTTGTGGCTGTATAATTTGCAAGCCGGTCAATTGAAGTAGTTCCGAAAATCTGGTTCAGAAGGCTGTCAATTTTATTGTTCTGCTGTGCCTGCGCAAGTGAGTTCAGTGTTTTTTCGGCATCGTTGCGAATCTTGTCTATGTAACTGTCAACAATCGGCTGTTCGCTGTAAGTAAAGTCCGGCGCATAAGAAGGATCTTTTGTAATGACTTGAATCATCATTTCAAAGATGCGGGACATTCTTATTGAATTTATTCTGTTGCAGATTTTGCTCCAGAGATTAAGGCTGACAGGCTCTTTCCCCTTTATGTCCTTTAAGAACTTTATCATGTCTCCCCATTCCTCATGCTCAGGAAGAACCCAGGCTACTGCCAGAAAGTCTTTCAGATCCTCTGCAATGTATTCTGCGTTAATCTTGTCAAAACGGGGCTGTATTGAAAAATCACCCTCGCGCATTGAGGAGTCAAATTTTTTGAGAATAAAATAGAAGTCATAGGTGCAGAAAGCCTTAAAAATCATGAGTTTTTTGTAAAGAGCCTCTATGCGCGCAATTCTTTCGCCGTTGAAGATCTGAAGAAAAATGTCTATGTTTGAATGAACTTCCGCATCCAGCTTGTCTACGGACATTTTTTGAGAGGCGGCTTTTATGTATTCCTCCGAAAGAGCGTCAATTACGGTATGTTCTTTCTCACTGAGAGAATATCCTATGACCAGAGCTTTCAGACGGTTAGGATTGTCTTGCGCAAGAAACATTGCTTTTGCCGGAAAGATAGCCTTGTATATGTCGTAGAAAAATTTGCCGAATGCCGGTAGGACTTCATCATTCTTATAAAAATGATATCTTGCCTTTGACAGGCTTTTTGATATTTGTCTTATTCTGCGCTTTTTTTCCGCGTCCGGATCATCGGATTTAAATAGAGACGCGAATAACTTTGCGAAAAAATTTTGATTCTCTGCCATAACTTACAATTTTATTATAGAATGTGAAAATAATCAAGTAATATATGTAGAAGACTTATTGACCAAAAGAATAGTTTTCGCCATACTTTTGCTGTGGAAATTACAGAAATTAAATTGGAACGCAAACAGTTCTACAGCTCCCTTTTTACGATTGTAGCACCCATCGCTTTGCAGAATCTTCTTAGCGCTGCGGTAGGCTCTGCAGATGTCATTATGCTCGGTTATGTGGGGCAGACGGCTATTGCGGCTTCTTCCCTTGCAAATTATGTTCAGCTTATAATGTTTTTGTTTTACATCGGTCTGTCTTCCGGTGTAGTAATGCTCGCCGCCCAATACTGGGGAAAAAGAGACACTCATTCCATTGAAACAATTTTCGGTATAGGCGCGAAACTCTCGGCCGGAGTCGGTCTTGTTTTTGGAATGGCGGCTATTTTTGCGCCGCGTTTTCTTATGCGAATCTTTACAAATGACCTGTCGCTTATCGCAGCCGGCAGCGAATACCTCCACATTGTCGGTATCTCGTATTTTTTGCTTTCATTCTCTCAGATTTATCAGGCGACATTAAAGAGTATTGAGCGCGTAAAAGTTGTAACTGCGATTACAACAGTTGCGCTTTTTCTCAATATCTGTGGAAACGGTGTTCTTATTTTCGGGCTTTTCGGGCTTCCGAAAATGGGAATCCGCGGTGTTGCTCTGGCTACAACTATTTCCCGCATAATAGAACTTGTTTTATGTATTATTGTAACTTCCCATGTAAAGGAAATTCATATTACTCCCGCATGTCTGTTCAGAAAAAATTCTGTTCTCTTCAAGGACTTTGTAAAATATTCTCTGCCCGCAATCGGAAACGAAGTCGTTTGGGGGGCTGGGTTTGCGACTTACGCTGTAATTATGGGCCATCTTGGCTCCGACCTTGTGGCCGCAAACTCTGTTGTAAATGTCCTGCGTAACCTTGCGACAATCGTCTGCTTTGGAATGGCATACGGTGGCGCCATACTTTTGGGAAAGGAAATAGGCGCCGAGCAATACGATCTTGTCCGACGCAACGCATCACGCCTAATCTGGAACACAAGTATTTCTGGTGTTATATGCGCCGTAATCCTGGCGGCGGCAAGACCTCTTCTGTTTAAAATGGCGACTCTTACGCCTGAAGCCACAAAAATGCTTACACCGCTTTTGTATATCAACTGCCTTTCTGTAATCGGAGCCGCAATCAATACCTGTCTTATCTGCGGAATTTTCCGTGCCGGAGGAGACGCAAAATACGGCTTTGTGCTGGACACGATTGCCATGTGGGCGGTTTCTGTTCCCCTCGGATTAATCGCAGCCTTTGTTCTCCATTTGGATCCCATTATTGTCTATTTGATTTTGTATCTTGATGAATTTGAAAAAATGCCGCTCAATGTAATTCACTACAAGAGCGGCAAGTGGCTGAAAAATATTACCAGAAATTTTTAACTGACTTTCGGGGCCTCTGTCAAACTTTGAACTGATCAATCTCTCCGCCAATCTGGGCAATGGTCATGTTCATGTTTGCGGAAAGGGCTATAAGTGTATTCTTAGTCTCATTGATTTTTGCCGCGCCGGAATCCATTTCATCAATGTTTTCATTGATTTTTGCAGAATTTTCTTTGAGAGACTGAATCTCTTTTAGAATTGTCTCGTTTTCTTCTGTCATTTCTTCTGATGCTGTTTTTACCTCGCTGGAAGAATCTGTCATAATGCGGAGTGCCTCAAGAATCTGTTTTGAGCCTTCGTTCTGTTCCTCCATGGCGCCCTTTATCTGGCGGACAAGCTCATCTGTTGCCTGAATGTTGTCGGAAACAGAATGAAATGCTGTGCTTGACTCTGCGGAAGAGTCTGAAACTTCGCTGATTGAAGCCTTGATTTTAGAAAGCTGCGCACCGATGGTTTTTGACTGTTCTCTTGAGGTTTCTGAAAGTTTTCTGATTTCATCAGCAACAACGGAGAATCCTTTTCCTGCGTCTCCAGCATGTGCCGCTTCTATGGCGGCGTTCATCGCCAGCAGATTGGTCTGCTCTGCGATTGTTGCAATGGCAATGTTTGCATCCTGAAGCATTGCGGACTCGTTTTCAATCTGTTCTATTTTTTCATTGACAGAATTTTGTTTTGTAATGCCGCTGCTTGCATTGTCGCGCAGTGTGAAAAACGATACTGAAAGTTTTTCCACGCTTTTGTTTACGCTGTCAATGTTCCCTATCATCTGCTCAACGGCTGCGCCTGCTTCTGTAATGCCGCTTGCCTGGGTTTCAATCATTTTTTTAAGAGATTCGATATCGCCCGAGATCTGAGTTACATTTGAGGAAGTGGACTGTACGCTGGCGTTTTGTGCCTCAGCACTTTTCTTTACGGACTCGATATTCTGAATAATCCTTGTGATAGAATCTTCTGTGTCCTTGATTCCTGCGCACAAGTCTGAATCGGCTGATGCCAGAAGATCTTTTGATTCTTTGATTTTTGAAACTATATCCTGCAGCTTTTCCACAAATTTATTGAAGCCGTTTACAACCTGGCCGATTTCGTTGTTTGCGGTTTTGTCGAGTCGCTGTGTAAGGTCTGCATTTCCGTTTGCAATGCCGTCAAGAGTTGTTACGACATTTTTGAGCGGCTTTATCGTTGAGGCCGTAAGCAGTCCCATAATCATAAGAATGACCACCGCAAGAATTGAGTTTCCAAAAATCAAAATCATACGGAGGTGCGAGGCTGTCTCATAAATCTGAAACAAGGGAACCGTAACACCAATTGACCATTTTGTTCCTTGTATCGGACCGAATACAATATAATCTTTTGTTTTTGTACGGATATTGTTTATAAGCATATTACCTTTTTCGCCGCTTACCATTTTTTTTGCAAAGTCGCTTTCGGTGGACTTTAAGTCGTCGGCTTTAAGGTAGTTGTAATTCATGGCGACATTTTCTTGCGGGTGTGCAATAATTTCGCCTGTGCTGTCAAGAATAAAGCCGTAGCCATTTTCTCCCACTTTAAGGTTTAAAATAAGCTTCTGCAGATAGGACATTCCTGCAACACCTACAAACATTCCGAGCAGTTTGCCGTTTCTGTTCCTTGCGGCTTTTACAAACATTGTGGCGGCTTTTCCTGTCGCCTTTGCGATAGTCGGATCATTTACTACAAAATCGGTGTCTCCGTTTATAATTTTCTTGTAGTATGACCGGTCTCCGTGGAATCCCGTTTTTCCGGAGTCATAAAAAGAGTTTCCTTCTTTTCCTATAAAAAGCACATAGGAAAAACAACTGGGTCTGCGGTCTGTCGTTGTTGCGAGCCATCTGCCGATTTCCGCAGAAGTCTCCCCATTGTAAACAACATCTGCATCTGTATACATAGAGAGAGCGTCCACTGTCCTCTCTATGAATGCCTCTGTGTTCTTTAGGTAAGATTCAAATATTGCGTTTATGGCAGACTCCGTGTCAGCCGTTGTCATTGATCTTACGCGTCCTATTATCAGGAAATTTTGAACAGTGAAAAGAAGTACGGTAACCATGCCTATTATACCGATCAATTTGACCAGCATTGTTTTTTTATTCTGCCTGACTCTTTTTGATTCTGTACTTTTTAACATACAGCATTTCCCTCCCTTTTAAATATTTGATTGATGTAATTACATAAGATGCATATCTAATTGTAGCACAAAATGAATATTTGTCAAACATTCTTTTATGCTTGAAAAATATTTATTCATAAAGTAGAATGAATGTATGAAATGTTTTGTATTCATTTTAACCGCAGTTCTTACTTTTCTTTCTTCTTCATGCAGTATATTCGGAAATAAAGCAATGACAAACAAAAAAGAACAGAATCCTTGTCGCGGTGTTTATTACAGCCTTTTCGTGCGTTCTTTTGCGGATTCTGACGGAGACGGAATCGGGGATTTTAACGGAATAACCTCAAAACTGGATTATCTTGAAAGGCTGGGTGTTACCGGTGTCTGGCTGCTTCCAATCTATGCATCTCATTCATACCACGGTTACGATGTTGACGACTATTATTCAACGAATTCTGAGTACGGAACTATCGAGGACTTGGAAAACCTTTGCGCGGCGGCGGCAAAAAGAGGAATCAGCATAATACTGGATATTCCGCTGAATCATTCTTCTGTACATAATTCGTGGTTCGTTGAGTCTATAAATCCGGATAGCCGCTGGCATAACTGGTATCGCTGGGTAAAGCCCGGAGACCCTGAAATTAATTTTAAATCCGTGGCATGGGGCCATCTTGTATGGAATGAACTTGGCGGAAACTATTACAGCGGCATATATTCGCACGGAATGCCTGATTTTAATCACGACAATCCCGATGTGCGCAAAGAATTTAAAAGGGTGCTGAAATTCTGGCTGGACAAGGGCGTTTCAGGATTCCGTTTTGACGCCGCAAAACATCTGTATGACGGTGCGAAAATGCCGTCTTCTATAAAGGACGGGCAGGAGCGGTGCATTGATTTTTGGAAGGAGATGTGCGGCTATGTAAAGTCGGTAAAAAGCGACGCCTTTATGGTCGGGGAAGTTTGGGATACAGCCGGAATCCGCGCCGATTATATGCGGGGTATTCCAGCCACATTCCACTTTGACCTTGGCGGAAAGATTATAAACGCCGTTAAGACTTATGACGGAACAAACAACGCAATTGCTAAAGGTTTAGCCCATGAGTATGAGAGTTATGCCGATAAAAATCCTGACTACATAGATGCTCCATTTTTAACTAATCACGACCAGGGCCGTTTTGCACTATTGTTTAAGAATGACAGGGATTCAATAAAACTTGCGGCCTCCATGTATTTGTTTCTGCCGGGAATTCCTTTTGTATATTACGGAGAGGAAATCGGTATGAACGGCGCAAAACCTGACGAGCAGATTAGAACACCTTTTATATGGTCGGCGGACGGAGACCGAGAGCAGACTAAATGGATAGAATCTAAATACAATGTGAAGACTGTGCCTTGCGATGAGCAGGAAAAGGACAAAGACTCAATTCTGAATTACTACAGAAAAGCGATAGACTTTAGGGTAAAGAGTCAGGCTTTTGACTCTGCGAAATTTTATGTCTACGATACAAAAAATTCAGCCGTTACATCATGGTTCTTGCAGGGAGGCTCCGGCGGAAACAAAAAAATCTGGTGCTTCTTCAATCTTTCTAGGGACAAGCTGGAAATAGATCGCCCGCAGGAGAGCGAGGAATGCAAGCTGCTTTTTAGCGCAAAGAAGGCTAACCTTAAAAAAACGAATATCAGTCTGCCCCCCAGAAGTGCTGTGGTAATAGGAAATTAAATTCAATATAGCAAAAAACTTCAAAAAATTTGACTTTTTGAGATGTTTTTATTATTTTAAAGGTAAGTGATAAAAAAGTCCGCGTTGCGAACTTCCTTATAAACTGTGCTTCTTGCGAGGCACGCTAAAAAGTCTTTTCGGAAACTGATGTTTCCTGCAATTTATTTTATAGGAGTATATAAAATGAAAGTCAAACCATTGGCAGACCGTGTATTATTAAAGGCTGAAAAAGCTGAAACAAAAACTGCATCTGGAATTATTATTCCTGATGCAGCTCAGGAAAAAACTCAGACAGCAACAGTAGAAGCTGTTGGAACGGGAACTGAAAAAGATCCCATTACTGTAAAAGTAGGTGAGCGCATTATGTATGATAAATATTCCGGAACCCAGATTAAAATTGACGGCGAGGAATATCTTATCGTAAAGATGAGTGATATTATCGCCGTTCTTGATAAATAATCTATTCCTGAACTTTTACAGGCGCAGCTTAGGTTGCGCCTTTTTTATTTTTCCCGTCACTGTATATTCTTACTTTTTTTTCCTTAGGTTTCCTGTGTCTATACCTTATAAAACTCTTTATGTTAAGACACTTTTTTGAGTAACGGAAACCGACCTGCGCCTGATATTCCCAAACATAATCAAAGGGACGCATTCTGGCATTTGACCCCATGTTACCGTTGTCCCAAGTCCAGATACCCCCGATATTGGCAGACCACCTGCTGCTGATTGGGACTTCTGCTTCCACCCCGAAACCGGCCCCGATGTTTACAAAATGAAATTTGTCGTGCAGCTGGTAGGAAACATGAAGACCTGGTTTTATTGCCAGCCGTACCCAGTCTTTTAGTGTAAGGGATAAGGCGGCGCCTGTAAATAAGTCAAAATTATACAGAATTGTCTGAGTGGTTACCTGAGGTACTTTATTGAATTTATATTCATAAGGATAATATACTGCCTGCCGGCTAAAGAGATTTACATGAATGTTTTCTCCCATGTTCAGAAAATCATGTGTGGCAAGTTCGTAGTATGCGCCGATTAATTTGTCGGACCATACGAAATTTGAGCGGTTGCTCTGTTTCTGAATGCGTGTGATATAAGCCCATGAAAGGCCCCAGTTATGCAAAAGTCCGAACCTGCGTTGATTGGCGCAAAGGTCTTCTATTGTGGGCCAGCTTGAAGGGAGCTCGGCGGGTTGCATTTCCGCCGTATTTTGAGGCCCTTGATCGCTCAGCGGTTTTTGAATTGTTTGGGGCTTCAGTGTCTGAGCCGTAAGGGGAACTCCCGCCAGGAAAAATAGTATAAGTGTTGTTCTGATTATTTTTACGCTAACTCTATTCACAATAAGTCCTTGCTACAATATGCGGTATAGGATAAGTGGAATCTGAACCCCGTAGGTATCTGTCCATTTTAGTGTAACCACACTTCCGTGGATATCCCATTCTGTTATTATTGTCCTGGAGGGGGTCGCTTTTTCAACCTTTGTTGTAAAGGAAATAATGTTCTGCTGTAGTTTATAAGTTCCTTCGTAACTCTGCTTGTCGCGATTGGAATCTACTATTTGCGCCGAAAAACTGCCGTCCATTGATAACATAATATAGTTGTCCTTGTTATCCTGCCACTTTCCGTATAGAGGACTGGGCTGGTAGCAGGCGAAAATCCATGTGCTGAAAAAAAAGGCCGCCACAGACATAATTTTTCTTATTCTGCTCAGAGTTCTGTAGTATCTCATTATTATTTTTCTCCTGCCTTCCAGTCAATCTGAACGGCGACGCTGTCTATGCCTTTTCGGGTAACTCCGTAAGTTCCGCCGCCGGCAGCACCACCTTTAATCTGAATATTATTGTAAACAACGCTTCCCGGATACATTCCCTGAATGTCTACAGTCCCGTCCATAGAACCGTTGGTATCTATTCCGGCGCTTGTGTTTGTATTTCCGTTCAACAAGAAATAAATGCCCAGAGAAGGATTATCCATAATGTAGAAGTCCGCATAGTTTTTGTATTCCATAATGACACGACCGCTGACACCGCTTATATGGGCATCGTAAGATAGTGTTCCGCAGATGGCGCCGTCCGCAGTCTCCGTGCCGAGTTTTGCAGTGTTGCCGGACTTGTGCATGAGCGTAAGTTTGCTCTGTGAGTTGAGAGTTGTCTTTATATATTCGCGTATATACTGCCATGTAGTAAGTGCACCGTAGCCGGAGTCTGTGTTGGAATACTCAGTTCCCTGGCCCAAGGAATTCAGACTGAGAATGCGGTAGTAATAATAGCTGCCGGCTTTTGCCGAGTCGTTATTGTCCAGATACTCACAGTCTGTAATAGGGCCGTCATTTATTTTTCTAAAGCCTGAATCTTTCTTTGTAGAGCGGTAAATGTTATATCCGCCGTCCGCTCCGCCCTCCGGTGCGGACCAGCTGATTCTTACTGCGTGGACTCCGTTTTCGTTTGCGGAACGCCTGTCCATGCTTTCGTCCCCCGATGTTTCAATGGGTGCATTGTCGCTTGCAGAACAGTTTGTGGCAGCGTAGGGAGCCGGTGCAACCGTAATTGATGGCTCGCTTGATACACTGTTGTTTTGTGTAATCATCTGATAATACTTGTATGCGTCGACAGAGCCTGCCATCTGGCTGTCAGATTCTTCTGTAAGTTTTAAGTTTGCGGACGCATTAAACGGGCCTGTGGGGCTGTTGCTTCCGTACACTGTGTAAACATAACTGTTAAAAAGGCTGTTTGTCTTTGTGTAATCACTGTTATTGAGACATCCCTCGCTTCCCAGTGCCTTGCTGAATACGATTCTGTTGCTTGAAGAGTCGCCCTGAATTTTACGGACGCTTATTTCTTCCGGCGCACTTACTATATACCCTTCGCACGGATTTTCAGAATCCGCACCAGACTGCGACATTGGTCCGAGAAGTTCCTTGTCATCTTTGTCCGTTTTGTAAGACTGAACCTGATAGTAATAGAATATGTTTGGCTTTATATTTTCCGGGTCCTGAAATCCGGCATTCGGGGACACATCCGCATCTGTCTTATCATCTGCAATTAGTTTTAATGTTGAATCCTTGGAGCTGGATCTGTAGACGCGGTATTTAATGTTTTTTGTTGTATTCCATGTTATGGAAATTCCCTCCACCGCATTTGTATCACCGCGTCCCTTAACAATAGAAACATCTGTAACACGGGCCGGTGCACCGTCTTTTAATGCATATCCCAGTCCGATGGAACTTGCGACACTTCGCTGTCCGTTTCTTCCGACGGCGTAAACCGTATAATAAAAATTTATGGCCTGTAAGTCAGATGTTATCTTGTCTTCGTATGAACACTCATTGGCATAAACAGTTTTGAGCTTTGAGGAACCGCTTGCATCGCTTGACTGGCTTCTGTAAATCTCATAGAAACTGATGTC
The DNA here is from genome assembly GCA_964346805.1 of uncultured Treponema sp. GTDB lineage: Bacteria > Spirochaetota > Spirochaetia > Treponematales > Treponemataceae > Treponema_D. The sequence continues at coordinate 3,454 of CAYFWC010000009.1, read as the reverse complement.
TCCGTCAGCTTTCTGCCAGTTCACGGTGATTTGTGTCTGGCTTTCTCCAAGGCTCGCCTTGACATTTGAGGGCGGCGCCAATAAAATTCCTGGATCGGGTTTTGAATCATTGTTATTGTCTGAGATTGCAAAATCGCTGCTGTCGTAGCCCTCGCTTGTGTTTTCGGCGGACACTCTGTAAAAGAAAGCCTTTTTGTAAGACGGATTATGATAATCCAGAACATTGGCGGGGGAGTCATCAATAATAGTGTCTGTGAATGATGTGTCGTAGATAAATTTTGAGTGTTCCAAAGGTTCAAAGGCCTCCTCCGCCGGAGTAATCCATTCACCTTTTGCGTCTTTTGCTGCTATTGCTCTTTCCAGATGATAACTGCTGGCCTCCTTTACAGGATTCCAGCTGATTATAATTTTATTATTATATTCAGCCTGCGTTACAAAAACTTGTGAGGGTTTTGAAAGTTTGGAAATAGTCTTTTGACCGGAAAAGATATCGCTCAAGTCTTTGTAACTGGTGGCATCTTGCATGGAAATCCGGTTTTCAAACATATCCGCGCAGGAAGTGATAAACAGTGAGTAGATTAATAATAATGGAAGTCTCGTTTTTTTCATATCGCTCATATCCCTCTTGTCTCAGGATCTTTTGGTTCCGGCCACCAGTCTCCTTTATAAATTTGAAAGCTTGTGTTTAACTCCGGGTCTGGGTTTTCATGCGTATTTCCAAAATCATAAAGGAACCAATCATCTTTGCCGTCTGTTCCCGAAACAGAGAAGTCTTTATCTGAATTTGTGTAACTTTTTAGACCGGTCTCATGAGTTACTGTTATATCTGTTTTGGGGAGACTGTGTAATTTGTTGTTTTTACAAGAGCCCCCTTGCGCGCTTAGTTTTATAGTCCAGCCGCTGGCCAGTCTAGAATCCGGTTGTGCCGGTGTTCTTAGAAATTCATGTTTGTAATCTCCATTCGTATTCCATTTAAAATTATCTTTCCATGCAGTGTGAATGAATTCAAATGCTCCGCAAGTGGTTTTTTGCTGAACTTCCGGTCTGCCAATAAAATCAGATGAGTATGCCTTAGGAATTCCTGCCCGGAAGAGAGCGTCAGCCAGTATAAGGCCTATGCCTCTCTTGAATTCCGCCTCTGTTATTTCCCTGTATGCGTAGTTCTCACTGGAGGCTGTTATAATTTCTCCCTGTGTATTCTTTCTCGTCGCTGTAATTTTATAATAGTGTTTGTAATCACGCTGAACTTTTAAGAGACCGTCATAAGCGCCGTTATCAGCCAATTCTTTCGGTGTAAGTATTACTGTTTTTGTGTCTCCCGTTCCTTTTGATTCAAGGATTGTGTTATACCAGTTTTCTTTTCCTGTATGTGTTATTTCTCCATTCACATCATATTCAAACAGTGTCCACCAGTTGTCATTGTTCGCTTTTGTTCCGTTAATATTCAGATTCTTTATATACAGTGTGTAGCCTGACTCTGGTCCCAGTGCGTGTGTGGTTTTATTATATAAAGTCCATTTGACTTCTTCTGTAGGACTTTCATTTGCAGTCGTCTGTTTAGTGGGTTGTATATCCGGTAATGTGAACATATATCCGATATTATATTGTTCCGGGCTGCCCAGGTCTTTTGTAAGCGGATCTATGCGTTTGTTTGATGATAAGTATTTTTCATAGGCTGTATCTGTGGAACATATTGCAGATATATTGTTATTGTATGTTACTGCATATTCAAGCGCTTCTGAATTGAGGGGGGGGCTGAACCGGATAGCGCTTTGTCCAACTGCTTAATAAAAAATTCCCAGTTTGCCTTTTTGTCTACGGAATCATTCTTTTTTATATAACTGGGGTTGGCCAATATCCAGTCAGTTGTTCCCTTCCTGCGGTAAAATAATGAGGCAAGTGCGTTTCTGCAGGTGGCGCTTGGAGGAATGTCCCAGGTAAGTACAACCTTATCCGTATACTCCGCTTTTGTCGCAGTAAGGCCGAGACCGTAACCCGTTGTAAAGCCCTGCGACTGAACACTGTTCAAGGCTCCGGAATTTTTTTCTTTTAACTGCGCTAATATTGATTTTTCTTCCGAGAGTTTTTTGGCATCGGATTGATTCAATACCGGTATTACTGTATAGCTAAAGGGAATTCCGTAAGCGATATATTCTTGGTTTGTGTTCCACTGCATATTACTGTTATCTTTATCTTTAAAGATATCTTTTAATGTGTAAAGACCGTCCTTTTTGGAAACAGTAACTGCGTTCTTGTCTGCTGTTCCGGATGTAAGAGTTGCCACCGGACTTTCTGCTGCGGTTATGTAATATATGTCGGTTGTCTCACCATCCTGCCCTGTAAAGGCCGGACGAGTTCTGACAACTGCGTATCCTGCGTTTGTGTTGTCTTTCCAGCTTCCGTCAAATTCTTTCCATGTTACCGTAATTGAATCGGGAGACAGACTTGTGCCTTCCCGTGTAGACTTGACATTCAGTGCGGCCGGCCCCAGTGTGTAGACATCTGTAGAACCGGCTGTGGTATCTCTTATAGTATTGTCCGCATTGTATATACCGTATGCGGTTATGATACACGGAACTCTTGCCCCGCTCAAAGTCGCAATATTAAAGCCGTAAGGCTTTTCTATCGTAATTGTAAATTCTTTCGTGTCCTTATTGTATGCTGCCTTTTGCTCTGTCTCAAAAGTAGAATTAATGATAGTTCCGTCCGCCCTTACTTCCGCATATTGGGCGGCTCCAAAAGCATTTAGATCAGAGCCCAGTTGAATCTTGTATCTTTCTGAATATATTAAATTGTCGGACTGTTCTTCTGAATAGTCGGCAGGCACCGGTTTCCAGGATACCGTAACTGTGTCATAAGAAAAAGTTGTGAATGCAGGAGAGGGAGTGCCTAGTGTTACGGCATGTTTTGCCTTCATAGGATCTGAATAGTCATCAGCAACCAGTGTATAGACATACTCAAATCCGCCGTCAAGCCCCTTGTCTGTATATGTGTAAAGACCGTTCTCTTCCGTTAAGGAATTTCTTATATTTTCTGACGAGATAGTTTCTTCAGTGTCAGCTTCTCCGGGAATTTTCTTTACACGCTTTAGGGAATAGCTTGCTACATTAGATTCCACTCGCCATTCAAGTTTTATCTGGTCTTTCCATCCGCCCTCAACTTTGGTAAATGTTGTGTCGGCTATGTCTGCTCTTGAGTCTACAATTACAGAGGCTGATTTTACCTTTTCCAAATAGTTTCCTTCTTCCGAACCTTTGTCCGCTGTAAAAAAAGATTTCGGAATAATGTAGAGAGTGTAAGTATAGATTCCGCAGAGTCCTTCCTCTTCCAGTGTTTCGGGCAGTATGAATGTTTTTGTAAAATCTGCCGCATTGATTGCGTCAAGGGTTTCAAATGTTGTTTTGCCGTCTGCATCTGTTATCCATCTGTTTACGCCTTCAGATGTATCCTCTGT
>CAYFWC010000008.1:0-72384 GCA_964346805.1 uncultured Treponema sp. | reverse complement strand
ACGCGAACTTGCAGATAAAAAGACGAGCAGTATTTTGTGAGCCTTTTTATCCTTTATCGGCATTTTACCGCGTCGACAATAATCAGCTGCCGCTCCTCATGACCGTTGAATGTGTTCCGCTGGTAGTTGTACAGGAAATCTATGCAGTCCCCCACATTAAATTCCTTTCCTAGTTTTTCAGCCTGTCCCCACCACAGGGCGGGCCACTTTATGTTTCCAATCTGGAGCCATAACTTTAAATGTGTGCGCTGTGTTTTTCCCATGATCTGCGCGTTTACAATGCGCGCATTTTTGGTCATAAAGACCAGTTCCCTGTTCTCACAGCCGTAAGGCTCAAATCTGTCTATGAGCTGCATGAGACCGGCGGTAAGGTACTTGGGAGAAAGTTCCGCGTCAATATCTACTATTTCCGTATCGTCCGGTCCGAGTTGAATTGTGTCTACCGCCGCGGCGAAACGGCTTTTAAATATTTCAAAGTTCTGGGCCGTGAGTGAAAATCCTGCGGCCCCCTCGTGGCCGCCGTGATTTATGTAAATGTCGCCGAATTTGTCCAGAAATTCAACGCAGTGGACTCCCCGTGTGGACCGCATTGAACCTATGAAAACATCTCCCACGCGGGTCATTGCTATGGCCGGAGCCTTTATTCTTTGTGAGATTACTGCTGCAATACGTCCTATAACTCCGCGGTTCAGCTTTTCGTCAAATACCGGACAGAATTTTCCGCCGTATTTTTCCGCCTGTTTTTCCGGCCGTCCTCCCAGATAATCAATCGCATTGTTCTCAAGCTCCTTGCGCTGCTCGTTCATGTCCAGAATTATGCTTGCAAGGTTGTCGCACTCGTCCGGGCTTTCCTCCAAAAATAAATTGAGGGACTGCTCCGGTGTTCCCAGCCGTCCTGCAGCGTTCAGTACAGGAAGCACATTCCAGCCTAAATCGTGGGCGTTTATTTTTTTCCCCAAAAGGCTCTGTCGGGCAAGGAGTTCTACAAGACCTGACCTTGCGCGGCCCGCGTTTATCGAGTCAAGACCGTTTCGGACAAAGATTCTGTTCTCGTCCTTCAGAGGCATTATGTCGCTCAAAACGGCGAGCATTACAAGCTGAAGATCCTTCTCGCGGAATTCCCTGTTTTTCGGAAAGGCCTGCTCTGTCTTTTTATTGATGTATGTTACAAAAATATTAAAAAATGCGTCCAAATCGCTCGTTGCATCGGGGTTGTAGCGGGCGATTTTTGAGAGCGACTTTAATTTTTCAAGCGACACACCGGCAAGGGAAGGAATTATTCTGGACGCGACTTCCCTTATGTCAAACATATTGAATTCGACTCCGCTTCCAAAAACCTGTGCAAGCAGAGAGGCGCTGGTTTTTTTGTCCCATACAAAAATCTGTTCGCCCCGTAAGAATTCCGCAAGGCCGCTCTGCGCTATTGATGTTTCCCCTGTCCTGAATGTCCTGGAGAACTTTTTCCGCCGGACAAGGTTACGCAGTTTTACGCATTCTACAGTAATCTCCGAGGAATTCTCTTCGGAAGGAATTACATTCATAAGGCAGATTTGCTGCTTGTAAATTTCAGTCTTTGCAAAGCGGAGCGCTTCCGCAAGCTTAAAGGCTACGGCGCAGCCCGAAATGTCTTTAAAAGTGTATCCAGAATCTTTGCATTTTGGGTTTACGATAATGTCCGCTTCGGGCAGGTTTTCAGGTGCCTCGTGGTGGTCCGTAATTATTACGCTTATTCCAAGTTCGTTGGCGTGTCTTACCGCCTCGTTGTTGGAAATACCGCAGTCAACGGTAATTAAAAGACTTCCGTAATTCTTCGCAAAATCGTCCACCGCCTGCACGGACAGGCCGTAGGCATCGTCTCCGGCCGGAAGCCGCCGGCTTACATCTATTCCCATGCGCTTCAGCTGCTGGTACAAAACTGTGGTTGCCGTAATTCCGTCAACATCTCGGTCCCCGAAAATCAGAACCTTTTCCCCTTCCTCTTTGGCGGCGAGAATACGGTCTACGGCATCTTCCATCTGTGTGAACTCGAACGGGTTGTGGCAGAATCTGAAGTCGTTCTCTAAAAACCACATCAAATCCTTTCCGCTGGTAATGCCGCGGCGGCAGAGAATTGAAGCAGTGAGCGCATCAACACCGTATTTGTTGTGCAGAGCGAGCACATCTTCCCGGGGCACTTCTTTTTTATTCCATGTCTTCAAAATCCAGAATCCTATTTTAGAGATTGCCGACGGAATCCGTGTTGCTGTAGTAGCACAACTCGGAATGTCGGAATTTCAAAACTTCCCCCTAAAAACTGTTGTTTTTAGAGCCTCAGTTTATTTCTTTGTATATCAAGGGCTGCGTCTGGACCTGACTCTCACTGTAAGTTATGGCTCCCTTTAAGGTTTCAAGAGCCGGTGTCAGGCATTCGCTGTCTTTTCCGTATATTTCCATAATCACGCTGCCTTTTTCTGCGTATTCTCCTTCCTTTTTACGGAGGATAATTCCCACATCAGGGCAGACTTTGTCGCTTGTCTTGTTGCGGCCGACTCCGAGGTACACGCCGCTCAATCCCGCCTTGTAGGCATCTATGGTTATATAGCCGTCCTTTTCGGCAAGAAGTTCTGTCTTAAACTGGCTCCGCCTGTTGCCGCATTCAGAGAGCATTTTCTTTGAGTCGCCGCCCTGATGGTCAACATTGTCCAGGAACTTTTGCAGGGCGGAGCCGCTTTCCACCGCATCCCTGCATTTTGCAAGGGCCTCTTCCTTGCTTGAGGCCTTTCCGCCGAGTAAGAGCATCTGTGCGCCGAGCGCGTAGGTAACCTCCATGACATCGGCAGGGCCTTCGCCTTTTAGGCAGTCAACAGTTTCCTCGATTTCCAGAAAGTTTCCTATTTTGTAGCCCAGCGGAGTGTTCATGTTCGTAATCAGGGCCGAGGCTTTCTTTCCCATTGCCTGAGCAGTCTTTACAAGAGAGTTTGCAAGCGTCTCCGCCGCCGCCTCTGTTTTCATAAATGCGCCTGTTCCGTATTTTACATCAAATACCAGCGCGTCGCTTCCCTCCGCGACTTTCTTGGAAAGGATAGACGCCGTAATAAGCGGAACAGACTCTACCGTTCCCGTAACATCGCGGAGCGCGTAAAGAAGCCTGTCGGCCGGAACAATTTCCTTGGTCTGGCCTGTCATTCCGTAGCCGTCCCTTGCAATAAGGGAGCGGAAAGCGTCGGGAGTAAGGTTGACCTTGTAGCCCTCGATGGATTCAAGCTTGTCCAGTGTGCCTCCTGTGTGTCCCAATGCGCGTCCGCTCATCATCGGAATCTGAACTCCGCATGCCGCCACTATGGGAGCCAGCGGAAGTGAAAGCTTGTCGCCGACCCCTCCCGTTGAATGCTTGTCGACAAAAGGTCCGTGGAGTCCCAGCTCCTCGTACCGGGAACCGTGCAGTTCGATTATGTCTCCGGAGTGCAGCATGCATTCAGTAAGCGCGCCTGTCTCATCAAAAGTCATTCCGTTAAAGTAAACGGCCATAAGCCATGAAGACATCTGATAGTCCGGGATGCGGCCTGCGACATATTCATCCACCAGAAATTTGATTTCGTCGGGGGTAAGGGTAGTGTCCCCGGCCATTTTTCTTGAACCGTCATCCTGAACGATAAAGGTTCCCCTTTTTTTCATTATAATGTCAACTGCTCTCATAAGATTCCTCTCCCGGATATAAATGTTTTCAGTTTAAAGCCCAGTGCCTCTTCCATTGATTGAAAAACAAAAACTTTAAGCTCGTTGTACTCAAGCGCGGTCAATTTGAGTGAACGGGCAGTCCCGTAATCCTCCCCACCCGCCAGAGACAGATAGTACAGTGAATTATAGGACAGTCTCGCACCCTTTTCCTGGGGCAGGACGCAGTCGGCGCAAAAAAAACCGCCCCCGCTGCCGGAGTAAAGGGCGTAATTTCTTCCGCCCGGCTCATATTGTATCACAGATTCAGAATCTTTACCAGCGAATTTTTCACCGCACCCTGCGCAGACCTGCGTGTCGGGACGGACACCCAGCAAGTCCATATATCTCCACAAAAAGCGTATCAGCCCCAGCCGCGCGGCTCTTTCTCCGCACAAGTCCATTCCGTCCAAAAATCCGTTTACCAGTGAGAAAGTCATTTCTGGGCTTCCGGCGCATTTTGATTTTACGGCAATTTCGCCTGCCAGAGCGGCGGCGAAAGACTTAAATAGGTTCTCCCTGAATGTCGGATGATACTTCTGCACATCAAAGTCGCTGATTTTTGAAGTGTTCTTTGTCGCATCGCTGTAAAAATACATTGTGCCGAAATTCCACGGACTTACGGTTCCCCGCAGTTTGCTCTTGGGGCCGCCGTAAAGGGTTGAGTACTCAATTCCGTCTTTTGTAAGCAGGCAGACAGTGCGGTTGTCCTGGGCATTTGCCCTTACGGACAGAACGAGCGTCTGCTTGCGGATATTACGATTCACGCATATAACATATCACTTTTTCTAATTGTTTGCACGAAAAAACTGCAAAAAAATAGAAAAAATTACCCATTTACAAAATATTCCTCCTGTGCTATTATTTTAGAATGATGGAAAATGCGCTTCTTGCGCCCTCCCTCCTTTCAGCCGATTTTGCTGATCTGGGCGGCGCCATAAAAAAAATAGTTTCAGGCGGCGGTGCCGTCGTTCATATCGATGTGATGGACGGACACTTTGTGCCCGAAATTTCCTACGGTCAGGTCGTGTGCCGCTCCCTCCGTTCACTTACAAGACTTCCTTTTGATGTGCATTTGATGATTGACGAGCCGGAGAAACAGATTGAGACTTTCGCCGCCGCAGGAGCGGACTGGATTACATTTCACTATGAGAACACTGTCGGCCGTGCGGAAAATATAATTCAGCGTATAAAGAATGTCGGTCTAAAAGCCGGAATCTCAATAAAACCCAAGACTCCCGTATCGGAATTGAAGAATTTGCTGGATTCCGCCGATATTATATTGATAATGACTGTCGAGCCGGGATACGGCGGCCAGAAACTTATTCCAGAATCCCTTGACAAGGTGAGGGAACTGGTAAGAATAAGGGCCGAACGCGGTTTGAGCTATAAGATTTCTGTTGACGGCGGCGTTAACGGGAACACACTTGACACCGTCCTGAAAAGCGGAGCTGATATCGTGGTTTCCGGGTCGTCGTTCTTTCAGGACACTTTAGGTTGGAGAAGGTAAAAGTGAAGAAGTTTTGTCTGGCAATGAGTCTGGTTTTCTTTTCTGCCTGTGTTTTTGCAGACAAAAATACAGGTGTTCGTTTTACATCTCAGACTGAATCCTCATTTTCCAGAGCTGCCCTTGCCGACGCCTTTAACGCTTACAAGGCCGCGGATTATTCGAGCGCGACCATTCTTTTTCGCCGTGCACTGACTGATCCGCAGAACCAGAGCGACAGCACGCTGTATATGCTGATTATGGCGGAATTTTATTCCGGTGACTACCGCGCGGTTTATGCGGACACTGAATATTTTTTGCAGACTTATCCTGATAGTTCCTACGCACCGCTGATAAAATACCAGCGGGGACGGGATCTTTTTTATCTCGGGCAGTATGACGAGGCCGTTCTTGTCCTCAGCGACTTCTGCCATCAGAACCCCTCAAGCGAGATGTATGCCTCGGCTCTTTTCTGGATTGGTGAATGCTTTTACAGCGGCTACAATTTTGCGCAGGCGAAACCTCTTTACGAGAGGATTGTGAATGATTTTCCCAAAGACGCGAAGGCTGTGGAAGCCAAATACCGTCTTGACTCGATAAACCAGCGGACCCGCGAGGAAAAACTTTTGTACCTTCTCCAGCAGACGGGAGAGAGTTACTTATCTTCAAAGGAGAATTACGAGAAGGCGCTCCGCCGCTACGAGCTTGAGAACCGGCTCGGTGTCCAGGAAAAATTCCTGCGCGGGCAGTCACCTCTGACCGAAGAAGTTTCCGTAGAAAGCCCTTCCGCCGAAGTTGAGGCGGCTCCCGTCAAAGATGAGACTGCCGCGATGACTGTTGGTAATGTGCCGGATTCTTCCTCCGGTGAAAATGAGGTTCCGGCACAAGGACAATATAATTTCCTTGACGCCCTCCGCCGCCTGAAGGATTCCGCCGCCGAGGCGCAGGTACTTCTAAAAGAGGATGATAAAAAATGAAAAAACTAGTATTTCTTTTTGCCGCCTTTGCACTGTCTTTTGGAAATCCTTTGTTTGCAAAAAAAAATCCTGCTTCTGACACTGTGGTCTCTGAAAAGCGCGCTTCAAAAAAGGAACTGAAGCGTCTGCGGAAAGAGGCGGAGGTCACGCGGAAGAAAGCGGATAAAATGGCGAAGGCTGATGCCGGAGCCAAGAAAAATTCCGGCACCGCAAAAAAGGACGGTAACTCCGGGGAGGATTCCGGACAGGTTCTTGTAAAAAGGGGGGCGGACGCGGTTGTGTCCCGGGGCATTGTCCGCATGAAGACAGTTCACGAAAACGGTTCCGTTCTCTTTTATGTCCGCCATCTCAAAAAAGGTTTTATTCCGGTTGTCGACACTGCCAATCACGCCGACTCCAATTTTATCGCGCTTTATGCGGACGGTGTGGAATACAGACTTAACCGCAGTGAAAAGGCTGATTTTGTATTTGATGTTGACAGAAATTCTATTACAGAAACATTTACAATAAAAGGACTGGCGGAGTTAAAGGCCGTCTACTCTTTCGGCAATGATCTGGAGTCTGAGCCTGACGGAGACAATGTAAATTCTATCCTGGTTAATTACACTGTAAAGAATATAAGCGGAGAGCCGCATGAATTTGCCGTCAAGGCAATGCATAACCTGGTTCTGGGAGAAAACCGGGACTCTCATTTTTCAACCTCGGCCGAACCCGAGATTAGCAGCGAGACAATCTTAAAGCCGTCGGAAAAAAATCACTGGATTATTTCAAGTGACGGAAAGTATGCCGTGGAATTTGTCATATTCGGAAAGAATATCACCGCTCCCGAAAAGGCTGTTCTCGCAAACAAAGATGTTCTGGAGGCGGCCGGCATGACCACCTCATTCAAAAAGGGCCGGTCATTCGACTCACTCATGTCATACAATAACTCTGCGCTGGGACTTTTTTGGAATTACACCGGGCTTGCGGATAATGGCAGCCTTTCTTACTCATACAGAATCAACTTCTCCCGGAACGACTTTCAGAATGCCGGAAAGCAGATTATAATTGTTAACCCGGCCAAAGCCGCTCCTGAACAGGCTGCTGTGATTCCGGCGGCAGAGCCTGCGGTCGCAGTGCCTCCGCCCGCAGAAAAGACGGCCGAACCCGGAAATGTGTCTGCCGGGCCGGAGGATACCGGCGACAAAAACTATGAATTTGACACAGATTTAGGCAGTATAGATCCGTCAAAGCTGAATGCTGATTATGTTCAGCAGCTGATAAACCATATCAATTCACTGGAGAAAAGCGATCCCAGTCTTAACCGCCTGAAAATTCAGCAGCTCCAGACTGAGATTGACGAAGTTCTCCAAGTGCTCAGGAGCCGCAAGTGAAAAGCGCCATTGAAAGAGCTCTCGGTCTTATGAAGCGCCGGAAATTTGCCGACGCTATTTCCGTTTTAAATGCAAAGCGTGAGATTTATGAGGACTCTTTTGACTACAGCTATACTCTCGGCCTTGCCTTTTTGTATGCCGGGGACACCGGTTCCGCGGCCCAGAATTTTGAGTCTGCCCGTAAGTGCAGGCTTAACGACGCAAATCTTCTTCTGGCGCAGGCCGCCATTTTCCTGCGGAGAGGCGATACGGAGAGGGCGGTTCAGTATTATCTGGACATTCTGGACCTGGAGCCTGACAACCCCGATGCGAAGCGCGCCCTTGAATTTGTCCGCACGCACGGTGACTACGAGGAAATCTGCCGCTGGGTGGACGACGGCCGTATTGAGCGCTACTATCCGAGACTGGGCGTAAATCCCGACCAGATTCGCAGGCTTGTCCTGTCCCTTCTGCTGGGCGCTCTGTGCGGACTTGCGGCGGTTCATTTCTGGCCCAGGAATAATTTTGCCAAGGACGGCCGTGCCGACATTTCATGTCTTATGCTTTCGGCATCTGAAAGTTCTTCTCCGGTGGAAACCGGCTCTTCCCCGGCCTTTAAGTATGAGCTCAGCGCCCGTGAGGTCAATGCGGCCTACAACAGCGCCGCAGATCTTTTCCAGCACTACCGTGACAACGCCGCGCAGAAGGAAATAAACTTGATTCTAAATTCCAACGCTTCCGCAGCCGTCAAGCGCAAGGCCCGTGAGTTGGCCGGCTATTTTACCGTTCCCGGCTTTGACAGTCTCCATGACAATTATTCTTATGCGGAAGTCGCAAAAGCCCCCGAACTTTACATTGACTGCTATGTCGACTGGTCCGGAAGAATCTCAAACACCGAGCTGGGCACCGCCTCGTATTCCTGCGACCTTCTTGTCGGCTACGAGAACATTAGGAATGTCGAGGGAATTGTAAGGGTTTACTTTGACTTTCTTCCTGTTCCCGCGATAAACTGTGAGAAGCCTGTCCGCATTTTGGGAAGAATTACGACCGACGGCGCAAAACTCTCGCTCCGGGGGCGTTCCGTTTACCAGAGCGTTGAACCTTTTTAAAAAAAAGTGTAAATTCTTTTAAAATATTCGTCAGATTTTTATAAAAATGTATATGTTAAAGGTGGAGGAAATATATGGCTGAAAAAAAAGAGGCCGCCGCAAGTGGAAACGAAAAACTCCAGGCTTTGGAGGCCGCGCGGCTTCAGATTGAGAAGCAGTTTGGTCAGGGCTCTCTGATGAAACTGGGTGCCCAGACTGATACCGCAAAAATCGATGTGATTCCGTCAGGCTCTATCCTGCTTGACGAGGCGCTGGGAATAGGCGGTTATCCGCGCGGTCGCGTAATCGAAATGTACGGTCCGGAATCTTCCGGAAAAACCACGCTGGCCCTGCATGCGGTCGCAGAATCGCAGAAGCTTGGAGGCATCGCGGCCTTTATCGATGCCGAGCATGCGCTTGATCCTATTTACGCTAAGAATCTCGGCGTTAATATTGATGAACTCTGGGTCTCCCAGCCTGATACCGGTGAGCAGGCCCTTGAGATTTGCGAGAATCTTGTCCGTTCCGGCGCTGTCGATATTATCGTAATTGACTCTGTCGCCGCTCTTACCCCGCAAAAGGAAATCGAGGGCGAGATGGGCGACTCTGTCATGGGGCTTCAGGCCAGACTTATGAGCCAGGCACTCAGAAAACTTACGGCAATTGTCGGAAAGAGCAAGTGTACCGTAATCTTTATCAACCAGATTCGCATGAAGATTGGAATTATGTTCGGAAACCCGGAGACAACTACTGGCGGAAACGCTCTGAAATTCTATTCTTCTGTCCGTCTTGAAATCCGCCGTATCGAGACAATCGACGGTAAGGGAGACGCGGACGCAATCGGTAACCGCGTCCGCGTAAAGATTGTAAAGAATAAGGTGGCTCCGCCTTTCCGCAAGGTTGAGCTGGACATCTACTTTGGAAAAGGTATTTCAAAGGCGGCCTCTCTTCTGGACAGCGCCGTAAAGCACGGCCTGATCGACAAGCGCGGCGCCTGGTATACCCGCGGAGACGAGAAAGTTGGCCAGGGCAAGGAGAATGCCGTCGCCTTTATTGAGAGCAATTCTGACTACAAGATTGAGCTGGAGCACAGTCTTCGCGATATGATTTTCCCGGGACAGGTTCTCCGCACAAAAGAGGGCGAGATTGTAACCGACAGTCAGATTAAGGCCTACGAGGCCGCCATGCGCGCAAAAGGCGTTGGTACGGGCGGGCTTGTAACGGACGCAACTCCTCCAGCTGAGGAAAAGGCCGCTCCTGAAAAAGAAGCCGCCCCGGCAAAGGCCGCCTCAAAGACGACTGCAAAAAAAACCGCGGCCGCGAAAGAAGTTCCCGATGAACTCTTCTAAATAAAAGGAAATTGACCGGTGCTGCTGCCTGTGGTTCTGGGCCTCGGCTCAAACAGAAGACTTGATTCTCTTTCATGCATTGACATTCTGGTCCGTGCTGTCAGCGACTTGTCTTCTGTTCTGGCAGACCTTACATGTTCTTCTGTCTATAAGACAAGGGCCATGTATGTTACTGACCAGGATGACTTCTACAATATGTGCGTCGCCGGCCGATTCGATACAAGTAACGATACAGCGGGCGCATACAGCCTGCTGGATAAAATTCACCTGATAGAAAACAGATACGGTCGGAACCGGGCAAAGGAAATCCGCTTTGGACCGCGTCCACTGGATATTGACATAGAGCTCTTCGGATTGCATAATATCGATGAGGACGATTTGACTGTTCCGCATCCGCGACTGGAAGAACGCGCTTTTGTTCTTGTTCCTTTACTTGAGATTTTTACAGAATCTTCCGATAATAAAAACTGTAAAGCCTTTGATTCAAAAAAAATAAATGAATTGACGCAAGCATGTTCAGCATTAAAAGGATGTGAGTCCGGTGTTGAGAAATATATGAGTGCAGAGGACTTTTCAAAGAGGTTGAAATATGGAACAAGTATTGGAAGAGACTCGGACAGATGAGATTGAGCGCAATGTCGGAAAGAATTTTTCCGCAGGCACTTTCAGCGGCCCGCTTGACTTACTATGGCATCTAATCCGCGAAAGCAAAGTTAATATTTATGATATTCCTATCGCCCAGATTACGGAACAGTATTTGGACTATCTTGACAACCTCGTGGACACAGACTTGACAGATCTCAGTGAGTTCTACTCGTGGGCCGCAAAACTCGTTTACATTAAGAGCCGCATGCTTCTTCCTGTTGATGTAGCCTATGATGATGACGATGATATTGAGGATCCCCGTCAGGAACTTGTTGACAAACTTATTGAATACCAGAAATTCAAGAAACTCTCCGAACTTATGGAAGGGCAGGAAGATGATTCGGCCTATGTGTTTGAGCGGAAAAAAATTCAGCGCATGCTTCCTTTTGAGGATGCGGAAAGCCAGTGGGAACGCGTGGATACATGGGACCTTCTTCAGCAGATGCAGAAAATCTTCCGCACTATGGTAAACCAGTACTCCAACGAAAAAATTCTTAACATGTATGAAGAAATTTCCGTAAACGAAAAAATCACCCTTATGAACGAGAAATTGGACGAGGGCGGACAGTGCATGTTTACGGATCTCATTACCCGCCGCGGCAACGAAATGGATGTAATCTGCGCCTTTATGGCAATTCTTGAGGCCGTAAAGTTCAAGATGGCGACGATCTTCCAGAGCCGGCTTTTCGGTGATATAAAAATCTGCAAGTATAGACCTGCCGCCTGAAATTTGGTATAATTCATTTCTATGGAAATGAATCTTGACACTGAATCTGCACTGGTCGAGGCGGTTCTCTTTTTGGACAGTGAGCCGCTTGCAGAAAAAACAATCGCACAAATCACACAGCTTTCGGAAGAAGTTGTTCAGAAATGTATTGAAAATCTTAAATTGAAATACTCGGCGGACTACTGCGGCGTTGAGCTTACAATGATCACGGGCGGCTGGGCGCTCATTCCCAAAAAACAAATGTGGGACCTTCTAAAGGAGCGCTACGGTTCCAAAAACGAGGGCCGTCTCTCAAAGTCCGCTATGGAGACACTTTCCATCATCGCATACTCACAGCCGATTACGCGCGCGGAAATTGAGGATATCCGCGGTGTGAGCGCGGACAATATGATACGGCTTTTGATTGAGCGCAACCTTATTAAGGAAGTCGGAAAAAAAGATATTCCCGGAAAACCCAGCCAGTACGGCACAACAAAAGAATTCCTCAAATTCTTCAGACTAAATTCCATCGCGGATTTGCCGAAACTGGACGAGGAAGAGGAAGAGAGGTTCGAACTTGCCCGCTGATACAACAGAAAAAAAGCAGGAGCGGCTGCAGGCTTTTCTGGCGCACGCCGGAGTCGCAAGCCGCCGCGCCTCGGAAAAGATCATTCTGGAGGGCCGTGTAGCCGTAAACGGAAACATTGTCACTGAACTCGGAACAAAAGTGGGGGACGGAGACTCTGTTACCCTGGACGGAATTCCTGTCAGCCGCGAGGAGACAAAACGCTACATTCTCCTTAACAAGCCTCAGGGCTATGTATGCTCGATGAGCGACGAGAAGGGCCGTCCTGTGGCCGCCGACCTTTTAAAGGAAAAATATTCGGAGCGCCTTTATAATGTGGGCCGTCTGGACATGTTTTCCTGCGGTCTCATAATATTCACCAATGACGGCGAATTTGCAAAGACTGTGAGCCACCCCGGCGCCGAGATAGAAAAGGAATATGTCGTGGACTCGAGCCTTCCTCTGCCGCGGACGCTCGCGGAGGATTTTGAGAAGGGAATCCGCATAGACGATGTGTTTTACAGGGCAAAAAGCGCGCGCGAGCTTAACTCGCACCGCATGACCGTAGTTCTCATAGAAGGCAAGAACCGTGAGATTCGCCGTGTTTTTGAGTCAAAGGAAGTCGGTATCCGCCGTCTGACCCGTGTCAGAATCGGAAACATCAATATAAACGAAATGGCTCCCGGTGAATTCCGCGAGCTGGCAGGCTGGGAAGTCCAGGACTTGCTGGCGCTTGCAAACAGGAGTAAGGACTTATGATTATAGCAATTGACGGACCGGCCGGCACCGGTAAATCTACAATAGCCGGAATCATCGCTAAAAGACTCGGAATCACATACCTGAACAGCGGCTCCTTTTACAGGGCGCTCACACTGGCTTCCCTCGATGCCGGAATCAATCTTGGCGACGACAGGGCTGTGGTTGAATTCGCGAAAAAACAGACGCTGGACTATGACGGCAATTCACACCTGGTCCTTAACGGAGTTGATGTTGAGTCACGCCTCCACGAGGACAGGGTTTCCGCCAGCGCCTCGCAGGTTTCCGCAATTCCGGAAATAAGGAAGATATGCGACGACCGCATGCACGAGATTACCAGCTCAAAGAGCATAGTCTGCGAGGGCCGCGACATGACAACCGTTGTCTTTCCCAATGCTGAATACAAATTCTACCTCGACGCCTCGATTGATGTTCAGGCGCAGCGCCGCTTTGACCAGGGCGTGTCGGACATGACGCTCGAAGAGGTAAAGGCCGCCATCATAAAGCGTGACGAGATGGATAAGAACAAGAAAGTGGGCGCCCTGAAACGCGCTCCGGACGCTGAATATATTGATACAAGTGACTTGACTATTGAAGAAGTTTGTGCTATAATTATTAGCAAAATTCACTCATAAGGGTAAAAAATGGAAAAGACGGAAGTGGTAACGGATGAAGCCCAGAACTCCAAGGACTCAATCCAGACACAATTAGAAGAATCTCTCAATAATCTTAAATCGCTTGAAGACGGCCAGCTTGTTGACGGTTCAGTAATCGCTGTAACAGACGAGTATGTATTTCTTGACATAGGATACAAGTCTGAGGGAAAGATTCCCGTAACGGAGTTCGCAGGTGATCTGCCGAATGTCGGGGATACAGTAACAGTAGTCCTTATTCGTAAAGACGGTAGAAACGGTCCTGAAGTTTCTAAAGCAAAAGCAGATGCCAAACAAAAGTGGAAGGATGTCCGCAAGGCATTTGACGAGAAGACGGTTGTGGACGGAACAATCGAAAAAGTCGTAAAGGGCGGCTTCGATGTAGCCCTCGGCGGTGACATTCACGCATTCCTCCCCATCAGCCAGTCTGACAGCCAGAAGGTTGAAAAACCCGAGAGCCTGCTTGGAACAAAGGGTAAATTTTATATAGAGCGCCTCTACTCTGACAACAAGGCAAATGTTGTGGTTAACCGCCGCAAGTACCTCGAAGAGCAGATGAGCACGGCCCGTGATAAATTCTTTGCCGAGACACAGATCGGCGACAGCGTGAAAGGCGTTGTAAAGTCCTTCACAAGTTTCGGCGCATTCATTGACCTGGGCGGCTTTGACGGCCTGCTCCACATCAACGACATGAGCTGGGGCCATGTAACACGCCCGAAGGACTTTGTAAAGAAGGGTCAGGAAATAGAGCTTAAAGTAATCCGCCTGGATCCGGAAGAGAAGCGCATCAACCTTTCTCTCAAGCATTTTTCAGAGGATCCTTGGGTTCACTTTGAGCAGAAGTACCATGTAAACGATATTGTTACCGGAAAAGTAACAAAGCTTACGGACTTCGGCGCTTTCATCGAGCTGGAAGAGGGAATTGAGGGGCTTGCCCATATTTCAGAATTCAGCTGGACAAAGAAAGTAAACAAGCCCGGTGATCTTCTCAAAATCGGCGATGAAGTTAAGTGCATGATTTTGGGCTATGACATTCAGGCCGGACGCGTTTCTCTGGGACTGAAGCAGGTTACGGAGAATCCGTGGGATTCAATAGCTGAGAAATATCCTGTCGGAACTAAGATTCACGGAAAGGTTGTTAAGATTACAAATTCAGGCGCATTCGTTTCCATCGAGGACGGCATTGACGGCTTCCTTCACGGAGACGATATTTCTTGGACAAAGAAGGTTAAGCATCCGGGAAGCGAACTCAAGGTTGACCAGGAAGTTGACGCTGTAATTATCGAAAACGATCCCGAGAACCACCGTATTAAGATTGGCCTCAAGCAGCTTTCAGATGATCCGTGGCAGAAATTTGCCGAGGAGTATCCCGCCGGCTCAACTCTTGAGGGCGAGATTACCTCAATCACTGACTTCGGTGTATTTGTCAAGGCGCCGGGCGGAATTGAAGGTCTTATCAACAAGAGCAACTTGAGCGAGGACAGAGAGACTCCTTACGAAGAGGCCGTCAAGAAGTACAATGTTGGCGACAAGATAAATGTTTTCGTTGTAGATGTTAAGAAGGACAAGGAACAGGTTGCTTTCTCTGTACGCGAGTTCAAGCGTAAGCAGCAGCGTGATGAAATCAGTCAGTATATGACTTCTTCCTCAAATGATGATGACGGAGCATTTACTCTGGGTGACGCGCTCAACGCTAAAAAAGACAACTAGTTCGACTGTCGGGTAATAAAGATGAGTGCGGAAGTTTCTGGTTATTCTGACAAACTAAAAACACTCATCGAGTTAAGCGCCGGAATCAACGAAAAGTTTTCCGACGTTGACGCCCTGATGGTTTATATCCTGAAGTCGGCGATGCGTCTTATAGACTGCGAGTCTTCCTCCCTTTTGCTTGCAGTAAAGGGCGGAAACTCGCTCAGATTCGCCGTTGCTTTGGGACCGAAGGGAGCCGAGGCAAAGAATATAATCGTTGACAAGAACAGCGTTGCCGGCTGGGTTGCAAAAAATAAAAAAAGTGTAATCCTGAACAATGCAAATAACGACGAGCGTTTCTTTGACCGGGTTCAAAATAAGACAGGTTACATTACGAATACGATGATAGCCCTTCCCATGACAAACGGGAATGACTTTATCGGTGTAATTGAGCTTATCAATAAAAACGGCGGCAGGGAATTCTCAAATGAAGACCTTGAGCTTATGACCTTTCTTGCCCATCAGGCGGGAATTGCTTATGCCAACGCCGCCAGTTACCGCGACGCCAGGGACAGAATCCTTGCTCTCCGCGATAACATAAATCAGGGGACCGACTACCACGTTTTTATTTCTAGGAGCGCGGTGATTGAGGACCTTGTAAAAATGCTGGTCGCCGCGGCAAAAACCAGCTCTTCCGTTTTAATTACGGGAGAAAGCGGAGTCGGTAAAGAACTCTTTGCCGAGCAGCTTCACCTGCGGAGCGACAGGCGGACAAAACCTTTTGTGCGCGTCAACTGCGCGGCCCTGACATCTTCCCTTTTGGAGGACGAACTTTTCGGGCATGCAAAGGGTGCTTACACCGACGCTCTGACTGAACGCAAGGGGCGTTTTGAGGCGGCGAACGGCGGAACTCTTTTTCTTGATGAAATCGGCGAGATTCCGCTTGAATTGCAGGCAAAACTTTTGCGTGCGATTCAGGACAAGAAATTTGAGCGTGTGGGGTCAAGCGAGACAATTTCCGTTGATGTAAGAATTGTCTGCGCCACGAATAAAGATCTGGAAAAAGCCGTTAAGGAAGGAAAATTCCGCGACGACTTGTTTTACAGGCTGAATGTTGTTCCCCTGCGGATTCCGCCTTTGCGGGAAAGAAGGGAAGATATTGAGCCGCTGGCGGATTACTTTTTGGAAAAGTTTTCCGGCGAGACAAAAAAGAATTTCAAGGGGTTTTCCGCTGACGCGGAGCAGGTCTTGTATAGTTATTACTGGCCGGGCAATGTGCGCGAATTGGAAAACTCTATAGAAAGAGCGTGTGTTCTTGGAAACCCGCCCTTTGTAACAGCGCAGAATCTGCAGATCGCCTCCGGCTCTTTGCAGACAGACGGAAAGACCGAGGTTCAGAAGGGGTATATCCCGGAAAGCGGTCAGACGCTGAAAGACGCGGTTAACGCCTTTAAAAAGTATTATGTTACCGAGGCTCTTAGAACCGGCGGCGGCAGACAGACTGACGTTGCGAAAGTTCTGGGAATCCAGCGTACATACCTGTCGCGGCTTTTGGTTGAGCTTGGCATCAGGTAAAGTATAAAATAGGAAGTGAAAATTATGGCTGACAAAAATATTGTTAGAATGGAAGATAAAAAGAGTTCCGGCGGGCAGAAGTTCGCTGACTTTTTGGATGCAAATCGCAGGCTGCTTGTCGGCGCTCTTTGCCTTGTAATTGCGGCTATTGTTGCCTATGCGGTCGCATTCAATATTAAGACTTCCGTCGTAAAAAAGAATCTTAATAAGATTGAGATTATTGAATACTCTTTTACAAAAGATGCCGCCGGCCTGGACGAGGCCTCTCTTGCCGGTCGCCGCGAGACTGCGCTCGGCAATCTTGGTCCCTTCCTGAAAAAAGGCGGAATTGCCGGTGCCCGCGCGAATATGATTGCCGCTGATATTTACGGCCAGAAAAAGGACTGGTCAAATGCAAAGGCCAGCTGGTCTGCTGCCGCGTCAAAAGCAAAAGGCTCTTATCTTGCTTCTTTGTGCAGTTTTAATGCCGCTGCCGCCTGCGAAGAGCTGGGACAGTCTGACGAAGCGCTTTCCTTCTATCAGAAGGTTTGTGACGACAAGAGTTTTGTTGACAGAAGCCGTGCTTTCTTTAATGTCGGACGCATAAAGGAAGGCAAGAATGACTACGAGGGTGCAAAAGCCGCTTATGAGGCAATCGCCGGTCTTGAGTATTCGAATGACACTTGGAACGACCTTGCAAAGACAAGACTTCTCGTTTTGAGGAGTGATGGAAAAATTAAGTAAGTTTCTTCTTTTATTTTCTTTGGTTTTCACCGGCTGCGGACTTGTAAATACCTTTACGGTTGACGGTCCGGTGAGCGTTATTCACGAGCCGTCTTATTCCAGCTCGGACTATGACCAGAATTATTTTGAATTTATCTCTGCCCTTAACTCAAATTCCGGAAATACGGAATTTATATTTCTGGGGACAGCCGTCTATTACAGAATCTATACCAATTTATCTACAATGACAAGCATGCAGTCCTCGATCAGCGCGGTAAACACGCAGAGTAATTATTCCGCCGCCGCCGAGCGTATGATAAGTTACGGCTATAAGGAACTTTCAACGTCATCGGGAAGCATTCAGCCTCTGGTGTCAGGCAGTGCGCTGACAGGAAAATATGTGAGGATAAGGCTCACAAATTATCAGAATTCTCCCGATTATAAGGCTGACATTTCAATCAGTAGCTCTAATAATTATTCGGCACCTATTAAAATTTATACTCCCCGAAGAGCAACCGGGACAAAATATACATTTGATTTCGGACGCAGAAATGACTCTGCTTATTCTGAAACAAGCACGATTTCCTATGATTTACCGAAAAGTGGTGACGAGGATTTTGAAAGCGGAAGTGTCTCAAATAATATGTATTATGTTGATATGTATGCCGTGGCTAAAGGGCGTGACAACACTTTCACAACCTATTATAGCAATGTACTTCATTTGGGGTCTGTTCCGATCGATGCAAGCAAGTCAGATAACTAATCGGGATGACAGGATTTGAACCTGCGACATTCTGCTCCCAAAGCAGACGCGCTACCAGCTGCGCTACATCCCGTAACGTGGAGTCTATATTATCATATTAGATTAAATTGTTCAAGTCTTTTTCCGTAAATTCTTTAAAGCCCGGAATATGTTTTGCCAGATTCTGCATGCGCCCGTCATTACAGGCAATGTTGTCCGCAATGGCCAGAAGTTCCTTGCTTATGTCGGCCGACATTTCGTAATCTTTTTTATAATGGAGCTGATGCTCAAGACTGGCCCAAAAGTCCATAGCAATCGTGCGGATTTGTATCTCGACCGGAATCTCGCGCTTTTCATCACTGAAATAAACCGCCACTTTTACGATTACATGCAGCGACCTGTATCCTGATTTTTTTGGCTCCTTGATATAGTCCTTTAATTTTATAAGTGTTATGTCTTCCTGCGAGAGCAGCATTTTCGTAACATTGTAGACATCGCTGATAAAGGGGCATGTTACGCGTATTCCGGCAATGTCGTAAAGCCTGTTTACCATGTTGTCAAGGGTTACAGAAAGCCCTTTGCGCTGAAGTTTTTCCACAATGCTCAGCGGTTCTTTGATGCGACTCTGAATTGTCGAGATCGGATTCCTCTGGTGCTTGCTTTGGAATTCATCTTCCAGTATTTCAAACTTTGTGGTTATCTGCTTAATTCCGCTTTCATACAGCATCAAAAGCTGCTGGAACTGAAGGGCAGTGTCCATAATCTCGCGCGGGTCTGCGAGTATATTCTGATTATCCCGAACCGCTTTTTGTAATACAAGCTTGTTATCCATAATATATAAAGATAACAATGCATTGGGAAAATGGCAACAAAAAACAATGGGAAAAATTTTATGTATCTGCGGTGCCGGTTTTTTTCCTTTTTTATTTGTAGATTTTTTCTGCGGTTTTTGCTATAATACACGCATGACTGCTTTTGACTTATCAGATTCTGATTGTGCCGCCTTCGGCGTGGCTGGAAATTTTACGGGACATTTGGAGCAGGCCGGTGAGGCCCGAGACTTTTCGGCCATAGAGGCTGAGGCCGGCGCTCCAAAGGCCGTGTTCCCGACTTTTATTCCCGGAAATGATTCCGTTACTCCGGCGTTTTTACATGTATTTCCATTTGACTCAGAAAAGATAATTTTTCCGCGCGGTGAGGAAAAGATTCAGATTGAGGCGGAGTGCGGAATCCTTTATGACGCCGACTGGAAGAAAAGTGAACTGGCCGGGCTTAGACCTCTTGCTTTCTGCGCTTCAAACGATGTTTCCATAAGAAAAAAAACTTCGCAAGGAATGATAATAAAAATCAGCGAAAAGAAAAACTGGGGCGTGTCTACAAAAGGATCGGGCAACATGATAAATTTATCAGGAGAGGGCGATTTTTTTGCCGGAGCGGCGTCCGCGGCCAGCAGGGGGAATGAAGAGGCATGGGCGTTTATGTCCCGTTACAGAATATGTTCGTATTTGGAGCGCGGCGGCCGCCTCTCTGAATACGGTGAAAATTCTTCAGTGCGCTCCTACTCTTATTTTTATGAGAAACTGGACGGCTGGCTTTTGCAGAAATTCAATCTTCAGAAAAACGAGGGGCCTGCGGAGAACATTCATTCCTATCTTGAGGCTGCGGGATTTCCGCAAAGAATTTTTGTCAGCGTAGGCGCAACCCGCTACACGGCTTTTGGGGAACATAATTTCTTGCAGGACGGGGACTTCAGCATAGTGTGCCTTTATCCTGAGGATAAATATGAGAGAGGCTGTATAGAGGAAATCCTTGTTTCTGGCGGAAAAATCCCGGATGATATAAGTCTTTTGCGGCAGAAGGTGATTTTATAAAGAAAGAAAAAATTTAAATTTTTATCTTTTTTCACTTGACACAAGTATGTTTTTTTGATAATATACCACACACAATGTTAAGTTGTATGTCTCCCTCGTCTAGTGGTTAGGACATCGGGTTTTCATCCCGACAACATGGGTTCAATTCCCGTGGGAGATGCTAAGGACCGATGATTCTATCGGTCCTTTTTTTTGGGTGGAAAATGGATATTGAGTCGCGGATTTCTATGCCTGCCGTCATTGCGATGCGGCGTGAGATTGAACGCGCCGGCGGCAATGAGGTCTTTTTTGTCGGCGCCATTAATGAAAATTGCATCATCACTTCTGTAAAGGCTGCCAGCCGTGGCAACGAAAATTCTGTTCCTATTAATTTTTACGAGAGCCGGGACCCCTGCGTTCTTCTTCACAACCACCCGGGCGGCAATCTTACACCCAGCGATGCCGATATGGCCGCCGCATCCCGTGCTAACGAAAATCTTCAGGGCTTTTATATAATAAACAATCAGGTTACTGATGTTTATGTCGTGATGGAACCTGTTCCGCCAAAAAAACTTGTTCACCTTGATGAAGATGAGGCGGCTTTCTGCATAAGCAACGGCGGCCCGCTGTCAAAGTTCTCCGGTAATTTTGAGGAGAGACCGGTCCAGATACAACTGCTGAAATCAATAGCAAAGGCCTTTAACGAAAATTCTCTGGGAGCCTTTGAGGCCGGAACCGGAGTAGGAAAGTCATTCGCCTATCTTATTCCCGCAATGCTGTGGGCCGTTGAGAATCAGGAGCGTGTTGTGGTTTCGACCGGTACAATAAACCTTCAGCAGCAGCTCAGCGAAAAAGATATTCCGATGGCCCAAAAAATTATCGGTAAGAAAATAAAGGCAATTCTTTTAAAGGGGCGGAATAATTATATCTGTCTCCGCCGCCTTGAGGAGCTGGGAAAGGAGCCGGACCTCTTTACAAGCGAGTCCGATGTCCTGGAAAAGATTTACGAGTGGGCAAAAACTTCTCCCACCGGAAGCCGCAGTGATCTTGCCTTTAATCCGCCTGAGAATCTGTGGAGCCGCATATGCTCGGAAAGTGATGCCTGTATGGGGCTTCATTGTCCTTACCGTGACAAGTGCTTTGTAATGAGTGTGCGCCGTGAGGCCGCCGACGCTCAGCTTCTTGTTGTAAACCACCATCTTCTGTTTGCGGACATAGAGTCCCGGATGAACGGCGTGGGGTATGACGATACGGCTGTTTTGCCGCCATACAAGCGCATTGTCTTTGACGAGGCCCACGGAATAGAAAACGCCGCCACAAGTTTTTTCAGTGAGCAGGTTGCGCGCTTTAAAATCTTAAAGCAGATGAATCTCCTGTACAGGCAGCGCCGCCAGTCCTTTGCCGGCTATATCTTTACACTGACGGCACTCTCGCACGGACCTGACAATTCCGAAAAAGTCGCGGAGGCAGTAAGCCTTGTCAAGACTGATATAGAAAATCTTGAGACGGCAGCCCTTGACGCGCTTGGAAACGGTTACACGCTCCGCCTTTTTGAAGAGACAAAGACTGTTTTCCAGCCGGTTATTTCGCTCCTGATGACACTGGCCTCCGACATAAGCCGTCTGGTGGCCGCTGTCCGGGAAATAACCGACGGTATTGCGGAGGAAGACAAAACTCAGGATGCCTATTGGGAAACAAAGGCTATTATCCGGCACCTTGAGGACACCACAATTGTGTGCAAGGATTTCTCCGCCTGGGAGGAAAAGTGCGACAAGGTTTTCTGGATACAGAAGAACCGTCTTAATCCTGAGTTTGCAAAGGATGGAAAAGAATTTTATGTAACTTTTACGAGAACGCCGCTTGATATTGCGCCTCTTATGAATACGGGTGTCTTTGAGCCTATGGAAAGCGTTGTGTGCACCAGCGCGACCTTAAAGACCGGAAATGATTTTGGATTCTGGATGAGAAGGGCGGGGCTCTCCTTTTCGGACGAGACTCGCTTGAGGTCCGCCTCTTTTGATTCTCCGTTTCCCTATGAAAAAAATGTTCTGTTCGCCGTTCCCCGGGACATTCCTTTTCCCGACAATATTGAATTCCAGCGTTATGTTGAATTTACTCTTGTAAAACTGATAAAGGCCGCCCGGGGAAGAACTCTGGTTCTTTTTACAAGCTATGACTCTCTGAAATCGGCTTTCAGCACGAGTCAGTATGAGATAAGTAAAATGGGTCTGACACTTTTAAAGCAGGGTGATGACGACCGCTTCAGACTGCTGGATAAATTTAAAAATGACAAGTCAAGTGTTCTTTATGCCACCGATTCATTCTGGCAGGGAATAGATGTTCCCGGCTCCTCGCTCAGTCAGGTGATAATTGTGAAACTGCCTTTCAGTGTTCCGAGCGATCCCGTTTTCGCGGCACGCGCGCAGGCTGTGGAAAACCGCGGCGGCTCTGCTTTTATGGAGTTGTCTGTTCCGGAGGCTGTGATAAAATTCCGGCAGGGCTTTGGCCGTCTGGTGCGCCGCTCAAGCGACAAAGGTGCTGTCGTGGTTCTTGACCGCCGCATTATGGAAAAGCGTTACGGAAAAATCTTTCTTGATTCTATTCCCGAGACAAAGAGACTCTACGACAGCGCCGACAATATTGCCGCCGCCGTTGAGCGTATTCTCTCCTGAATCAGGCTTCCTGCCCCGTAATTGTAAAGCGGTAACCGTAGCGATAGATTGTCTTGATGTACTGAGGATTCTGCGGATCTTTCTCAATCTTCTTGCGCAGGCGCTGGATATAAACAGCAACCGCTGTTACATCGCCGAATGAAACCTTCCACACTTCATTGAAGATTTTCTCAGGAGACAGATTTTTTCCGGCGTTGCGGACAAGGTAATCCAGCACATCAAATTCACGGGCGGAAAGAGGAACCTTTGCCGTACCCCGCTTCAGGACGCATGAGTTTTCAAGCAGAGTGTAGTCCCCGAACTGAATTGAACTCTCGACGGCAGCCTCGGTCTGTGTAAGACGTCGGAGCGTTGCCTCAAGATGCGCGATAAGTACTCGCGGAGAAAATGGTTTCGTAATGAATTCATCTGCTCCGGCGTTGAGTGCCTGAATGATGTCTTCGTCTGTGTCCCTGGCGCTGACTATAATTACGGGAATTGTCGTTTTGTATTCAGCACGAAACTTTTTTAGAAAATCCATACCGGACATTTTAGGCAGATTCAATTCGAGAAGTACGGCCTGCGGAATATTTTTTGGCAGTTTTTCGAGGGCCTCTTCCGCGCTAGAGAAAATAATTGGATCCATTCCTGCGTCTTTAATGTAGTGTGCAATTAAGTCAGCCATTTCCGGGGTGTTTTCAATCACGAAAATTTTTTCTTTACTGATCCCCATCATTATTGATTTCTCCATACTGAAATAAAATTAAAGATATGCAAGCAGTGGCTAGTAGCGTGATTATAACCTATCATATAACCTTGTTATAATCAAGTATTTTTGATTGAAATCTGTTCAAAAAAAGCGTAATATATAGCGTTAATTGACAAAGTAAACCATCTCCAGCGATGCCGTCAAAATTAAGGATTCACTGTTAGCCTGAATGCAAATTAACCTGTGCAAGCTTTATTGCTTTTTTTCGCAAGAGTCTCCGTAACAGGAGGCGAATGAGAGCTAAAGCTCTCACGACCTTTAGCCGGCGTTTTCCTAAAGTCCCGCCTTTTTTTTCCGATTATATAAAGGAAATACTTGCTTTTTTTGCAGAATGGTTTTATAATAAAGATTATATCTTTATTAGTGGGGAAATAATAGAGATGATTGAAGTTGAGCGTCTCAACGGAACAAAGTATTTTATCAATCCGCATATGATTGAATCCATGGAAAATCTTCCGGATCTTACAATCACTATGCTGTCCGGAAAAAAAATCGTTGTTAGAAATTCCTCGGAAGATATTATAAACAGAATTATAAATTATCGAAAAAGAATCGGTATAAACACCCAAGAGGTATAAAAGTATGGATATAGCAACAATAATCGGTATTATCGGTGGTGCGGCCTGTATTGTCATGTCAGTTCTGACTTCTGGCGGTACTCTTGGCGGAATTATCGATATTCCTTCAGTATTTATGACTGTCGGAGGTTCTTATGCCGCTTTGTTCATTCTAGCTCCGCTGAATAAGTGTATAGGTCTCTTTAAGGTTATGGGCAAAGCCTTTAAGATTCCTGATTTTGGGGAGAAAACTCTTGTGCAGGATATTGTAAACCTTTCCGAAAAGGCCCGTCGTGAGGGTATCCTGATTCTTGAGGACGGTCTTGAAGATTTGAACGACCCCTTCCTCAAGAGCGGACTCCGCCTTGTAATCGACGGTACGGATTCTGCCGTCGTCCGAAAAATCATGGAAAACGAAATGAATCAGACGGAAGCCCGTCATATGGAATGGATTAACTGTGTCAACCAGTGGGCCGGATTTGCGCCTGGTTTCGGAATGATGGGTACTGTTTTGGGACTTATTGGTATGTTGAACAACCTGGAGGACAAGAGTTCTCTGGGTCCTAACATGGCCGTCGCCTTGATTACCACCCTTTACGGTTCAATGATGGCCAACTGGCTGCTGGCTCCTTTCGGAAACAATCTGGTCGGACAGAACACTGCCGAAATGCGTGTCAAGGAAATGATTATAGAAGGCGTTCTTGCCATTCAGGCCGGTGAGAACTCTCGTGTCATAGCGCAGAAGCTCCTGACTTACCTTGACCCTGCCACACGCAAGGCCGTAGGTGCCGAAGTATTGAAGGACTAGAAATAGATGGGAAAAAAGAAGGAACCTGAAAAACCGTCAACTGCGTGGCTGGGTACTTATGGTGACATGATAACCCTGATGCTCTGCTTTTTCGTTATGCTTTATAACCCTTCGGAAATTGACGTTACTCAGCTTGCCACAATTACAGAAAGTCTCCAGATGAACCAGACGGAATCCGTGTCTGGCGGCATGTCCTTGAGTGCGGGCCGCCTCGCGGATTTGGGAAACACAATTTCTTCCCTTCCTTCTGTTGAGAGGGGGCGTTCTCTCGGTATGGCAAAGAAAAAGGCCGTCTCTCTTTTTGCTCCTGATGTAAAATCCAACCGCATCACGATTACCAGTGACGAGCGCGGTCTTGTGATTACGCTTGCCGCCGACTCATTTTTCAGGCAGGGAAGTGCGGATTTGGACGTGGAGAATACCCGTGAAACTTTGCTTAGACTTTCAGAATTCTTTAATGATGAAGGCCTGAAAAGCCGAAGATTTAGAATAGAGGGGCATACCGACTCAAATCCGGTAGACCCCGTGACGACAGGATTTGCCAGTAACTGGGAGCTTTCCGCGGCGCGCGCCATGAATGTTCTGCATTATCTTGCGGATTTCGGTGCGGATGAAAAAAAATTTTCAATCGCCGGATATGCGGACACGCGTCCTAAGTTTACGGATCCGTCCGCCGAGGCGCAGGCTTACAACCGGCGCGTTGACATAATAATTCTGGACGAAGGGCATTTTTAATGCTTGGATATTATTGAGACAGTTCCTGAAAACTGAGTTTTTAAGAGCCGTCTTTAAAAATACGGGGTTCGAGCTGTGCTGTTACAAACAGCTTGGAACTCGTCGGCAATCTCCGAAAGCCAATTCATTGGATTTTTAGAGATGCCTTTAATGTAATAAAGGAGTTTTGACATGGCTGATGATGATGCTGGAACAGACGACCTCGGAGATGATAATGCTGCGGCTGCGCCTTCTAAAAAAGGCGGCATCGGCGGAATTCTTCCGACCTTGTTAAAATACATTGCCCTTGCTTTGGGTGCAATAATTCTCATTGTTACTGTTGTAATCATTACAATGAATATTGTGGGTGCGAACAAGCCGGCCCAGGCCGCTATTCCTGTAAGCGAGGACTACAAGGAAATAGCGGAGGAATTGGAATGGTATACTTCTCTGAGTGATATTCAGACACGCACAAGCGATGCGGTTCCTGCCAGTGTCGTTGTGAATGTTTTTCTCGGATATAAAAAAGAGGATAAGGTTACTTCGACAGAAATTACTGCCCAGCGCATTCCTATCCGTGATTTTTTGAGAAATTATTTTGCGGGCAAGACGGCCGAGGAACTGACTCCCCGCAATGAAGAGAAAATTAAGATAGAAATACGCAACGAAATCAATGATACAATCTTGAACCGCGGAAAGGTTAAGAAAATTTCATTTGATAAATTGAATGTTGTTTCGCAAAATTAAAAATGATTTTTGCAAGAGGCGGATTAAGTAGATGACAGATGTTCTTTCACAGGACGAGATAGACCAGTTACTCAATGCGATAAATACAGGGCAGTCAGAGACCGATGACTATAAGGCGGTGTCTGACACCCGTAAAATCAAAATTTATGACTTCAAGCGCCCTGACAAATTCTCAAAGGAACAGATCCGCACAGTGCAGATTATGCACGAGACTTTTGCCCGTCTGACTACAACCTCGCTTTCGGCGCAGTTGCGCTCTCTGGTACATGTGCATGTTGCAACCGTAGACCAGCTGACTTATGAGGAATTTATCCGTTCTATTCCGACGCCTACCACTCTGGCTGTTATCAATATGGATCCTCTAAAGGGAAACGCCGTTCTGGAGATTGACCCGGCCATTACCTTTAGTATGATTGACCGCCTCTTTGGCGGTACAGGCGCTGTTACCGGAAACAAAAGCCGTGATCTTACGGATATTGAGTCGTCGGTAATGGAGGGAATTATTGTCCGTATCCTGGCAAATATGCGCGAGGCGTGGACACAGGTGATTGACCTGAGGCCCCGTCTGGGGCAGATTGAAACAAATCCGCAGTTCGCGCAGATTGTTCCTCCGACCGAAATGGTTGTTCTTGTTACACTCGAAACAAAAGTAGGTGAGGAAGAGGGAATGATTAACTTCTGTATTCCTTATCTTACAATAGAACCTATTATTTCAAAACTTTCTTCCCAGTTCTGGTTTTCGTCAGTAAGAAGAAGTTCAACTACACAGTATCTCGGCACGCTGAAAGAGAAAATCTCAACCGT
Source organism: uncultured Treponema sp. (assembly GCA_964346805.1). Lineage (GTDB taxonomy): Bacteria > Spirochaetota > Spirochaetia > Treponematales > Treponemataceae > Treponema_D. The sequence continues at coordinate 45,506 of CAYFWC010000008.1, read as the reverse complement.
GGATATGGATGTCGTTGCGGAAATCGGTTCAATCAATCTGCCTATAAGAGACGTTCTTTCTCTCCGCATAGGCGATGTTGTAAAATTGACTAATACAAAGGTGGGCGATCAGCTCACGCTTAACATTGGCGACAAGAAAAAATATTTCTGCCAGCCCGGTGTTGTTGGTAAAAAAATGGCGGTTCAGGTTACAGGTAAACTCGAAGAAGAGGACGCCGAGGAATTTGAAGAGCTTTCCGTAGAAGGAGATGAAACAGTATGAGTGATGGCGTTATTTCTCAGGATGAAATTGATGCTCTGCTTTCAGGTGTCCCGATGGACGGCCTTAATGCGTCAGGGCAGGTTTCCGGCGCGCCTTCTGTTGATATAGACACGGCGACCTTGAATAAGTTTGCGGGTGATCTGAAAGATCCGCTTGTAGAAAACTTAAAGCAGATGACAGGTGTGGAGGTTTCAATGGGAACCCCTTCTGTTGAGTCAGCCACCCGTGACCAGCTTCTTGCAAAACTGCCGGAAATGGTTATCGCTACAACCGCAGATTTTTCTAATACTCTGAAGGGCGACCATCTTTATGTAATGTCCACGGAGTGCGCTCAGAAAATTGTAAGTCTGATAAATAAGGAAGAAAACGCTTCTCTCGATGATATGGCTATGAGTGTAATCAACGAGATGCTCTCCACCCATACAAACGATGAGATTACGGCTCTCGACAAGACCGGAAAACTCGGAGGCCTTGCCTGCAATCCCGCCGAGTCAATAGATGTGCCTAAAGCTATGGTTCGTATTCCTCAGAACACTTTTGCCCTCTTTACCTTTCCGCTGACCATTGACGGTCAGGCCTATACACTTTGGGAGGCTGTGGGCGGAGATGCGGCCCAGCAGATTGCGGTTGCTTTTGGCGGCGGAGCACAACCGGCCCCGGCCGCAGCCAGCGGCGCACTGAATGCCGCTGATATGGCAAGTCTTGGCGGCGCCGCTCAGATGGGAGGAATGGGGGGCTCTCCGGCAGGTGGAATGCCGATGGGCGGAATGCAGATGCCGATGAATGGAATGCAGATGCCGATGGGCGGTCAGATGATGGGCGGAATGCAGATGCCGATGAATGGAATGCAGATGCCGATGGGCGGTCAGATGATGGGCGGAATGCAGACTCCGAATGTTCAGTCTGTCCAGTATCCGAATCTGATGGGGGTCGGCGGTGCTCAGGACCAGGGGAACATCGGTCTTTTGATGGATGTCTACATGGAGATGACCGTAGAACTCGGCCGCACCAAAAAACCGATAAAGGATATTCTCGGATTCGGAGAAGGCACTATTATCGAACTTGACAAACTCGCCGGTGAGCCTGTGGATATTCTGGTAAATCATAAACCTATTGCAAAGGGCGAGGTCGTGGTTATCGATGAAAACTTCGGTGTGCGTATTACGGAAATTCTTTCTCCTCAGGAAAGAGTCTCAGAACTGCGCTGATGTAAAATTGATGTAAATAACAGAGTTCAGTACGGGCCGGCCACTGACAAAAAGTGTCCGGCAGGCTTTGGGGAAGGTCTTTTCCGTCTGGATCACAAGAATAAAGCGGGTGGGGAAAATTGAAAAATTTTAAGATTATCGCGTTAATAGGCGCTCTCTCTCTTTTCTGCGTGAATTTCTTTGCGCAGGATAATTTGTCCGAAAACAGTAATTCAACCCGAATAATACAGGAAGAAAAATCGCAGGCTTTGCCCGATGAGGCGACTCTTCCCATAGGTGCGGCGACTTCACAGACAAGGGCTGTCTCTCAGGGTGCGCCCGCAAGAAAAATATCGACAGTCTGGATTTTTTTCAGAATGATTTTTGTTCTTATTGTAATTATTGTCTGTATTTATTTTGTAATGAATTTCATGAAGAAAAAAATGGCCGGTACTATTGCTGATGACGATACTTTTTTGCGCAAAGTGGCGCAGGTTACCGTCGCACCGGGAAAGACTGTCCAGATTGTGACACTTTTGGAGCATGCATATTTAATAGGAGTGACGGACAATTCAATTGACCTGCTCGGTGAGATTACAGACAAGGAACTCGTTGACGCAATGAACCTGAACGCAGACCGTAATGAGCATACAGAACGGGCAAGAAATTTCGGTGACATTCTTTCCCTTTTTATCAGCCCCAAAAATTCCGGTTCAGTCGGTGGAGAGAAAAAAGTATCGTCTTCCATAGCGGACTTTTTTAAGTCTCAGAAAGACAAGATAAATGGAAAAAATAATGGCGGCCAGTAAATATTCAAATTTTAGGAAAATGTTTTACCGTCTCTTCCTTTTTGCGTTTATTGGATTTTTGTGTGCGGCTCCTGTTTCTTCCCAGTCGGCGGGCCGCGCTCAGGACGATCCGAATTTTCCGCAGGGCAGTTCGCGGGGAACTATGCAGATGCAGGGGAACGCAAATCCCGTTCAGATTCCAAACATTGATATAAACATTACTCGTCCTCAGACCGGCGAGCAGGTTGCCTTTAGCGTCCAGCTTCTGGTTCTGCTGACACTGCTTACTCTTGCGCCCAGCCTCTTAATATTACTGACATGCTTTCTGCGTTTCAGCATCGTTCTTGATTTTATTAAGCGGGCCCTGTCTTTGCAGCAGGTTCCGCCTACAAGTGTCCTGAATGGAATCGCTTTCTTTATGACGCTTTTTGTAATGTGGCCGACTTTTACGAATGTCTATGACAATGCCTTTAAACCGATGCGTGACGAGCAGATTGGAATTGAGGAGGCATTTGACAGGGCTCAAAAACCGATCCGCTTTTTTATGTATACGCAGATGGCTGATGACACCCGTTACATTGAACTCTTTATGAACATGGGACGCCTTGAAAAACCCGACTCTTTGGAAGATGTCCCCACTTATGTTCTTGTTCCCTCGTATATTCTGCACGAACTTACGGTTGCCTTTAAAATAGGCATCTATCTGTACATTCCGTTCATCATAATTGATATGGTCGTGGCTTCCATTCTGATGAGTATGGGAATGATGATGCTTCCGCCTGTTCAGATTTCAATGCCTTTTAAATTAATGCTTTTTGTTCTTGTGGACGGCTGGGGGCTTTTGACCCAGCAGTTGTTCTACAGTGTCTTGCGATAGGTGAGAGGGAGGAATAATGGACTTGGGTCAGATTTCAAATATCATGAGGGCCGGTATTTTTCAGGTTTTTGTTCTGATTGCCCCTGTTCTAGGTGCCGCTCTCATAATTGGTCTTGTGGTTGCAATATTTCAGGCGACAACTTCCATTCAGGAGCAGACTCTGACTTTTCTGCCGAAAATGCTGACTATTCTCGCCGTCCTTGCCCTGCTGGGAGGATGGATGTTTGCCGAGCTCCGTGACTACACTGTTTCGCTGTTTGAGCAAATTCCTGACTTGGGATAATAGATGCTTGGTGATGTATTGAACGACGCTCCTGCGTTTTTGCTTGCAGCAGTAAGATGTTTCGCTTTGCTTATGACGCTTCCCCTTTTTTCAATGAGGAATGTTTCCGCTGTCGCACGCGTCGCTCTTTCTGGTTTTATGGCTTATGTTGTTCTTCCTCAGGTTGATTTTTCTGTTTATGCGCCTCTTCTCAGCGGCGACTCGCTTTTTACAATTCAGTACTTTTTTCTTCTTGCAGGCGAGGCGATGATTGGCGTGATAACCGGTTTTTACGTCACCATTATTTTTTCGGCCTTTTCTACGGCCGGACAGTTTTTTGCCTTTCAGATGGGCTTTTCCGCGAGCGAGGTCTACGATGCACTGAGCCAGGTAGAGAATCCTCTTATGGGCCAGTACCTGAATCTTATCGCCATGCTTGTCTTTATGCAGACACACTGGTTTGAGAAATTATTTTTCGGCGGGCTTGTATCGAGCTTTAAAACTCTCAGCGCCTATTCAATCGTTAACGACATGGCGAACGGCGGAAAATTAGCCCGTTTTATGGCCTCAAGCCTTACGGATTTGTTTGCGAACGCCCTTGTCATTTCTCTTCCCATAATCGGAACTCTCATGCTCATTACAATTTCTACGGGCATCCTTTCCAAGGCCGCTCCGCAAATGAATCTTCTTAGCGAGGGATTCCCTGTAATGATGCTGACGGCCTTCTTTATTATAACTGCTCTTATGCCCGATTTAATCGATGCTTTTACGCGCGGTTTTGCCGGTGGCTTTGCGCGGCTGGAAAGACTCCTTCTTGTGCTTGGGGGAAAAAGAATATGACTTTTTCAGATATTGACCTCCAGTGGTTTGCCGCGGAAGACGAGGGACGCACTGAAGAGGCTTCTGACCTTAAAATTCAAAAAGCCCGCAAAGAAGGGCGTGTCGCGAAAAGTCAGGAAGTGAACGGTGCTTTTGTCTTTTTATTTTCCGTGCTTACGCTTTTGCTTTTGGGAAAATGGCTTTTGGAGCAGTTTGAAGAAATTCTTATATTCTTTTTTACAAGATGCAATCAGGATAACGGAGTGACGGCCGCAAATGCGGTTGTATTCTTCAACTATTTTCTAAAAATGGTCTTGCCTGTTGCCTTTGTCGCGCTGCTTGCGGGGGTTGCCGGAAACATAATTCAAAACCGCGGCTGGATATTCAGCCTAAAACCAATTACACCGAATTTCTCAAAAATCCTTCCGCACTTTGGTGAGTATTTTAAGAAGACAATCTTTTCCCGTCAGGGTGCCTTTAATATTTTCAAGTCTATTGCAAAGGTGGCTGTAATAGTTTTTGCCGCCTTTCTGATTATAAGAGGCAATATGGGAGACCTGCTCTTTATAATCCACGGAAACGGGAATATAGCAGGTGCTTTTGCAAAAATTGCTTCCATTGCCATTAAGCTCTTATTGTTTGCCGCGATTTTCTTTGTTATAATCTCAATTCCTGACTATGTGATTCAGAAGAAAGAGTTTATGGATTCCTTGAAGATGACCAAACAGGAAGTAAAAGAGGAATACAAGGAGATGGAGGGTGATCCGGAGGTTAAGGGCCGTATTCAGCAGGCGCAGAGGCAGCTTCTTGCCTCGAATATGCCGAGGGCGGTTGCCCAGAGCGATGTCGTAATCACTAACCCGACGCATTATGCCGTAGCGTTGAAATATGACCAGGCGGAAGAAGACGCGCCTCTCGTAAACGCGAAGGGCGCTGACTTTATGGCACAGCGCATAAAGGAAGTTGCCCGTGAGAACGATGTTCCCATAGTGGAAAACAGGCCTCTTGCCCGAGGCCTCTATACAGACGTTGAATTAGGTGATATAATACCGGAAAATTATTTTAAAGCGATTTCAGTTGTTTACAGTCAATTGAAAAAGTTCAGTGCTAATCGGAACGCGTAGGGGAAACGCGGATAACTTTTGGGTGGGGAAATAAATGGCAGAAGAACGACAGAATAACTTTCTCTCTTTTATACAGAAAAATGCTGTAAGTGTCGGTGCGATTCTTGTCGTGCTTATGCTCATAATTCCGCTGCCGACATTACTTCTTGATACTTTTATGGCGATGAATCTCGCCATTGCCATACTGCTTCTGCTGACGGTTATCTCGACTCCCAAGCCTTCAAGACTTACGACATATCCGCAGATTATTCTGCTTGTAACCCTTTTCGGTCTTGGAATAAATGTTTCCTCGACCCGTCTTATTCTTACACAGGGCGCGCGTTTTGACGGCCGGATGGTGAAGGCTTTTTCTTCATTTGTTGTCGGAAGTTCTAAGGGAACTGACGGACTGGTTGTCGGAATGGTAATCTTTATTATTCTGATCGTAATTCAGGTTGTTGTAATCGCAAAGGGTGCGACCCGTGTTTCTGAAGTCGCAGCCCGCTTTGCCCTGGACTCAATGAGCCAGAAGAATTTTGCCGTTGACCAGGAATTGAACTCCGGCGCAATCACTGAAGAAGAGGCCCGTGCAAAAAGAGCCGATATCCGTAATGAGAGCGATTTTTTCTCTGCCATGGACGGTTCGTCAAAGTTTGTAAGCGGAAATGTAACGGCAGGAATTTTTATTACGGTTGTAAATCTTGTGGCAGGTCTTATTACGGGAATGGTTTTACGCGGGGAGCCTTTTTCCGGCGCCATTGAGACTTATTCCCGGCTTACAATCGGTGACGGTCTTTTAAGTCAGATTCCGTCTCTTTTGCTTTCATTCTCTACCGGTATGCTTGTTACCGCAAGCAATTCCGAGACCCAGCTCAGCGATGATCTTAAAAAACAGTTTACGAGTTCCGGTGTTACATATATTATTGCAGGAGCTGCCATGGCGGTTATGGGAATTCTTCCGGGAATGCCATGGTATGTTCTTATTCCGCTGGGATTAATTTCCGCTTATGCCGGAATACGCATGCAGAGAACTCAGGCTGCCATGGAATCTGCTAAAAAACTGGCGGAGGCCGAAGCCGCCGGAAAAACTCAGACGGGTCAGAATCCGGCTGATGTTTCGCCTGTTGTTCCGCTTGACACACTGCTGCTTGAAATAGGATATGCTCTGATTCCTCTTGTGGATAACGAAAAAGGCGCAAAACTCCTGGAGCGTGTTACAAGAATCCGGCGCGAGGCTGCCCTGGATTTGGGACTCGTGGTTCCCAGTATCCGCATCGTTGACAACATGACTCTTGACCCCAGCGAATACTCATTTAAAATCCGGGGCATCGAGGCCGGCCGCTCAAAACTCAAAATGGGCTATTATATGGCCATCAATACAGGCGATATCCGCGAAGAAGTGAAGGGTGAGCCTACAAATGACCCGGCCTTCGGAATGCCTGCGGTATGGATTCCGGAAGACAAGCGTGCTGAAGTTGAGCGCGCCGGTTATGCGGTTGTGGATCCCCCGACTGTTATTGCAACTCATCTGACAGAAATTATCAGAAGCCATGCCGCGGAAATTCTCGGCAGAAAAGAAGTCAAGCAGATTATTGACAAGCTTACTGAGACAGACAAGGTTGTTGTTGATGAAGTTCTGGAAACCGCAAAATTTACTTACGGCCAGATAGAAAAGGTTCTTCAGAATCTCCTGCGCGAGCAGGTTTCTATAAGAAACATAGTTCTTATCCTGGAGACACTTGCGAACTTCGGGCCGGGAGCCGGTTCATGGATTCTTACCGAGAAGGTGCGCGAGGCTCTTGGCAAGCAGATATGTCTCCAGTATGCTGACGACCATCACAAACTGCATGTAATGAATCTGAGTCAGGGCTATGCCGAGATGCTCCTTAACCACCAGGTGCTTCCGGCCGACGGCTCTCGCCCCTATGCGGCCCTTGACCCGGTTGACGGCCGCAGGTGGATAAATGATGTCAGCGGTGCATTTGCCGCAATGCAGGAGCGGGGATACCAGCCGGTTATTCTGTGTCCGTCAGAAGTTCGTCCGCTCGTAAAGAGTTCTACGGAGCGGGAGCTCCCGGGAATAGTTGTTATCAGTATAAATGAAGTTATGTCTGCCGAAAATTCAATTCAGCTTGAAGTGCTCGGCGAGATAAAAGAAGAGATTGAGGTTGTAAATGGCTAGTGAAAATCAATCGGAAGAGGTCCTTACTCTTACAGCAGACACTATTGAAGATATCCGCGACAAGCTCCGCAATATGTACGGAACTAATTATGAAATTGTCGACCGCCAGACAAAAATGAAAAAGTACGGACCTTTCGGTATTTTCCAAAAGGAATGTGTAAAGGTCTGGTATATGGTGAACCGCCGCACGGAGAAATCCTTTACCGATGTGAGCGACCCGGAAAGCGTCCGCCGTGTCCGTGACGAGATTCTCCGCCTTTCCGCAAACGGAAAGTCAAAGGAAGAAATACAGCTCAGCGAAGTAAACAGCAAGATGGACAAACTTTTTGAGGTTGTGCAGAATCTGCCGCGCGGCGGACATGGTGAGGAAAAGATTGAGTCCATTGAGCGCATAAGGGAATTGCTGGAAGACAATGAATTTACAAAGGAATACATCAATTCTTTTGAGGCCCGCCTCAAGTCTGAATTTTCCATTGATGACCTGAAGGACTTTAACAAGGTGGAGCGACAGGTGATTGACTGGATAGGCGAGTCCATTGAAGTTGCACGGCCAAAGGCTCACAGGCCTCCGCACGTAATTGTAATTGTAGGTCCTACCGGTGTAGGAAAGACTACGACAATAGGAAAACTTGCCGCGCAGAATGTAATTCTCCGCAAAAAAAGTCCGGAACTTCCTTCACTTAATATCACGATGATTACAATTGACAAGACAAGAATCGGCGCGGAAAAACAGCTCCAGACTTTTGGAGAAGTTCTTGACCTTAATGTTCAGAAGGCAGAGAATTCTTCCGACCTAAAGTCTATTTTTAATTCCGTAAAAAAGGATTATGACATTATTTATATCGATACATCGGGCTACAGCCCGAACGATGCCGAAAATATCGCAAAATTAAAGAGCACTCTTAATGTTGACGGTCTTCGCCCTGATGTTTACCTTGCGGTTACCGCCTCGACAAAGGCACGCGACCTTGAGAACATTATGCAGAACTACGAGCCTTTCGGTTATACATCCGTAATCGTTACAAAGTGTGACGAGACAACGCGTTTCGGAAATATTATCAGCGTTTTAAGCCGCAGACACAAGTCCGTTTCATATATTACTGACGGTCAGGTTATTTCCCGTAATATTCAGCATGCGGATGTAATTGATTTCTTAATCAGACTTTCCGGTTTTACTGTCGACAGAATTCATATTGAAGATAAATTTGTAAGTGGTGAGGATAAATAAAATGGAAGATCAAATCAGCGAACTTAGAGAAATTATGAAGGGCGGTCCCTCGGTACAAAGAACTTCTGACGGTCATAAAACCAGAATCATAGCCGTGACAAGCGGAAAGGGCGGTGTTGGAAAGACAAACCTTGCCGTAAACATGGCAATCGCTTATGCCCAGCTCGGAAAAAAAGTTATTTTGATTGACGGAGATCTTGGAATGGCAAACGTCAATGTTCTTCTCAATGTAGTTCCAAAATACAATCTCCTTCAGGTTATAAACAAACAAAAGACCATGCAGGAAATTATTCTGGAGTCTGAATACGGCATAAAATTTATTGCCGGCGCAAACGGTTTCTCAAAAATCGCGAACCTGAGCAAGGATGAACTCGACTATTTTGCCAATCAGTTTTCTTCACTTGCAAATGCCGACATAATCATCATTGATACCGGTGCCGGTATCTCAAACAATGTTCTTTCTTTTGTCGCCGCAAGTGATGAGGTTTATGTTGTTACAACGCCTGAACCGACAGCCATTACCGATGCTTACGGTATGATTAAGATTATTACGACTGAAATTGAGGACCGCGAGATAAACATTCAGCTTTTGGTAAACAGAGTTCGCTCCGCCGATGAGGGGAAGCGCATTGCGGACAGGATTATCAGTATTGTGGGGCAGTTCCTTAATTACAAGGTTAATTATGTGGGCTTTGTTTACGAGGATCTTGCCGTTCAGAATTCCGTAATCCGCCAGAAGCCTTTTATTATTGTTAATCCGCAGTCAAAGCCCGCCGTGTGTGTAAAGCATATTGTGGGCAGAATTGAGAAGACAGAGCCGCCGAGCAACGAGGGAGTCTCAAACTTCCTGAAGAAATTTTTGGGATTTAAAAAATAATTTTGTAGCAATTTTTTTGAAGTTGTGTTATAATTGAATACTATGAGGGGAAAACGAATGTGATTAAAATTAAGCCGGTAATTATCTGCGCCTTCGGCGCTTTCGTTTTATCCTTTTTCACTGCTCTGGCGGCTCGTTCGGGGTTCGCAGTCTCATCGATAAAGGCTGCCATTTTCGCCATGGTTTTCGGCGGGCTTGCCGTGGGAATTCAGTTTCTTTACGGAAAATTTCTGGCACCCGGCGCCGCAACGGAATCAGTTTCTGCAGAAATGCCCAAGTCTGTGGGCGGAAAGGTGGATTTGGTTGTTAGTGAAGTCGATCTTCCGGAGGATCAGGATACTCCGTCCTTTATTGTGGACGGAAAGCATATTGTTTCCGGTGAGGATTTGGGGCAGAGCAAGGCCTCCTATGAGTCCGGACTCTATGGGCAGGCTTCTAACCCTGAAAAATCGGGAGGGATTACCGCCGGCGATCGAAATCAGGTTTTTGACGCGGCGGAAAATCTTCGTGCAAAAAAGGCGGCGGAAAATATTGTGGCGGACAGCGGGGAGCAGAAGCCTGCTTTTGTTCCTCTTGACTTGACCGCAAAAGATGTTGAGCAGTCCGCGCCTGTTTCTGCCGGTCAGAACGCTGGCTATTCCGGTCAGGCATCGGTTCCTCCGGATCAGTCTGTCGCCGGGGACGATGAGCTGGATTCTCTTCCCGATATCGGAGAGGAATTTGGCGGCAAGGCATTTAATTCTGACGAAGACATAATTGAAGACAGCGACTTTGCCCAGCAGGGAAGGCCTCGGAACTACCGTCAGACAGAGATGAAGGACGGTAGTGTCGTCAATGTAAATGACGCGCCGATTATGGCCGAAGCCATCAGAACGGTCTTGAAAAAAGAAGAAGGTTAGGATATAATAATTTAGGGTGTGGAGAAAAATGGGATCAGCATTGGTTGAAGAAAAAACAGAAGACGAACTCTGGAAGGAATACAAGGAGACGCATTCTCCCGAGCTTCGCGATAAATTTATCAGGCAGTACATGCCGCTGGTAAAATATGTCGCGGGCAAGGTAAGCGTCGGAATGCCGGCGAGTGTCGAGTTTGACGACCTTGTCGGGTTCGGTCAGTTTGGTCTTTTGGATGCGATTGAAAAATATGACCCCGACAAAAATGTAAAATTCAAAACCTATGCGGTAACCCGGATTCGCGGCGCTATTTTTGATGAACTCCGTCAGCTTGATTGGGTTCCCCGCAGTGTCCGCCAGAAGTCACGTGAAATAGAAGATACAATCGGTGATTTGGAGGCAAAACTCGGACGCACTGCAAGCGATGCGGAAATTGCCGGAAAACTCGGTGTTTCGGAGGCAGAGTATCAGCAGACGGTTATGAAGCTTTCTGGAACTTCGATACTTTCGCTGAATGATGTCTGGTACAGCGGAAACGATAATGATCATATGTCAATAGGAGACTCCATTGAGTCTCCGTCAAGCCTTAATCCTGATGTTATTGTGGAGCGCGAGGACATAAAAAAGATAATAATTCAGGCAATAAACGAGCTCCCCGAAAAAGAAAAAATGGTAATAGTCTTGTATTATCATGAGGATCTTACCTTTAAGGAAATCGGACAGGTTCTTGAAGTAAGCGAGTCCCGTATAAGCCAGCTTCATACAAAGGCTAACCTGCGGCTGCGCGCGAAGCTTACCAACCTTAGAAAAGGAATTATGTAAAAATGGTAACGCTGGATATCGTCAGAAAAGATATGGAGTCTCTCTTGGCGGCCGACAAGGCTCTTCATGTGATTGAAGTTAATGCCGATTCCCTTGACGAGGCTTTGGCTGACGCTTCCACCCAGCTTGATACCAGAGTGGCCAATCTGGAATACGAGATACTTGAGCACGGCTCCAGCGGCTTTTTAGGCCTTGCGAAAAAGCCGTGGAAACTCCGGATTTATCAGAATGCGGCGGCTCTGGCCAAAAAGAAGGGATCTTCCGCTGATGCTGTATTCGGTAACGATGGCTTTGAGGAAGAAATCAAAGTTCAGGATATGGACGGACTTTATTATATCAGGCACTTCGGTGAGAATATTCTTCTTAAAGTTGTTATGCCTGTCGGAAAAGGCCGGCCTGTCGAGGCAAAGAATATCATTAACGATGCCCGCCGTTCTGATACAATTTCCATTGACGAGGGAAAAATCAAGACGCTTGCCAAAAAGGGAAGCGATGGAAAATACGAGGCTGTCGGCACATACAAGCACATCAAGGCGGGCGATGCAATGCTCATCATTGATGTTTCAAAGGATGAAATGTCGGCGACCCTTACCGCGACTGCGCCTGCCATGAGCGGCGGAGAAATAACTTTTGAGCAGATTAAGCGCGCGCTTGAGACTCAGGGAGTTGTAGCCGGTATTAAAGAAGATAAAATCAACGAATTTGTGGATAATCCTGTTTACGGCGCTCCGTATGAGGTTGCCCATGCAATTATGCCGCAGGACGGACGCGATGCCTATATTGCCTTTAACTTTGAGACTGATCCGTCAAAACTTAAAATCAAGGAAACAGAGAACGGGAAGGTCAACTTTAAGGAACTCAACCAGATTCAGAATGTTGTTCAGGGGCAGCCGCTCGCGACAAAGATGGCTCCGGAACGCGGCAAGGCTGGAAAGACTTTGTACGGACGCTACCTTGAGGCAAAGAACGGAAAGGATATAAAAATTCCGCTCGGGAAAAATGTCGAGCTTGACAAGGACGGCGTTACAGTTATCGCAAGCGTTGCCGGGCGCGTTCTTTACGAGGATCAGAGAATCAATGTTGAGCCGGTTCTGGAGCTGGAGTCTGTTGGAATTAAAACCGGCAACATCGACTTTTTGGGGTCTGTCGTCGTTAAGGGGAATGTCGAGGACGGCTACGAAATCAAGGCGACCGGCAATATCGAGATTTTCGGCACAGTCGGAAAGTCTTACATCAAGTCGGAAAGCGGTGACATTGTTGTTACGCAGGGAATTTTCGGTCATGACGAGGGAGGGGTATACGGTGGAAAATCACTCTGGGCAAAATTCATTCAGTCTGCAAAGGTTGAGGTTGAGGAAAACTGTGTGGTTTCTGACTCAATTATGAATTCCGAGGTTAGCGCCATGAAACGCATTGTCCTCAACGGAAAAAAAGCCCAGATTACCGGAGGCCACCTTTTTGCCACGGAAGAAATCGCCGCAAAGAATATCGGTTCTCCGGGAGGCGGTACTGAGACAATTCTTGAAGTCGGATTTGACCCGCGCGCCAAACACAGGCTTGATGATATTACAGGACAGCAGAACGCCCTTGCAAAAGAGCTTGAGGATGTTGAGAACAATATAGCCACTCTTGAGAATTACAAGAAGACCCGCCGAACACTTCCCAAAGACAAGGAAGAGACTCTCGGAAAACTAAAGGACCGCAGGCAGGAAATTACTATCGCATCGGAAAAGATTTCCGAGGAGATAGACGAAATTCAGCAGCACCTGCATGAACTAAAGGCTGTCGGAAAAGTCAAGGCTTCCGGCAACATTTATTCAGGTGTTAAAATTTATATCCGCGACGCACTGCAGGAAGTTCGCAGCGACATGAAAAATGTAACTGTATTCATGGAAGGTGGCTTTATCAGAACAGGCAAGTATGAGGAACCGGATATGAGTGAGATTAAGATGCCGGAAGGATATTCAAACTAGCGCCTTACAGGAGTTTGGTTTATGGCCTTGCAACCGATTGACTTGCAGACAATGTATTCTCAGATGGCAAATGTTGCCCAAAGGGTTGCCGGAGAGGGGCAGGGGGCAAGCCTTGCCCATTCGATGCAGACCCAGGAAATTGTGAATCAGTCACTCTTAAAGTCCCAGTCGGTTCAGAAGACTGCCGATAATCAGGCGGAGGCCGGAAAAATCAAGGCCGATTCAAAAGGAGGGGGACTGCCTTCCGGAAGTCAGAAGAAAAAACAGGACAGGGAACCGGAGGAAGATGCTCCCAAAAAACAGGAATATGAAATCCGTGATCCCCGTCTTGGAAATCATATAAATATCACGAGGTAAAAACGTGCAGCTTTTTTTGGTGGCAGGCCTTACGCTTATAAATCTTCTCTTATGGCTCGTATTCTTTTTAAAATTCAAAAAACTTTTTACGACGGACAATATTATTCAGGATTTCCGCGATAAACTGGAGGATCTCATAAAGGATGCCCAGCGGAATACTGCCCTTAACATAAATGTAATTGACGAGAAAATAAAGGAGCTGAGGGCTGTGTCTGCGGAGGCCGGCCGCAAGGTGGCGCTTCTGCGCCACGAACTGGATTCAACGGAGAAAAGCGAGGCTTTGCAAAGCCGGATAAAAATGCAGACGCCTGCCTCTGTTACGGTAAATTCCGCCGAAGAAAAGACAAGGCGGGTGCGCGGCTCAAAGACTGTCTCCGCCGCAAAAACTCAAGGGGGCCGTATCGCAAAAAAATACCTTCAGAATGAGTTGCCGGCGGAAGATGAGGCTGTAGCCCTTACAGGTCTTTTCCGCGAGAATGCCCAGCGGACTCTTTTTGATTCTCCGCAGATTACGGTTACAAAAGAGGGGGATTCCTACGGAAAGGTTCCCATTTTAAAGAATCATGTAATCGTGAGTGACAACCCCATAAAGCCGAAAAAATCCTTTGCCCGCCGTGTCCGCGAGCTTTCAGACTTGGGGCAGTCCGTGGAGGAGATCGCCGCTAGGCTCGAGCGTTCCACGACAGAAGTTCAGATGGTTTTGGATTTACAATAATCATAGAAAAAGGGGTAAAGTATGTCTGTAAAAAAGCAAACGCTTGGAACTTTGACAAACGGTGAGGTTGTGCACCTCTTCACCGTTGCAAACAAAAAAATGTCATTTACCGTGATGGATTACGGCTGCACAATCACTGGAATATATCTGCCGGGTAAAAAAGGCGGAAAAACAGATATCCTTTTAGGGTATTCCACGCTGCCGGAATATGTGAACTCGGACGGACTGTCTTTCGGCTCCATTGTGGGCCGCTTTGCAAACCGCATCGGAAAGGCTGAATTTACTGTTGACGGCGAAAAATATCAGCTCGACAAGAACGACAATAAGGTCAATACGCTTCACGGCGGATTCTTCCGTCTGGACCATCAGGTCTGGTCCGCAAAAGACTCTTCCACAAAAAAGGAGTCGGCCGTTACCTTTACGAGAACTTGTCCCGACGGCGAGCAGGGGTTTCCCGGAAACCTCAAGGTTTCTGTAACATATTCTCTCTCAAATGACAATAAGCTTACCTGCAAGTATGTGGCGACAACGGACAAGGCGACACCCGTAAATTTTACGAACCACGCCTACTTTAACCTTGCCGGTACAGGCACTGTTCTTGAGCATGAACTTCAGTCTGACTGCAAGGGCTACCTTGAGGTTGACAAGAACCTTATTCCGACCGGAAAAATCATAGACCTAAAAGACACTGCCTTTGACTTTACGACACAGAAGGCAATAGGACGCGACATTGAGAAGGTTGCCCCGGGGTATGACCACTGCTATGTAACTCCGTCATATAATGGAAAGGACTCAGGACTTCCTCTCGATGACAAGAAACTCATCCGCTGCGCCACTCTTGTTGAGCCCAAATCCGGCCGCAAGATGACCGTTGACACAAACCAGGAGGGCATTCAGATTTATACTGCCAACTGGATAGTCGGCGTTGTTGGCAAGAACGGCATTCATTATGAGCGGCACGGCGCCATCTGCCTTGAAACACAGTGTTTCCCTGACACGCCCAACAAGAAGGACTTTCCGTCCTGCATTCTGCAGCCGGGCCGAAAGTACAAGGCTGTTACGGTTTACGGGTTCGAGTTTTAATTTATCAGGAAAAAAAACTTGCAAAATCTTCTCTTCCGTGTTAAAATGATATATTATCATAATTGTATTTAATTTTTTCTGGTTTACGCGGAGACGCAGATACCTTACAGGAGCTTGAATGGACGTTCAATTACAAGAATTGATCGACAAGATCAAAAAGGACGGCGTGGCTTCGGCTGAAGAATCAGCCGCAAAAATCATCGCTGAGGCGGAAAAAAAAGCCGCTTCTATTATAAGTGATGCTAAAGAACAGGCCTCGTCAATCGAGAAAGAGGCTAAGGCGGAGACAGAACGCCTTCAGAAAGCGGCTGAAGATGCCGTAAAACAGGCTTCCCGCAACCTCCTTATTTCTTTCCGGGACGGAATAAACGCCGAATTAAAGGCTGTTGTTCAGGATGAAACGGCAAAAGCCTATTCAAAAGAATTGCTTGAAAAACTTATACCCGAGACCGTAAAAGCCTGGGCTTCCAAATCGGATGCGGGTGAACTTGCAGTTCTACTTTCGGAAAATGACTTGGCCGCGCTCGAAGGCGGCTTAAAGGGCGCCCTCAAGGATCAGATTGCAAAAGGCCTTGAGATTAAGCCCGACAAGACACTTCAGAACGGCTTTAGAATCGGCATGAAGGACGGAAGCGCATACTACGATTATTCGGCGGAAAGCGTTGCCGAGTTGTTCTCTGCCTACCTGAATCCAAAAATCGCCGCAATAATGGATGCCGCGGCTAAAGAGGCGTAATGGCGAAGCAATATTATTTGGTGTCGCAGCTTCCCGCCATCGAAAACACCGATGCGAAGACGCTGCCGATTACCGAAAAATACTACAGAGATTTATGCAGCCGCTTCCTTGATGAAAAGAGCCGTAAGATTGTTGAAAATCTTTCAATCGAGCCGCCTAAAAAGGAAACGCGCACCGGTTCGGACTTCCTTGACAAGTGGAATGACTGTGAGCGTTGTCTACGCCTTGCGCTGGCGCAGGTGCGCGCTCTTCGTCTTAAAAAGGACTCGGACATTCTTCCCGGTTCCTGCACAGCCGATATTATTCAGGCGGCGAAAACCGCGGTCGGAATGGACAGCCCTCTGGCTGCAGAAGA
The DNA here is from genome assembly GCA_964346805.1 of uncultured Treponema sp. GTDB lineage: Bacteria > Spirochaetota > Spirochaetia > Treponematales > Treponemataceae > Treponema_D. Next base: position 28,986 of record CAYFWC010000008.1, on the reverse strand, counting down.
ATATCTCAATGAATACAGGATGGAAACTCTAAAAACCATCTCTCCGCTGGATATATTCAGCGTTGACGCGGTTATTGCCTACGGCTTAAAGCTTCTTCTTGCCGAGCGCATGAAGAAATTTGATGTTGAGACAGGCAAGGCTTCCTACCATAAAATTTACGATGAAATTTTAGGAGAGTCGCATGACTGATACTAAAGGAAAAGTAGTCGGCATTAACGGAAACATGGTTTCAGTCGAGTTTGACGGAACTGTTACCATGAACGAAGTCGGCTACGTTAAAGTTGAAGGCAAAAGTCTCAAGGGCGAAATCATCCGTATCCGCGGAAACACTGCCCAGATGCAGATTTATGAAATGACGGAAGGAATCAAGGCGGGAAGTCCTGTTGAATTTACAGGAGAAATGCTTGCGGTTCGTCTTGGTCCGGGACTGCTGGGACAGGTTTATGACGGTCTGCAGAACCCCCTTCCGGAGCTTGCGGAAAAGGCTGGTTACTTCCTTGAGCGCGGTGTTTATGTAGATCCCCTTCCGCTATCACAGGAATGGGCATTCACTCCGACGGCAAAGACCGGCGACACCCTTTACCGCGGTGACAGTTTCGGCTCTGTTCCGGAAGACCCGTTTACCCATAAAATTCTTGTTCCGTTTGATATGTACGGAACTTATAAGGTTAAGGAAATCAAGCCCGCCGGAAACTACAGGCTTGACGACACTCTCTGCGTTGTAACTGACGAAAAGGGAAATGAAAAGAACCTCTCAATGTCTTTCTTCTGGCCTGTAAAGCGCGCCGTTGACTGCTATGCGGAACGCCTTGAGCCTACAGAAACCATGGTAACAAAGACACGCCTCATAGATACCTTCTTCCCGGTCGCAAAGGGCGGAACCTATTGTATTCCGGGGCCTTTCGGAGCCGGAAAGACTGTTATCCAGCACACAACATCCCGCAACGCTGATGTCGACATCGTAATCATCGCGGCCTGCGGTGAGCGCGCCGGAGAAGTTGTAGAGACAATCAAGGAATTCCCTGAGCTTAAAGACCCCCGCACCGGCGAGTCACTGATGAAGCGTACTGTCATCATCTGTAACACCTCGTCAATGCCGGTCGCCTCCCGTGAAGCCTCGGTTTATACTTCGGTAACAATCGCCGAGTACTACCGCCAGATGGGCCTTAATGTTCTTCTTCTCGCTGACTCGACATCACGCTGGGCGCAGGCCTTGCGCGAAATGTCAGGGCGTCTGGAAGAGATTCCTGGAGAAGAAGCATTCCCTGCATATCTTGAGTCTTATATCGCAGCCTTCTACGAGCGCGCCGGTATGGTAAAACTCCGCGATGGCTCAAAGGGTTCTGTCACAATCGGCGGTACGGTTTCTCCTGCCGGCGGTAACTTTGAGGAACCTGTTACACAGGCGACACTTAAGGTTGTAGGAGCCTTCCACGGACTTACCCGCGAGCGCTCTGATGCACGCAAGTATCCCGCCATCGACCCCATTTCGTCATGGTCAAAATACAGGGCCGTTATCCGCAGAGACTGGGTAGACTTTGCACGCCGTGAGTTTAAGCGCGGTGTCGAGGTTAACCAGATGATGAAGGTAGTAGGTGAGGAGGGAACAACTCTGGAGGACTTTGTAGCCTATCTTAAGAGTGAATTCCTTGACGCCGTTTACTTCCAGCAGAACTCATTCGACGAGGTTGACGCGGCATGTCCCGTTGAACGCCAGAATTATACTTTCAAAAAAGTTCTTACCGTTATGGCAAGTAACTTTGAGCTTGCGGACAAGGATGACGCCCGCACATTCTTCAACCAGCTGCGCCGCGCATTCGGTGACTGGAACTACATTGAGTTCAAGTCGGAAAAATTCAATTCTTTGGAAAAAGAAATTGATTCAATTTATTCACAGAAGAAAGGCTCGCTTACAAAAGAAGGGCAGGCTCTTCTGAAGGACGGTGAATAATGAACAAAATATACTCTAAAATCGAGTCAATCAACGGAAGCGTTATCACCGTAAAGGCGACTGATGTCGCATACGGAGAACTTGCCGAAATTGAGACCCGCTTTGGAAAGTCGCTCGCGGAAGTCTCTTCCATTCAGGGAGAAAATGTTTCCCTCCAGGTTTTTGCCGGAGGACGCGGTGTCTCAACCGGAGACCACATTAAGTTTCTCGGCCACCGCATGGAAGTTTCTTTCAGTGAGAATCTTTTGGGACGAATTTTCAACGGTTCTGCCGAGCCGCGTGACAAGGGACCCTCCCTTGCTGAAAATCTGGTAACAATCGGAGGCCCTTCTGTAAACCCTGCCAAGCGTATTATGGCGCGCCGCATGATTCGCACCGGTATTCCGATGATTGATATGTTCAATACTCTGGTAGTTTCTCAGAAACTTCCGATTTTCTCAATTTCCGGCGAGCCCTACAACCAGCTGCTTGCCCGCATCGCCATGCAGGCTGAGGTTGATGTTATTGTGTTGGGCGGTATGGGTCTTAAATACGACGACTATCTCTACTTTAAGAACACGCTGGAAAACGGCGGGGCTTTGAGCCGCACCGTAATGTTCATTCATACAGCCGCTGACCCGACTGTAGAATGTAAGAAGATTCCTGACCTTTCTCTGGCTGTGGCCGAACAGTTCGCCCTTCAGGGAAAAGATGTTCTTGTGCTTTTGACGGATATGACAAACTTTGCCGACTCGATGAAGGAAATTGCCATTACTCAGGAACAGGTTCCGTCTAACCGCGGATACCCCGGAGACTTGTACTCCCAGCTGGCCAGCCGCTACGAAAAGGCCGTAGACTTTGCCGACGCCGGTTCAGTTACAATTCTCGCCGTAACCACAATGCCCGGCGACGATGTTACGCACCCGGTTCCGGACAACACAGGTTACATTACCGAGGGACAGTATTACCTTAAGAACGGACGCATCGAGCCGTTCGGCTCTTTGTCCCGCCTAAAGCAGAATGTAAACGGCAAGACAAGAAACGACCACCGCGCGCTTATGGACGGTATGATTCGCCTTTACGCCTCTTACAAGGACACTCTGGAAAAGAAGAGCATGGGCTTTATGATGAGCGTCTGGGACGAAAAGCTTCTCAAATACGGCGCGATGTTCGAGAACGAGATGATGGATCTCTCTAAGAATATCGCTCTCGAGGACGCCCTTGACCTGGGCTGGAAGATTCTCAAAGCCTGCTTTGACAAGGATGAGGTTGGAATCAAGACTGAATTGATTGAAGAGCACTGGCCTAAAGACTGAGTAAAAGGATAACTATGGCGAAGATTAAGCTGACAAAAAATGAGCTCAAGGTTCAGAAGGACGCACTGAAAATGTTCAGGCGCTATCTCCCGACTTTGACACTTAAAAAGCAGCAGCTTCAGACAGAAATTAGAACCATTGACGCACGCGCCAAGGAAGTTCGCGAACAGCGGAAACGACTCGAAAAAGAATTTGAGGAATGGATTTCCGTATTCGGCGAGCGGGAGACTTTTACGAGCGGCATGGTTACTGTCAAAAATATCCGCAAGGGAACCGGTAACATCGCTGGTGTGACCATTCCCATTTACGAGGGAGCGGATTTTTCCCGCGGAGACTACGACCTTTATTCAACTCCTCTGTGGATTGATATGGCCGCCGACCGCATGGAAAAGGCTCTTTCTTTGGACCTAGAGGCTGATACGCTTGAAGAACAGGTTCGCCTTTTGGCTCAGGAACTCCGTGTTACGACTCAGCGCGTAAACCTTTTTGAAAAGGTAAAGATTCCTGAGACTAAGGCCAACATAAAAAAAATTTCGGTTTATTTGGGTGACGAACAGGTTGCAGCTGTTGTCCGCTCAAAGATATCTAAGAAAAAACTCCAGCAAAAGCAAGAGGAGGCTTCCGCATGATAGTTCCTATGAAGAAAGTTTCTCTTGTAATTTTAACCGGAGAAAAGGAAAAGGCGCTGCAGACGCTCCGCAAGGCAGGTCTGGTTCATCTGGAGAAAATCGAGGGAAAGGGTGATAAACTCGCCGACCTAAAAAGTCTTTCCTCCAAACTGATGACCGCCGCCTCTTATCTGGGAGAAATAAAACTTCCAAAGAATGCGGTGCTTCCGACAGCCGGCAACGAAGAGGTTCTCAAAAAGGCCGAACGAGTCCTTGAGCTTACGGACCGCAAAAAGTCTCTGCTCGAAAAAATCGCCTCATGGGCGACTGAGATAGAACGCTTGGCCCTGTGGGGATCTGTAAATCCTGCCGACTTTGCCTATCTGGCGGCCAATGGTATTTTCCTCACCCCCTACGAGATTCCGGCGGACAAGTACCGTCTGATTGGCGATGATGTAAAGACACTGCTTGTAAATTCCTCAAAGAGCGGGAAACGCTTTCTGCTCCTTACAGAAGACGCTTCCGCGGAGCGTCCGGCAGGACTTCCGCTCGAGGCGTATGAAGTGGTGCTCCCGGAGGAGTCTAGCGATGCGATTGCGGCAAACATAGCTTCCGCAAGGACTGAGATTTCCGCAATAGAAAAGGAAATCGCATCTCTTGCCGTCTATGTTAAGGCAATCGAGGCTTACGAAAAGTCGCTGGGCATTGACATAGAGTTTGAGAACGTGTATTCAGGAATGGAGACCGAGGCCGAGGAGGCTGCGGATTCTCTTTCATGGCTCACGGGTTATGTTCCGGTGGATTCAGTGGAGGCTTTGAAAAAGGCTGCCGCCGAAAACCACTGGGCCCTGCTTTTGCAGGAGCCGGCCGAGGATGACCCCGTGCCTACAAAACTTAAGAATAATAAGCTTGTAAGCCTGATTTATCCCCTCACGGACTTTTTGGACGTAACGCCCGGCTACCACGAGTTTGATATTTCAGCATGGTTCCTTCTCTTCTTCTGCATATTCTTCGCAATGATTTTTGCAGACGCAGGTTACGGGGCGCTGATAGCAGTTCTCGGACTGGGGCTTATGGCAAAGTCAAAACCCGGAAAGAAGTCTCTGCCTGTGCTGGTAACACTCCTGGGCTTTTGTACAGGGATCTGGGGTCTCCTTACCTGCTCATGGTTCGGAATCCCGGCGGAAAAACTTCCGCCCGTACTCGTTGGTATTTCAAGCGCCGTATTCTCGCAGGCGAAACTCGTCGCGTCGGGTATGAGTGCGGAGGCCGCAAAGAGCCTTGCCGACAAAAATCAGCAGGTCTTCTGCTTTGTCCTCGCACTCATTCAGCTTAGCGTGGCGCACATTACATGCCTTGCGGCTCACAGAAAGAGTCTGAAATGTCTGGGCGATTTGGGAAGCCTTCTCCAGTTGTGGGGAACTTTCTATGTTGTCCTTGCAATGGTTGTCTCTGACGGAATTAATTACACATTCCTTCTTACGGACAACGGACAGTCTGTGAATCTGTTCGGCCTTATGGTTCCGCATTATTTCCCGACAGTATGCCTTGGGCTTCTGGCATTCGGCTTTATGCTGAATTTCATATTCTCAAACTATGACGGTTCTGTCGGAAAATCAATTCTGGAAAGCCTGAAAAACATAATCAGCGTTTTCCTCGGAATCGTAAATGTATTCTCGGACATTGTCTCTTACATCCGTTTGTGGGCTGTTGCCCTTGCCGGAGCCGCAATCAGCGGAACGGTGAACGAGATGGCGGGACCTATGTTCGGAAAGCTCGCAATGGTGGCATTTGCTGTAATTCTTCTTGTATTCGGCCACGGACTCAACATGATGCTGAACTTGCTTTCGGTAATCGTTCACGGTGTTCGTCTTAATACACTGGAATTCTCACAGCACTTGGGAATGGCCTGGTCAGGAACGAAATACAAACCGTTCAGCGAGCAGGCTGTTTGATAAAAATCTGAGGCGGCGTGTTCCGCCTTTATAAATTATTGAATGAAATTTCCGCGTTATATGCGGTAGGAGAAAATTATGAACTGGGGTATGATTGGAGCAGGTGTAGTTATGGGTATTGCCGCTATTGGTTCGGCAATCGGAATCGGAATCGCGGGCCAGGGCGCTATCGGCGCATGGAAGCGCTGCTACTTGAACAACAAGCCGGCACCATTCCTTCTGGTTGTTTTTGCCGGTGCACCCTTGACTCAGACTATTTACGGTTTTCTTTTGATGCAGACAATGCTTACAGCCGCTGCCGGCGCTGACATTGCAAAGCAGTGCTTCCTTCTCGGACTGGGCTTTGCCTGCGGTTTGTCTATGTGTTTTTCTGCCGTTGCCCAGGGCCGCGCCGGTGCCGCCGGTTCGGACGCTCTCGGTGAGACAGGAAAGGGCTTTACAAACTACATCATGGTAGTAGGTCTCTGCGAAACCATCGCCTTGTTCTCGATGGTATTCGGAATGATTGTCTGCTAAATTGACGCGTAAAGTATTTTTGGGCGGCGTTGGAAAAACACGCCGTCTTTCTATCGGCGGCGACTCTCCCGTGTCAATTCAGACAATGTGGAAAGAGCCGATTCAGATAGAAGATCTTGAATCGAATCCTCAAAAATTTGACCGTATAATTTCTGAGATTGATGAGCTGGCCGGTCTCGGTTGTGACATAATCCGCTTTGCCGTTCCTGACATTGAATCGGCAAAGGGACTTTGTAAAATCGCGGCCGCCACCGCCATGCCTCTTGTAGCCGACATTCACTTTGACTACAGGCTGGCATTGGAATGCCTAAATGGAAACATTGCGGCTATCCGCATCAATCCCGGAAACATCGGCAGCCGCGACCGTGTTGAGGCTGTCGTAAACGCATGCCGCGAAAAGGGAGCCGCCATACGCATAGGCGTAAATTCCGGCTCTCTTCCGAAAGAACTTGCGGAAAAGGTTCAGGCGGGGACACTGGGCCGGGCTGAGGCTTTGGCTGAGGCCGCCGCCGCCGAGTGCTCTGTCTTTGAGGAACTTAAATTTGACCAGGTGGTAGTCTCTATGAAGGCCTCCTCCGTCAATGAGACGGTCGAGTGCAACGAGGCATTCGCGGGGCGTTTTGACATTCCCCTGCATATTGGCGTTACGGAAGCGGGGCCCCTGATCGGCGGCATCGTAAAATCCACGCTGGCCTTCAGCCGGCTGCTCTCAAAGGGTATCGGAAACACAATCCGCGTATCCCTTTCTTCCGCGCCTAAAAACGAAGTGATTGCCGGCCGCGAGATTCTCCGTGAATGCGGAAAACGCACCGGCGGAATTGAAATTGTTTCTTGTCCCAGATGCGGCCGTCAGGGATTTGATGTCCATTCTTTTGTGGACAGATGGCAGACCCGCCTTTTGTCCAGCGGCAAGAACGCCACGATCGCTATCATGGGCTGTGTCGTAAACGGCCCCGGAGAAGGAAAGCACGCGGATTTGGGCATTTGCGGCGGCGGCGGAAATGCGATTCTCTTTAAAAAAGGCAAAATAATACGAACAATTGACGAAAAAGATGCCGATAATGCTTTTGAAGAGGAATTCAACTTACTTTGAAAAAGAGTTTTTTTTTAGTCATATTATGTCTCCTTGCAGGCGGAATTACTTTCGCCCAGCATCCGATTAAGCCGAAAATTTCCGAGCAGAGCTGGCGCATTCTGTTCAAGGCGCAGGAGGCCTTTAACTCCGGAAACTACGGGGATGCGCTCGCCCTTTGCGAGAATGCCAGAAAATCCCGGCAGAAGGAGCTTGAGTGGAACTGCTGGGTTATGGAGTATACGCTCAATGCCCCCGAGGTAAAAAAACACGGTCCCTTTATTTCCGACCTTATTCCTGTCCTTGAAGGGCGCGAGGATTATGATGCCCTTGAAATAATCAATTCATGGGTTGACCACAAGGGCGCTTCTTATTTTGACAATTCACTTCCAAAATTATATGACTACTTAAAGCGGCTCAAGGAGTATCCGGAAAGCGATTTTCTGCTTGCGAGAATTTACCGGCTTGAGGGCGAGTACGACTTGAGCATGCAGTTTCTACAGAACGCATGGCAGAATGCAGAGCTGCTTGATGTCGCCGCGCAGAAGTATGACATCCTTTACGAGATGGCTGACCTGGCAAAAACAAAGGACGACAGAAAGACCTATGAGGATACCCTGCTTTTAATTGTGGCGCAGGACGGCCTTTTCAAGGACGAGACGATGCGGCGCGCCATGCAGAAATCAGTTCAGCTAAAAAGAAAAGACCTCGTGGACTATTTCTTCACGCTTTTCAGGGCCGACGCCGTAAATTCAATCCGGGCCTATCTTGAGTTGGGCGGTCTCTATTCGGAATTAAAGAAGAGCCGTGAGGCATGGAATATGACAGCGGACGGTGTTGTATCCGCCTTTACTTGGATAAACGGAATTCTCCGTGACAGAAGTCCTGAATACTCATACACTACGCTGAAAGACTTTTTTTATGAGTGTGCCCGTTATGAGGACATAATGGCATGGACACAGAAAAACAATGTGTGGAAGGGCTTTTTCTTTATGGCCATGTTCTCACGTGAGAACGGGTGGACCTATTTTGGCAATGAAATGCTTGGAATTCTCTCGGAAGCCTGTCCCGATAATTACTGGAAACAGGCCTCCCTTGAAACCCTTTTAATAAAATAATCCGATGCCGACTGTAATTTCAGTTTTGCCGGCTTTTTCATCTCTCCAGCTGGTGTCAATCCAGTCTTTAAGCAGAATCCTGCCCAAATCAAATCCGGCTGAGGCTCTGACTACTATACTCCGCCATTTCTGCGGAAATACCAGAACCTCAAGTCCGGCCGTGTAGAAGCCGTCGCGCGGATCAAAGACACGCCCTGTCATGCGGTTGTTCGCAAGGGCTATGTCAATAAAGGGGGTCAGCTGAACCTCAAAGTTTAATGACTTAGCCCAGTTCCAGCCCCATTTTTCCCAGTCAGTCGAGAATATGTGAATGGGCAGATCCATGTTAAGAACCATTGCCGCCGCGGCCTTTTCCTGGTAATTGTTGGGCGAAATTCCGGAGTCGCTGAAGTAAGTGTCGTCCGGAAGTCCGCGGACGATGGAACCGAATCTTCTGAATGTATTGTGCTCCGCAAAAAGAGTGTATCTGGCGTTCAGGCCCGCGTACTTCCACGCGTAGAAGGCATTGACTTTCACTTCAATACCGGGCTGAAATTCTTTCAGCTCAAAGTGGTAGGCGGCGCTCTGCGTTATGGAGGCCGTAAATCCCTTTCTGAAATTTCCTATCCAGTTTACGCGGCCTGCGCTGAGGCTGTGCGAGAAAATCAATTTTGGAGAAAGCAGGTCTTCGTCCGTTTTGTTGATTCCGTTTGCGTCCCAGTTGCAGACAACTTCCGCAGCCGGTGTGTAGACAATGTCTCCGAAATTCTCAATTGATTCAAGAATAATCGGAAGCGAGAGTTTTGCGTTTTCCGTAAAATACAGGTGGTCGTCAAAGTCCGTGTAGTCAAGGTTGCGGACAAAGCCCTGTGTCAGGTCAAGGCGGACGCCGGCGCGCTTAAAGGGCAGGAGGAATGAGAGCCCCGTCCTTAAATTCCATTCAGGCTCGCCGCGCACAAAGGCATACTTAAAGGCCAGATCATTGTTCCACGAGGACTCAATTCTTCCAATGTTAAACGGAAGATCGTATTTGATGCTCGCGCCGGCGACAAAATCTCTGCTCTGGTTTGGCTTATTCTCAAATAGGGCCGAGACATCGCCGGAAAGCGGGCTCATGAGACCAAGGAAATTGTCGTCCTTAATCTTTATTTTTAGTTCAAAGCCCTCGTTTGAGTCGTATTTCGGGTAGGGCAGGAGCAGAAAATGGCGCGAGTCAACCGTACGGACGCTTATGCTTACAGGAATACCGTCGCTTCCGCTTCCTTCCTCATAAGTTACTTCTGCAGTTTCAAAGAGACGGGCATTTATCAGCTTTTGCTTTATGTCAACAATGTAAGCTTCCAGTTCTTTTTTTGAGGAAAAAGTTTTTCCCTCCTCAATCCTTATATTCCGCCTTAACGCAGAATTTTTTGTGAGCCCCGACGCGGAAAAGTCCACGGAAGAAATTATATATGACTGGGCATGAACTGAAAATGCCGTCAGCAACAGGAACAGAGTCCCGAAAAAAATATTCTTACTTCTCATAAAAAAAACTTGAACTTTTTGAATGACAACTCTGAAAAACCAATGAATTGGCTTTTCAGAGCCTTCCGGAAATGTTTTCCGCGCGTTTCTAGCGCTGTGTATAATTCCTGTTCATCCAGTTCATATAGTCGCCGGACTGAATGTGCTTTATCCATTCCTTGTTCTCAAGATTCCACTTTACTGTAAGGGCAAGTCCCCGCTCAAATGTCATCTCGCGCTTCCAGCCGAGTTCTTCCTTTATTTTTGTGCAGTCGATCGCATACCGCATGTCATGGCCTGGGCGATCCTTTACATGAACTATTGTTTTCCGCACATCATCGGCATTGAGGTCCAGAGCTTTTGATGTAAGTTCTATAAGCTGGTCCAGAATCTTGACATTCTGCTTTTCGTTCTCGCCGCCGATATTGTATTTTTGTCCGCTCCGGCCGTTCTTCAGAATCTGCCAGACAGCCTTGTTGTGGTCCTCGACATAAATCCAGTCGCGGATATTTTTTCCCTCTCCGTAAACGGGAAGGTTCTTTCCCTGGGAAATGTTCAGTATCATAAGGGGAATCAGTTTTTCCGGGAACTGGTAGGGGCCGTAGTTGTTTGTGCAGTTTGAGAGCGTTAGCGGCAGACCGAATGTGTGGTAATAGGCAAAGGCAATGTGGTCGCTCGAAGCCTTTGAGGCCGAGTAGGGCGAGCGGGGATCGTAAAGCGTTGTCTCCGTAAAGTAGCCCTCCGGACCTAAAGAGCCGTAAACCTCATCGGTTGAGATATGGTGGAAGAGGACATCATCGCGGATATTGTCGAGCGAGCAGCCCCAGTAGGTCTTCGCCGCGTCAAGAAGTGTATGTGTGCCCAGGACATTTGTCTTTACAAAGGCGCCGGGGTCGAGAACCGAGCGGTCAACATGGCTCTCCGCCGCAAAATGCACTACTGTGTCAATGTCATACTGCCTGAAAATGCGGTCAACATTTGCACGGTCGCAGATGTCTCCGCGCTCAAAGAAATAGCGTCTGTCTTTCTCAGCGGCGCCGGAACCATATTTTTTATCAACATCCTCAAGATTTTCCAGATTGCCTGCGTAGGTGAGGGCGTCAAGATTTACCACATGTCCTGTAAAATCGTTAAAGTTGAATTCACTCTTGCCGGATGCGGACATTCCAAAAAGACAGCGGATAAAGTTTGCTCCGATAAAACCTGCTCCGCCTGTGACCAAAATGTTTTTCAGTTTTCGCATTGAATTATTATAGCATAAAGTAAAAGAATATTCAATAAAATTGAAAGAATATATTATTCCTGCCCCCTGCTGAATTTTTTTAATTTATATTAAAAAAATTCAGTAAAATTTAATATTTCTGCTAAATTCCTATTTACAAAAATTCAATTGTGGTATAAAATTAAAGTTGAATTTAAAGAAGCCAGCCTGAAAATTGCTTTTGCAGTTTCTTACTGCTTCATGCAGAATAAGGGTCGCCGGGGCGATCTAAAACTTGAAGAGGAGTTCAATATGGCAAAAAAACTTGATTGGGGCAATCTGCCCTTTGGCTACATGGAAACTGCAAAAAGTTTCGTTGCAAATTTCAAAGACGGAAAATGGGATTCAGGAAAACTTACAAAAGACCATTCAGTCAAAATTTCAGAATGTGCCGGTGTTCTCCAGTACTGTCAGTCATGCTTTGAGGGGCTTAAAGCCTATCAGACAAAGGACGGAAAGATTGTGACATTCCGCCCCGATTTGAACGCCAGCCGCATGGCCGACTCCTGCCGCCGCCTTGAGATGCCGGTTTTCCCGGAAGACCGTTTTATCCAGGCTGTAAAGGACACCGTTAAGGCAAACATTGACTGGGTTCCTCCGTACGGAAGCGGCGCAACGCTTTATATCCGCCCCTATATGTTCGGCTCAAGCGCCGTTATCGGTGTAAAGCCGGCTGACGAATTCCAGTTCCGTATTCTTGTAACACCGGTAGGACCTTATTTTAAGGGCGGCGTAAAACCGATAAAAATCCGTATTTCTGACCTCGATCGCGCCGCTCCCCACGGAACAGGAGACATTAAGGCTGGTCTTAACTATGCCATGAGTCTTCACAACATTGTTGACGCCCACAAGTGCGGCTACAGCGAGAACCTCTACACAGACCCCACAAGTCACACATATATTGAGGAAACAGGCGGCGCAAACGTTCTCTTCGTTACAAAGGACGGAAAACTTGTAACTCCTAAATCAAATTCAATTCTTCCTTCAATCACAAGACGATCCCTCGTTCAGGTTGCAAAAGAATACTGCGGCATGGAAGTAGAGGAGAGACAGATTAACAAGTCTGAGCTCAAGGATTTTGTCGAGGCGGGACTCTGCGGAACAGCCGCTGTCATCAGCCCGATCGGCGAGATTGACGACCACGATACAAAAATAATGATTCCCTCTGGAATGGATGAGTGCGGTCCTGTTATGAAAAAACTCCGCGAGACTCTCACAGGTATTCAGATGGGAACGGAAAAAGCTCCCGAAGGCTGGGTAGTAACAATAAAATGACATACATGTCATTTTATTGCCGTCAGGAATTGGCGACTGCCAGTTCCTGCATATCACTTCAATACTGGTAACGCGCCGCCCGTGGCGCTTATTGTGAACAAAGGATTTTTTAATGGCTACAACAAAAAAGAACGGTGCGAAAACCGCCCCGAAAAAAAATGAGAAGCGTTCTGACAACGCAACAAAGGGAACTGCCCGAGCCCCTCACCGCAGTCTTTTCTATGCGATGGGCTACACTGACGAAGAATTGGATCGTCCCCTTGTAGGTGTTTGCTGCGCAAAAAATGAGATAATACCCGGTCATTTTGAGCTTGACCGCATTGCCGAGGCTGTAAAAGCCGGTATCCGTATGGCAGGAGGAACGCCGATTGAGTTCCCCGCCATAGGGGTCTGCGACGGTATTGCCATGGGACATGAGGGAATGAAGTATTCCCTTGTTACCCGCGAGCTTATAGCGGACTCTGTTGAATGTGTTGCAAAGGCCCACCAGTTTGACGCCCTTGTGATGATTCCCAACTGCGACAAGATTGTTCCCGGTATGCTTATGGCGGCCGCGCGTCTTGATCTTCCGACTGTATTCTGTTCAGGCGGTCCTATGATGCCCGGACATCTTCCGGGGCACGACTCTTCTAATCCGTATTCCGACAAAAACCTTTCTTTGACCGATATGTTCGAGGCTGTCGGAGGTCTTGCGGCGGGAAAAATCACTGCCGCCCAGCTCCGTGAGCTTGAACAGGTTGCATGCCCCGGCTGCGGTGCCTGTTCCGGAATGTTCACCGCAAACTCAATGAACTGCCTTACCGAGGTTCTCGGACTGGGGCTTCCCGGAAACGGAACAATTCCGGCTGTTCAGGGGCGCCGTCTGGCTCTCGCAAAACATGCCGGAATGGCAGTCATGGAATTGTACAGGCGCGGAATTACAGCCCGCCAGATGATGACAAAGGATTCGTTCCGCAACGCCCTGACCGCCGATATGGCTCTTGGCTGCTCGAGCAACACAATTCTCCATGTGCCGGCTATTGCGCACGAGGCCGGTGTAAAACTTGACCTGCATATGATTAACGATATTTCAGAGCATACGCCGAACCTCTGCCATCTGGCACCTGCCGGCCACACCTTTATGTGCGAGCTGGACGATGCGGGCGGAGTTCAGGCTGTTCTGGCGGAGCTTGCAAAGAAGGGGCTCGTCAAGACCAGTATGATTACCGCTACCGGAAAGACAATCGCGCAGAACATAAAGGGTGTCGTTAACCGCAATCCCGATATTCTCCGCCCGATTGAGAATCCCTACAGTGACAACGGCGGAATCGCCATTCTCTTCGGAAATCTTGCTCCCAACGGAACTGTCGTAAAGAGAAGCGCCTGCGCAAAGGAACTTATGAAACATACAGGCCCCGCGCGTGTATTCAATGACGAGAGCGAGGCTATGAAGGCCGTTCAAAAGCAGCAGATTAAGCCCGGCGATGTAGTCGTAATCCGCTATGAAGGACCCAAAGGCGGTCCCGGAATGCGCGAGATGCTCGCCGTCACCGCTGCCCTTGCGGGACAGGGGCTGGACAAGCAGGTCGCTCTTATTACGGACGGCCGTTTTTCGGGCGCAACCCGTGGAGCCTCGCTCGGACACTGCTCCCCGGAAGCCGCTGTAGGCGGTCCTATAGCCCTTGTGAAAGACGGTGATATGATTTCTCTGGACATCAACGCCTACAAGATTACTCTTGAAGTAAGCGACGAGGAACTTGCCAGCCGTGCAAAGGCTTGGAAGGCGCCGGCTCCGAAAGTGACAGGCGGCTATCTTGCCCGCTATGCGAAACTCGTAAGTTCTGCGGACGAAGGGGCGATTCTAAAGTAATTTCTTAATAAAAGCCGGAATGTAAAGCATGCACTTATTGCAGGCTTTGTTTTCCGGTATTTTTATAGGCTGAGTTTTTTATAGACTGTAAGACACCGTCTTTTTATCTCTTGAAATTATATTAAGATTTTAATATAATACTCAAACTAAAATTGTAAGGAATATGCGATGAAGATTTCTGGATCCCAGGTTGTGATTGAATGTCTGGTTGAGCAGGGGGTTGATACTATTTTCGGTTACCCTGGAGGAGCCATTCTTAATATTTATGATGAGTTGTATAAAAATAAAAATCGTATTCGTCATATTCTAACGGCGCATGAGCAGGGGGCCTCGCATGCGGCGGACGGCTATGCGCGCTCGACAGGAAAAGTAGGAGTCTGCTTTGCGACGTCAGGCCCTGGTGCGACAAATCTTGTAACGGGAATTGCCACTGCGTATATGGATTCTTCTCCAATCGTCGCCTTTACCTGCAATGTTGCCACTCCCTTACTTGGAAAAGATTCTTTCCAGGAAATTGATATTACCGGCGTTACAATGCCGATAACAAAGCATAATTTTATGGTGCACAATATTGAGGATTTGGCCGGAACAATCCGCGCTGCATTTGAGATTGCCCGCTCCGGCCGCCCCGGTCCTGTTTTAATCGATATTCCGAAAGAGGTGACGGATCCCAAAAATCTAGTCGAATTTACCCCTCTTAAAAAAATAAGCGATTCAAAAAAGCTGCTTGAAAAAATGGCTCCCAATATGAAGCGTGTCTTTACAACCGCAACCCCCTCGAATGCTCAGATAAAAGAGACCGCAAAACTCATTAATTCCGCGAAAAAACCCGTAATCTATG
Source organism: uncultured Treponema sp. (assembly GCA_964346805.1). Classification (GTDB taxonomy): domain Bacteria; phylum Spirochaetota; class Spirochaetia; order Treponematales; family Treponemataceae; genus Treponema_D. The sequence continues at coordinate 13,762 of CAYFWC010000008.1, read as the reverse complement.
CAGGCGGTGGTGTCATTATCTCAAACGCTTCCGCTGAACTTCTGGCGTTTGCGGAAAAGGCAAGCATTCCTGTAAGTGAAAGTCTTATGGCCCGGTCCGCTTTTCCCGCGGACAATCCGCTCTGCACATGGATGGTCGGAATGCACGGAACCAGGGCTTCCAATATGGCCGTTACAGAATGCGATCTTCTGATTACTCTGGGAGCCCGCTTTAGCGACCGTGTTCTTGGAGACGCAAAGAAATTTGCCGTAAACTCAAGGATTCTCCATATTGATATTGATCCGGCCGAAATTGATAAGAATATCGACACGAATATGCATCTGGTGGGTGATCTAAAGGATATACTCGGACGCCTTATGCCTCTCTTAAAAGAAGAGAAGCACTCCGAATGGCTCAAGCAGATTTCTGCATGGAAAAAAGAAGTTCCGCCCAGCTATTTTAAGGAACCAAAAGATTCAATCAATCCTAAGTTTATCTGCGAGGAAATTCACAGGGTTGCCGGGGACAATACCTTTATTACGACAGAAGTAGGCGAGCATCAGATGTGGACAGCCCAGTTCTATCCATTCCAAAAACCGCGCACCTTTATCACAAGCGGCGGTCTCGGAACAATGGGGTTTGGAACAGGAGCAGCCATAGGAACTCAGTTTGCAAACCCAAAGGCCAGGGTTGTGGCGATAGCCGGCGACGGATCTTTCAGAATGAACTGCAACGAGCTTGCAACGGTCCAGCATTACAACCTTCCGATTGTGTTTGTGGTTGTAAACAACGGGACTCTCGGAAATGTCCGTCTCTGGCAAAAACTCTTTTACGGAAAACGCTATTCCGCAACTACGCTTGACTTTGGTCCTGACTGGGTAAAGCTTGCCTCCGCTTACGGAATTGACGGTTACCGTGCATCAAATGCAAAGGAATTTTCTGATGTATTCAAAAAGGCCTTTAAGAGCGGGAAGCCCTGCGTAATTGACGCAAAGGTTGATATTGATGAGCTGGTGCTTCCCATGGTTCCGGGCGGAAGCGCAATCTATAATCAGATTATGAGTATAGACGAGTCAAATTTTAATTGAAAATGAGCGGAAGACATATAGGCGTACTGGTAAATACAATTTACTCTGATTATTCGGTTGCGTTTTTAAATGCGGTTAAGCGTTATTGCGCGGAGAATGATTGGGATTATTATGTCTTTCCTCTTGAGCACGGAAAAAATTCCGGAATATATGATTATCATTGCGAGACTCTTTTAGGCTTTATCAGCAAGCACAATATTGAAGGTCTTGTTGTAGCCTCAGCTACACTTGCCTATGACAAGGAGTTTAACAGGGTTCTTCAGACTGTAAAAATGCTTCCTCCTATTCCGAAGGTTTCTGTCGGTTTTAAAATAGAAGGAATTCCTTCCATAAAGATAGATCCTACGGACGCCCTTAGAAAACTAGTTTTTCATTTAGTCGATATTCATAAGGCCGAAAAATTTCTGGTTATCCGCTGCGCAAAGGGTAACTTTCAGAGTGATGAGCGTGAGAAAATTATTGTCGGTGCTCTTGCGGAAAAGGGAATTGACATAGATGACGATCATATATTGAACGGCAGTTTTTTATTTAACAATGCCAATTCAGTCTTACACAATTACCTCCGCACACACGGAAAGGATTTTGATGCCATTGTCTGTCTTAATGACAGTATGGCTTTGGGTGCCTACCAGTGTCTTACAGATAATGGGTATGATGTGCCAAAAGATGTTCTGCTTACCGGTTTTGACAATGTTTTTGAGACTTCTGCCGGTGAATTTAGTTTTACAACGATAGACCAAAACATAGAAAACTGTGTGATGTTATCCCTTGCGACGCTCTCAAGGTGCATTGCAGGAGAACGAGTCGCCGCTATTGAGACAATTCATGCCGAACCTGTCTTCCGCAATTCATGCGGCTGCAATACTTCCGGGGAAACTGTGCTGTACAAGGATAGGGTTGCTGTTAATCAGCGCCGTTATAAGATTCTAAGAATGAGCGATAATCAGCTTTATATGCTTCATTATTTTTTAATGGAGACGCAGACGCCCATTCCCCTGGACAGCCTTTATTCGCGCCTGCATTACTCACTCTGTCTCTTTGATGTTCATGGTTTTATTCTTGTTTTGTATGATCGTCCTGTTTATTATGTCAAGAACAGTGATTTTTGCCGTCCGTCAAATGCAAAGGTTTTAATGACTTTCTTTAATGAGGGGTCTTTTGAACGGCCGGATATTTCTTTTAACCCGAATCTCTGTATTTTGCCACCGGAAATTTCCAAAAAGGTAAGGGGCGGCTGGACAATCTATCCTATTTACGCCGAGTCTTATCAGTACGGCTACATACTTTTTGAATTCGGGCGTTATGAGCGTATTTTCTACCAGTCTATCTTTGAACTGATTTCCAAGGAGATTGTTACTTCGATAAAAATTACCGGCGAGCAGACGGAAAAGAACTCTCTTATAAATCAGAATATAAATCTGGAAGTGTATTCTGAAAAGATGCAGAAACTTTCTTTTACGGACGAGATGACAGGCCTGCTGAACCGCCGTGGCTTTTACGAAATGGCGCGTAGAAAAATAGAATCATGCATTCAGGCTGGCGGCTGCGGTCTTGTTATTTTCTGTGATATGGACGGCCTTAAAAAAATTAACGATACCTACGGACACGATGTGGGGGACCGCGCCATAAAATGCGAGGCACGGGTTCTAAAGAGTATTTTCCGGTCCACAGATATTGTCGGACGCCTTGGCGGAGACGAATTTGCGGTCATTGCGGCCGATATGAAGCCCAAGGATTTTCCACGCATAAAAAAGGCGCTTGACTTGGAATGCGAAAAAATCAATTTCAGCAGCCTCGATCCTTTTGTTCTTTCTGTAAGCGTCGGTTTTTCCGAATTTAACGGGGTAAAGTGCGAGATTGAGGAACTGCTTAATACAGCTGATTCATCACAGTATAAGGATAAACGCGCCAAAAAAGAGGCGGAAATCGGGATAAAAAATTCTGGTGGAGCAGATAATATGGAACACGGGACTTTAACAAAAGACAATCACTCGGCTCTGTGGAGCGGCCGTTTTAAGGAAGGGCCTGATGCCGCGGCCGTGGCATTTGAAACTTCAATTCATGTAGACGAGCGGATGGCTCTGGATGATATTCAAGGGTCTCTGGCACATGCTGAAATGCTCAGCGCCGTAAAGATTATCTCAAAGGCGGATTTCTCAAAAATAAAGGGCGGACTTCTTTCCATCAAAAAAGACTTGGAGAGCGGCGCTCTGAAAATTGACTATTCAGCCGAGGATATACATTCTTTTATAGAGGCCACTCTGACTGATCGTGTGGGTGAGGCCGGAAAAAAACTTCATACGGGACGGAGCCGCAACGACCAGATTGCTTTGGACGAGCGCATTTACCTGCGCCGGGTTATTCCACTCCTGCAGAATAAAATTCTGACACTTATCGGGGCTCTGTCCCGGATTGCCTCAAAGAACGCTGATACTCTCATGCCGGGCTATACGCACATGCAGCATGCACAACCTGTAACCCTTGGACAGCATGTGTGCGCATGGGCATGGTCTTTAGAGCGGGACTGGACCCGTCTTGAGGATGCCCTCGGCCGTATAAGCCTGAGTCCACTTGGTTCAGGCGCGCTGGCCGGAAGCGGACTTCCTCTTGACAGGGACTACACTGCGAAAAAACTTGGCTTTGCCGGAGCTACACAGAACTCGATTGACTCTGTTTCTGACCGCGATTACTGCATTGAATTTACCGGAGCGTTCAGTCTTTTGCAGATGCACCTGAGCCGCTTTTGCGAGGAGATTGTTTTGTGGGCTACAAGCGAGTTCAGTTTTATAAATCTGAGCGAAAAGTGGTCTACAGGCTCTTCCATCATGCCGCAGAAAAAAAATCCCGACTTTGCGGAACTTATCCGCGGACGCACGGGAAAAGTCTACGGCGATCTCTTTAACCTTATGACAATGATGAAGGGGCTTCCGTTGGCCTACGACCGCGACTTGCAGGAAGACAAGGCTCCTCTGTTTGACGCTTTGGACACTGTCAGCGATTGTCTCACAGTATTTACTTATATGATTTCGTCCGCCGCTTTCAATAAAAAGAAGATGGCCGAAAGCTGTGAGTCCGGCTACCTTAACGCAACAGATGTCGCGGATTATCTTGTAAGAAAAGGTGTTCCGTTCCGCGAGGCGCATGGAATTTCCGCCCGTGCGGTGCGTATTGCCATTGATGCCGGTGTAAAGCTTGAGGACCTGTCTATGGAAGAATTCCATTCCTGCTCAAAACTCATTGAAGAGGATATTTACAATTTGATTACGCCGGCCGCGTGTGCCGCAGCCCGTACAACAAAGGGAGGTGCCGCGCCTGCGATGGTAAAAGAGCAGGTAAAGGACCTGGAAAAAATAGTAAAGAATAGAACAAAAAAATAAAGGGGGAGGTGGCACAAAAGGCTCGCAGAATGGTGCTCGCCTTTTGTGCCGCAAGTTCGCGTTGCGAACTTCCCTATCAACAGTGCTTCCTGCGAAGCACGCTAAAAACACTTTTCGGAAACTGAGGTTTCCTGCAAGTGTTTTTATGGAGGTGGCACAAAAGGCTCGCAGAATGGTGCTCGCCTTTTGTGCCGCAAGTTCGCGTTGCGAACTTCCCTATCAACAGTGCTTCCTGCGAAGCACGCTAAAAACACTTTTCGGAAACTGAGGTTTCCTGCAAGTGTTTTTATGGAGGTATTTATGAAAAAAATATTTATGGTTGCCGCAGCATTTCTCGCTGTGATTACACTCTCTTCCTGCGCAAAAAAAAACGGTGAGGACAACTCGCTCGCCGCCCTTAAAAACCGCGGTGTGTTTGTTCTCGGTCTTGACGATTCATTCCCTCCGATGGGCTACCGCGACGAGAACAACGAGATTGTCGGATTTGACATTGACCTGGCAAAAGAAGTTGCCGCCCGTCTCGGTGTAAAATTCAAGGCTCAGCCCATCAACTGGGACTCAAAGGAGCAGGAACTCAATACCGGAAAGATTGACTGCATCTGGAACGGTCTTACAATCACAGCGGAACGCGAGGCTGCCCTCAGCTTTACAGCCCCCTATCTTGAGAACAAGCAGGTTGTTGTCGTAAAGAACTCTTCGGGCTATACAAAACTCGCTGACCTCGCCGGAAAATCAGTCGCAATCCAGAGCGGTTCCTCAGCGGAAGACGCTGTAAATGATTCGCCCGACTTTAAAAAGTCTCTCAAACAGATTGTTCCTCTCGAGCAGAATCTTATGGCCCTTAATGACCTCGTAATCGGAGGCGTTGACGGAGTTGTAATGGATTCAATAGTCGCAGAGTATGCCATAAAGCAGAGCGGAATGCCGCTTGTTACTATGGACGAGTCTCTTGCCACTGAGAAATACGGAATCGCCTTCCGCAAGAACGACAAAAAACTTACGGCGGCTGTTCAGCAGGCTCTAGAGGAAATGGCCTCCGACGGCACTGTCGCAAGAATCAGCGGCAAGTGGTTCGGCTCTGACATCAGTGTAATCGGTAAATGAAGGGACTGATTATTTCTATGCTTGACGGAACTTTTGTTTCCGTCAGGATTTTCTTCCTTACTCTGATTTTCTCTGTTCCGCTTGCCGTAGTTCTCTGCGGCGGAAGAATGGCAAAAAATTTTATTATCCGCAATATCTTAAAATGGTTTTTGCTTTTAATCCGCGGAACGCCCCTTATGCTCCAGTTGATCTGCGTATATTTTATACCGGGTCTTTTATGGGGCTGGTCCTTTGACCGTTTTATCGCTGCTGTCATTGCGCTTGCGGTAAACTATGCGGCTTATTTCGCGGAAATATACCGCGGCGGCTTTGAGTCTGTTCCGCACGGACAGTACGAGGCTGCTAAAGTTCTGGGGTACAGCAGGGGCCAGACCTTTTTCCGCATTATAGTTCCTCAGGTGATAAAGCGTATTATTCCCGCGATGGGAAACGAGGTCATTACTCTTGTAAAGGATACGGCTCTGGTTCAGGTTATTGGCGTTGTTGAACTTCTTCATGTTGCCCAGTCAGCCTCCAACCGCGTCTTTTCGACGGTTCCGCTTTTTGTGGCAGGAGCCTTTTATTTTATAATGAACGGCTTGGTTTCCTGGGCCTTCAACCACTTAGAGAAAAGATTGAATTATTATAAATAACGGGTGCCGCATGGAAAGTATTATTACAGTAAATCACATATCAAAGTCGTTCGGAACTACAGAAGTTCTCAGGGACATATCTTTTTCCGTGCAGAAGGGGGAGGTTCTTGGAATTATCGGTCCCAGCGGATCGGGGAAATCTACGATTCTCCGCTGTCTCACACAGCTTGAGACCGTGGATTCGGGCTCAATAAATATATGCGGCTCTGACCTTGTAAAGGACGGCGTTTATTCCGACAAAAAGTCTCTGCGTGAAACAGGACTTAAAATCGGTCTAGTATTCCAGAATTTTAATCTTTTTCCGCATTACAGTGTCCTGCAGAATGTCATGGATCCTCTGGTGCATGTGTTGAAGATGACGCGTGAAAAGGCATGCGAGACGGCTCGCTCATGGCTTTTAAGAATGAATCTTTCCCAGAAGGAAAACGCCTATCCGTGCGAGCTTTCGGGCGGACAGCAGCAGCGTGTCTCTATTGCCCGTGCCCTTGCCCTGAACCCGGAGGTGCTGGTTTTTGACGAGCCTACAAGTGCCCTTGATCCTGAACTTACGGGCGAGATTCTTTCCGTAATAAAATCGCTTGCCGACCAAAAGATGACTATGGTCGTAGTAACGCATGAAATGGCTTTTGCCCGTGACACCAGCGACTACATAATTTTTATGGACGGCGGAGTGATAGTAGAGCAGGGCGGGCCTGCGGATGTAATCAGCAATCCGAAAGAGGAGCGCACTAAAAATTTCTTGAAGAGGTTTAATAGTTGATTGACAAAATATTCAATTCCATGGTAGAATAAAAAAACACGCGGAGTTAGCTCAGGTGGTTAGAGCATCACGTTGACATCGTGGGGGTCGGTGGTTCGAGTCCACTATTCCGCATTTAATTTTAGAAAAAAATAGGAAGGCTTATATGTCATGTTTACCACTCCTGCAGGCTGCGCCCAGCACAGTATCAACAACAGGTAGTTTAGGGTCATTAATCGTTACAGTTGTTTTGATGATTGGAATATTTTATTTTTTCCTCATCCGTCCGCAGAACAAAAAGCAGAAGGAAATGGAGAAAATGCTCGCCGCTCTCAAAAAGGGTGACAAGGTTGTTACAATCGGCGGAATTCACGGTGTGGTTACTTCAACAAAAGAAAAAACTGTTGTTCTTAAAGTTGATGACAATACAAAACTTGAATTCAACCGCTCTGCAATCGCTTCTGTTGTAAACCCGGAGGCTGCGAAACCCGCTGCCAAGACCGAAGAAAAAGCTGAAAAAGCAGACAAGACAGAAAAGAAAGAAGAAAAAAAATAATTGGAGCTCATAAATGGAAAAGGGAAGCAAAAGATGGCGTTTTGTCATTCTTCTTGTTGTTATTGCAGTATGTCTGGCGTTCTTGCGTCCGACAATCAACTGGTATTTTAGAACAAGCGAGGCGGACCAGAAACTGGCTTTGATGTCGCTTGAAAAAATCAAAGACTATTCGATGCAGCAGGCCGGTAAGGATGTAAAGGCCCTGGAAGCCGCCGCAATAGCAGATCCATCTGCTTCTGTAGGCGGTGAGAATGCCTGGCTTGTAAAAGAAGCGAAAAAGAATTACAAAGAATTCAAGAAGCCTCTTCCTGCACAGTTTACGCTGGGTTCGGTTCTTTCTTCTTTCAGTCTTGGCCGCATTGCCAAAACTGATGATGAAAAAAGAATGGTTGCTTCTTCAATTCACCAGCACCTGGTGAATCTTTTCCAGGAACGCTACCGCGAGAAGATTCTTGCGGATAAATATAACTATACAAACTCTGTAAAACTTGGTCTTGACCTTTCCGGCGGTATGAATATTATCGTCCGCGCTGACCTTGACGCAGCCCTTAAATCTCAGGGGGATGCCGGTGTCGCGGCGGCCGGCGGTGAGGCAGCCTTTAAGACCCGAGCCATGGAACAGGCCATAGAGACGCTCAAGAGCCGCATCGACCGTTTCGGTCTGACTGAGCCGGTTATCCGCCAGCAGGGCGAGGATCGTATTTACATTGAAATTCCGGGCTCCGAGCAGAGCGACGCCGTCAACACCATCATAATGGGTAAGGGAATCTTGAATTTCCGTCTTGTTGACGATGCGGCGACAAATAACTTTCTTCAGTATTATGCCTCAAGTCCTGACACAACTTTTGACGGGGATGGAAAACTCATCAATCCTTCCATTATTCCTGATGATGTTGAGGTTCTCGGATACTACACAAAAGACGCTTACGGACTCGATGAGTTCCTTCAGTATATGTGCGTAAAAAAGGAAGTTGCCCTGGACGGCCGCTTCGTAAAGAGTGCGGATGTTTCCAGAGACCAGATGGGGCAGACCGGAGTGAATTTTACTCTTGACTCTGAGGGAGCGACGATTTTTGCGGACTTTACCGGAGCGCATGTGGGCGAGCGTCTTGCTGTTATTTCCGACAACAAGATTAAGAGTGCGGCTACAATCCGCACTAAAATTGGCGGCGGACAGGTCCGCATTGACGGTTTCGGACTTGAGGAAGCACAGAATCTTCAGAAGGTTCTCCAGACGGCATGGCTTGAGGTTCCGCTCAGTGTGGAAAGTCAGCAGGTTATCGGTGCTGAACTCGGTGAGGTTACGATCCGTAACGGACTTATGGCTCTGGCTATAGGTTTGATTTTGATTTTCGTGTTCATGCTTGTTTATTATAAGGAATCGGGATTCAATGCGATTGTGGCGCAGATTTTGAACCTTTATCTTCTATTCTCTGTACTGTCAGCCTTCAACCTGACCCTTACACTGCCTTCAATCGCAGGTATGATTCTTACTGTCGGTATGGCGGTTGACGCCAATGTAATCATCTTTGAGAGAATCAAGGAAGAAATGCTTTTGGGCAAGAGCCGCAGTGCCGCGATTGACGCGGGCTTTAACGGCGCTTTCTGGGCAATCATGGACTCTAATATAACAACATTTATTGCGGCTCTCTTCCTTTCTCAGCTGGGAACGGGTTCTATTCAGGGATTCGCAGTCAGCCTTGCAATAGGTGTCGCTTCGTCTGTATTCACAGCCCTGTTTGTAAGCCGTCTGATGTTTGATGTCGGAACAGAGGCTTTCCACCGGAAAAGCATCAGTATCAGTTGGAGAATTAAGTAATGAAAAAGAGAATTAGTTTTAGCAAAGGTTTTTTAGTTTGCTGGATTATATCGGCGATGGTTATTGCGAGCGGAATTTTCAGTCTTGCAACACGCGGTCTTAACCTCGGAATTGACTTTAAGCCGGGTTCTATTGAGGAAGTTGTCATTAAGGGCGCCGCCGGTGTTGAGGATGTCCGCGCAAGCCTTTCGGCTATAGGCGGTGTCGCTGTAAAGAAAATCGGTGCCGCCGGCGCAAACACATATCAGATTCATGCCGGTGTTGAAGAGAGCGAGAATGAGAAAATCGATCAGGCTCTTATCAACAAATACGGTGAGTCTAATGTAATTGTCCAGAAGACTGACTTTATCGGTTCAAGTATGTCCGGCTCTCTGGCGCGTCAGTCTCTTTTCCTTTTGATTGCCACAATGGTACTCATTTGGGTTTATGCGACAATCCGTTTCCACTGGGACTTTGCCCAGGGAGCTATCGTTGCTCTTATTCACGACATCTGCATTATGTTCACATTCATAACCTGGTCGCAGATGGAATTCAGCACGACAACTCTTGCCGCTGTCCTTACGATTGTAGGTTACTCAATCAATGCGACTGTTGTTATTCTTGACCGTATTCGCTACAACCTTCCTCTTATGGAAGTGAAGTCTTTCAAGGATTTGATTAACCAGTCTTTGAGCGACACTCTCAGTCGTTCGGTTATCACGACTGTAACAACCTTGTTCGCCGTGCTTGCCCTTTACTTCTTTACGACAGGCTCAATCAAAGACTTTGCTCTTGCAATGACTGTAGGTTTGCTCAGCGGCTGTTATTCGTCTATTATGATTTCATCTGGATTCATCGCCTTTATCAGACGCGACTGGAAGCCGGAATACGGAATTCACCACGCAAAGCCTAAGAAAACTGCTCCTGCTGTCGTTGCAGGTTGATGAAGGTCTTACGCTCTCAGATTCTTGGTTTTTGTGCCGGTGTCAGGCGGGCCGTGGATTCCGCTGAGAAAGCGCTTGCGCAATACCAGGCTTCTGGAAAAAAAATATATTCTTTAGGTCCTCTTATCCATAACCAGTCTGCCATGCAGGCTTTGGAGGATGAGGGGCTTGAAATCCTTGAACAGAAAAACATCTCCTCTCTAAATTCTGACTGCCTTGTGATTATACGCGCTCACGGAGTGCCGCCGCTTCTTCTCCGGAAGATTAAGGAGACTGGCGCTATTGTAATTGACTCGACATGTCCGCGTGTATCCCTTAGCCAGAGGCGTGCCGCTGAGTTTTCCTCAAAAGGTTTTGTAATTATCCTGGCTGGTGACAAGGGACATGCGGAGGTAAACGCTATTGCAGGGAGCGCCGGAGAGAATTTTATTCTGGTGCAGAACGCGTCTGAGGCGGCTTCTCTTTGTCTTCCTGACGGGCTTACTGCAGCTGTTCTTCTCAGCCAAACAACTTTTTCACCGGAAGAATTCCATAAAATCTCGGACGCTCTGTCAAAAAAAATTCCGTCCCTGCAGGTCTTTGACACAATCTGCCCCGCCACGCAGGGGCATCAGAAAGCGCTGAGGGACTTGTCCCGCGATGTTGACGCAATAGTTGTGGTGGGCGGAAAAAAATCTGCCAACTCAAACCGCCTTTTTGAGACGGCCCGCTCTCTCTGCAAAAATTCGTTTTTTGTCGAGACGGCGGCGGATTTGCCGGATTCCCTTGGAGACTCCGAGACGGTTGGAATTACAGCGGGAGCTTCCACGCCGGATTCTATTATCAGGGAGGTTGAGACCGCCCTGCTTGCCCGTTAAAAACTTTTCGGCTTTTGTTATACATATTTTTTTTCCTTGAATTTCCTGTTTTATGAATGTATAATAAATTACAATGATTAGTGAAAAAAATACTTTTGAAAGATTGGTCTCACAGATATCGTCCGATGAACGCCAGCAGCTCCTTGATAAAATGCGGCATTATGAGGGAAATCCTGATACTTGTTCCGTGGAGTCGGCGCGCCGTCCGGAAATGTGCGCGGATGATACTGCAATAGATGACGGCCTCAAGAATGAGTCTGTCATTTACCGTTTTATTCTGTGGTTTCGCGCGCTTTTCGGGTCAACAACGGTTCAGCAACTTTACAATAGTGATAGGATTATGGCTCTGTTTAGAAAAATTAACCGGGAATATCCCGGCCTTATTGATTACAGGGGTGCTCTTTTACTAAGTGTCTTTTATGAAAAACTTGCCGAACTGAAAAAGGCGGCGGATTTTCTCAAACCCTATCTGTCGGCTGTCTACGAAAATGTCGGTGCGTTCTATGTTTATCTGGGAGACTTTGTCGCCCCTGAGATTACCAAAGAGATGAATACAAGTGTTGATCCCCGCAACCTTGCTTTTGACCGGGAGATTACAGGGGAACTGCGCGCCTCTCTTGTAAGAAGAATGGATGAGGTGATAAAGAGCCTGCCGGGAGAAAAGCGCGCCTTCCTTTACAGTCTGGCGTCTTCTGTTGAGTGGCTGTATCAGTTTACGCGGCTTCCCTTTGAGCGTCTGATATCAGCCTTTTCAAACGGTATCAGCGACAGTCAGGTGGCGAGGTTTGAGTCTGTTTCAGGAGAACTCGACGCCTTTGCAAAAATTCTGTGCAACGGGAAGGCAATTCCGCCTGAGGCTTTGGAGACTGTGTTTTTATTCACGTCAAAGACAGTCGTTCCTTCTGACAGCCACGCGAAAGATGATGATGCCCGGGCAAAAGAATTCATGGACAAGGTTACTTTTTTTATGACCATGATTCATATGTTCGTAACCACAGTTCCGCTCCGCTATATAAACAAGGTTGTCTACAACAATATTACATGGCAGCCAGAGCAGTTTTCCGGTGCCGAAGACTGGTTCGTAAAATACAAGGAACAGTGGAAGCGTCTCTTTGATCAGCAGTGGGAGCGATGGCTGAAAGAGAGAAAGATAAATTTCCTGAACACGCAGATTAGGAGTAATTTCGGTATTGACAAGGTTCCTCTCCTTCCTGACCGTCCGTGGGCAAAAATCTGGGGCGGCGTAACTTTTCATTTTGAGAATACAGGCGGTTTTTTATACTGGTTTGTCGCTAATGTGCAGGACACCGCACAGGCTCCTTTAAAGGCACTTTTGCTTGAGGGGCAGTTTGTAAACAATGAGAACCGTTCCGAATTTGCAAATACTCTGAACGAGCTTTCCGAAATCTCCTCTTCAATGTATGACTTTGCGGAGGATGTTTCTTCGGTCGGTCAGACCGGCCTCGTTTTTGAAAAACTTGCGAGCGAACGCTTACGAACGCTTTCGGCGCAGGCAAAAATTGACACTCTTATAATTCAGAATGAAAACTGCATAAAGCGGAACAAGGATAAGTTCTGCAACTGCGCGCGTTCTGTCCTGAATATTATGGCAGGCGTTTTTAGAGAGGGCAGGGATACCCGGTATGACGGAATTCAGAATCTGGCGTCCATTCAGGCCGGGAAAAACGCGGCTTTCCGCGAGGCACTCATGAAGAGCCGGGCTGCTTTTGCCTCTGCCCTTGACATCCTCAAGAGCCTTGAGCAGATTGATATGCCTTCAGCGGGAGCGTGACTTTTGAAACACCTGGATTTTGCGAAAGAGGCTGAAATACATAATTCAAACTATGTCTTGTTTCCCTTTTATAAAAAAGGGGTTCCCTTTGTTTCTGCCGGAGAAGATTGTGTGAATTGCCCTCGCTGGGGAATGACACTTTTGTCGGCAGGTTCAATGCGCTTCAGATGGAACGAGAAAAATCCCAACAGGGACGCGTTCTTTAAGGAGTTTGAGAATAGATTTCCCGGAAAAAAAGCCATTCCCCTTGAGCTCATTCACTCAAAGACTGTGTATGACGCGGAATCACCCGAGGATACATTGCAGAGACAGGGGGACGGAATTCTTTCCAAAAATCACAGTCTGATTCCCGTTGTAACTGTCGCCGACTGCGTTCCCGTCTATTTTTATGACTCGGAAAACGGCGCCTTCGGCATAGTGCATTCTGGCTGGAGGGGAACCGGTATTGCGGGCGAGCTTATTGGCCTTATGAGGAGAAAGTACGGATCCAGACCGGAGAATATTCTTGCCGCTGTCGGTCCGCATATTCACAGTTGCTGCTACATTGTGGATAAATCGCGCGCAGACTATTTCGCCGATAATTTCGGTTCTTCCTGCGTCCGGGAGATAGAGCCTGAAGAGGATGGAACGCCCAGATTTTCACTGTCCCTTTTGGACGCAAACCTTAACCTTCTTGATTCTCTGAATATTCCTGATGAGAATATTACGGTTTCCGATGACTGTACTGCCTGCCGCAGGAATCAGGACGGGGCCAGCGTTTTCGGTTCATACAGAAGACAGGGGCAGGGGTTTACTGTGCAGGCCGCTTTTCTTATCAGTTAAAAATAACAGAATTTTATGTAGAAATTTCAAAAAAAACGGATAATTTTGTTGACACTTTTTCTGATATGTGATAC
>CAYFWC010000007.1:47698-79347 GCA_964346805.1 uncultured Treponema sp. | reverse complement strand
ATGTGCATAAAAAGTCTTTTCGGAAACTGAGGTTTCCTGCAAGACTTTTTATGGGTGTGTGATAAAAAAGTTCACAAGATGTTGTTCACTTTTTTATCTGCAAGTTCGCGTCGCGAACTTGCTTATCAACTGTGCTTCTTGCGAAGCACGCTAAAAAGTCTTTTCGGAAACTGAGGTTTCCTGCAAGACTTTTTATGGGGGTTAAATTATGCAGATTACGGAAAAACAGCTTGGGCAGGTACGAACGCAGATTGCCAGAATCAAGCAGTTCCCCAATAATTATTTTTACAATAAGTTCAAGGAGATAAATCCGGAAGACATAAAGACGCAGGCGGACTTTGAGAATTTGCCTTTCAGCTCGAAGCAGGAGCTCCGCGAGGCTTATCCGCTTGGGCTAGCCGCAGTTCCGGAAGAAAAAATTGTCCGCATACATTCCTCTTCAGGAACGACAGGAACTCCTGTAATAATTCCTTACACACAGAAAGATGTTGACGACTGGGCCACAATGTTTGCTCGCTGCTATTCCATGGCAGGAATTACAAACAGGGATCGCATTCACATTACGCCGGGCTACGGGCTCTGGACCGCCGGTATTGGATTTCAGTTGGGAGCGGAAAAACTCGGCGCCATGGCAATTCCTATGGGGCCGGGCAACACGGAGAAGCAGTTGCAGATGATGCAGGATATGCAGTCGACTGTTTTATGCGCCACTTCTTCCTATGCCCTTCTGCTGGCGGAGGAAATTGAGCGCCGCGGCCTTAAAGACAAGATTCATATAAAAAAGGGAATAATCGGCTCCGAACGCTGGGGTGACAAAATGAGAGCGCGCATCAGAGAGATTTTCGGTATTGAGGAATATGATATTTACGGTCTTACGGAAGTTTACGGTCCCGGAATCGGAATCAACTGCCCGGGGGAGACAGGAATCCATATCTGGGATGATTATGTTTATATTGAAATTCTGGATCCCCTTACGGGAAAGCCTGTCAGGGAAGGCGAGACAGGAGAGATAACTCTTACAACTCTGGTAAAAGAAGGCGCTCCTCTTTTCCGTTTTAGAACTCATGACCTTGCGGCCTTTATACCCGGCGAGTGCAAGTGCGGAAGTCGTTTCCCCCGCATTACTCCGATTCTCGGCCGCAGCGATGACATGGTAAAAGTAAAGGGGTGTATTCTTTTTCCCAATACGATTGAGAATGTGATAAAAAAAGTTCCAGGAACATTGAGCGAGTACCGTGTTGAGATTGAGCATGCTGACGGCCGCGACCAGCTTACCCTGTATGTGGAGGTTGAGGGGGGTGTTGATCGTGCGGAAGCCGCTCTTACCCTGCAGTTTAAGTTTAAGGAAGAACTCAAAATGACACCATGCGTAAAGGTAGTGGGCGAGGGAGATCTTCCGAGAAGCGAGAAGAAAACAAAGCGTATAATAGACAGGCGCTTTTCCTGATCCCGGAAAAAACGGTTGTGAAGAAAAAAGGCTGATACAAAGTGCGGAATGCGTTTTATATCAGCCTTTTTATTTTTAAATAAATTTTTAGTTCTGGAAAGTCTCAGAATATCTTAATTCTCGGAGACTTTCTTTAGATTGCAGACAACCCTCTCTCGATGTCGGTAAGGATGTCATCAATATTCTCAAGGCCGCAGCTGAATCTTACCATTCCTGCATCAATGCCTGCCGCAATCAGTTGTTCGTCTGTAAGCTGGCGGTGTGTCGCGCTTGCCGGGTGGAGAACACAAGTACGGATGTCCGCAACATGAACTTCATCGCTTGCCAGCGTAAGTGCGTCCATAAAGCGCATGGCGGCCTGTCTTCCGCCCTTGATGCTGATTGTTACAACTCCGCAGGTTCCGTCCGGAAGGTATTTTTTTGCAAGGTCGTAATACTTGTCGCCTTTTAGTCCCGGATATGTAACGCTTGCGATTTTATCAGAATTTTTAAAGTGTTCCGCCACTGTAAGGGCGTTCTTGCAGTAGATGGGCATGCGGACAGCCAGCGTCTCCAGTCCAAGATTAAGATAGAAGGCGCTCTGTGCTGACGGGAAACAGCCGAAGTCACGCATTAACTGACAGCGTGCTTTTAATATGTATGCGAGTTTTCCGTATTTCTTTGAGTAGCAGAGACCGTGGTAGCTTTCGTCCGGCTCAACCATATCGGCAAATTTTCCTGTTTCCCTGTAGGCTTTTTCCCAGTCAAATTTTCCTGAGTCTACAATTACTCCGCCTCCCTGAACCGCGTGTCCGTCCATATATTTTGTAGTTGAATGAACTACGATGTCAGCTCCCCATTCAAACGGGCGGCAGAGAACCGGTGTTGCGAAGGTGTTGTCTACGATAAGAGGAATACCTTTTGCGTGCGCGGCCTTTGCCCATGTCTCAATGTCAAAAACGGCAAGGGCAGGATTTGCTATTGTCTCGCCGAAAACAGCCTTTGTGTTTGGTTTTATGGCCTCAGCAATCTCATCATAAGTCGCGTCTTCCTTTACCCAGATACACTCAATGCCGAGCTTTTTGAGGGTAAATCCAAAAAGATTTATTGTTCCTCCGTAGATTGCGGAAGACGCGACAAATGAGTCTCCCGCCTGGCAAAGGTTCAGTATAGAAAGAAGTGATGCTGCCTGTCCGCTCGTAGTCAGCATGGCTCCGGCGCCGCCTTCCATGTCAGCGATTTTCTTTTCCACTGCGTCGCAGGTCGGGTTGTAGAATCGTGAGTAAATTGCTCCGAGTGTAGGATCGTCAAAAATGTCTGCGACGGCGTTGCAGGAATCATATCTGTATGTTGTGGACTGAATTATAGGAATCTGGCATGGTTCGCCGTTTTTTGGTGTGTAGCCTGAGTGCAGGCATTTTGTTTCGATTTTCATATTAAGACTTCTCCTTACAAATAATTTAATACATTTATGTTATCTAAAAATCATAGCAAAATCCGGACTTTTATTCAATTATAAAGTTTCTATCAGTGGTTATAGAAAAAGACTATAACAAAGTTGCCTGTTTCTACCACTCGAAATTCAAACTTTTTTTAGAATGTCTACCAGATGACTTCCCGCCCCAAGCAAATCACTGCGCTCGGATATACGCAGAACATATTGCTTAAAAATTTCAAAAGTTTCCGGGTCCATTGTATTTAGTTCACGGCGCATGTAGTCGCTTGGACCGTCGGGCGAAAAAAGTTTTATCCGCTCTAATCCGCTCTTTTTGCGGAGACTGTCAATTTCTTCTATTCTGCTGTAGGAATATAAGTCTGTGTCATCGGAAACGGTTTTAAAAGAGGCATCTGTTTTTCCGTCCTTTATCAACTGCCGGATTTTATTTTCGCCAAAGCAGTATTTTATTACCGCATATTCATTCATCACATAGGCGACAAAAATAAAGCCGCCTTTTTTTGTTACTCTCTTTGCCTCGCCCAGCGCCTTTAGTCTGTCCTCTTCTGTGTGCAGGTGGTAAATCGGACCGAGCATTAGGGTAATGTCAAATGTCTCGTCCGGCAAAAAATGCATGTTCCGAGCGTCTCCGCCCCAGCACTTCACACGCTCGTGTTTTTTTCGCAGAACCTCAAGATTTTTTTTAACGAGCTCAACTGCCGTAATGTCAAATCCCTCGCGGCTTAGGGGAACGGAATATGCGCCTGTTGCTGCCCCGACATCAAGTATTTTTATCCGAGAATTGTCTTTGTCCGAAGTGTCTCTGCTGTTTCTGGCATTTGCCGCGGCGTCAAGAATATTCCTGTAGGTGACAAAAAATTCAACCTGTCCGTGGCGTGTCTGCAGGCGGTGGTCTTCGTTGAATTTATTATAGTAGGATTCAAGTTTTGTCATAAGGATATTTTATAGAAATAAGCGAAAATAAACAAGCAATAGGGCAGCATAGTTTTGCAGGAGTGTTTTGCGGAAAAAAAATCTGATCTTTTTTGCACGGGAAAATGCCGGGGGCTTGAAAAAAAAGACTTTCGGGGTTACAATAATTTTATGGCAGCTAAAAAAAATTTTCGCGTAAAATTTGACGCGCCCGTTACCCTTGTTTTCTTCATGGCGTCTTTTTTGGTTTTGGTTCTCGATAAATTTGTCTTTAAGAGCTTCGCCTTGGTTGAGTCCGTTTTTTCTTCTCCGGGCGCTCTTGCAAAGAATGCGGCCGGCGCGGCTCTTGTAACCGAGGTCTTTAATTTTTCATCTCCAGGCGATTACGCCCGTCTTTTTCTATATGTTTTTGGAAACCCGAATTTTGCCCAGTTTTTTCTTGCGTCTGCATTTATCCTGCCGCTGGGCTCTCTTATGGAAGAGCGTTACGGGAGTCCCGCAGTCGCTCTTATGATGCTGGTTTCGGCATTTGTCGCCGGTGTTCTGAACGCCTGTCTTCTGCCCAGGCTTTTAGTCGGTTCCGGTCCTGTGATTTTTATGCTCATCCTGCTTTCTTCAATTACCTCGATTTCAAAAAGGGAGATTTCTCTTTCTTCCGTCCTGATTTTTCTTGTCTGCATGGGAAGCCAGTTCCACCTCTGCTCAATAAATTTAAATTCTTACGGCGGGCTGAACAAATTTTCGGTAATTCAGATTTTTATTCAGCTTGCGGGCGGTCTTGCCGCAAGTCTTTCCGGATTTTTAACCGCTCCCAAGGCGCGGCGAGCCTCTGCGAAAACGGCTTCGGAAAAAAATGCCGAATCCCGGCTTGAGGAAATTGACGCTTCTTCTCCGCGCGGGCAAGGGCTTTTTACCAGGGCAAAAAAGGAGCGCGAGTCAGAAAATAAGGATAGTGATACGACTGTAATCGGAAGCATAAATATCTAAGGCAATCCCTGATGATTCAATAAAAAAGCCGGAACACAAGTTCCGGCCTTTTTAATTTACATAAAGTGCTGTCGGCGGAATGCCTTCCGCACCGTTTTTTTAACCGAAAATAGGTCTTACCTTTGTTACTGTCTCAATTCCCGCAAGCGTGCGGAGAGTCTCCTCAGGAACCCGGCCGTCCACATCGATGATATTGTAGGCGATTTCTCCTCGGTTCTGGTTAATCATTCCTGCAATGTTGAGTTTTGCGTCTCCCAAAACAGTCGTAAACTTTGCGACAATTCCGGGCGCGTTTTTGTGCGAAATGCAGAGGCGTGTTCCGCCGGCAGGCACAGCGTTGTCTGTCACGCATTTTGGGAAGTTTACAGAATTTGTGATGTTGCCTTTTTCGAGGAACTCACGGAGTTCATTAACAGCCATTTTCGCGCAGTTGTCCTCTGCCTCTGGTGTTGAGGCGCCGAGGTGAGGGAATATGATTACATTGTCCTTGTTGAGAAGTTCCTCGCTTGCAAAGTCTGTTACAAAACAGCGGACTTTTCCGTTTGTAAGTGCCGCAAGAATGTCGTCATTGTTTACAAGACCGCCGCGGGCTATGTTGATGATAACGACTCCGTCCTTCATGTTTTTGATTGTCTTTTCGTTAATAAGTCCCTTTGTGTCTTCCGTCTGCGGAACATGAAGGGTTACATAGTCCGCCTTTGCCAGAAGGACGTCCAGTGTCTCCGCATGCTTAATGCGGCTGTCTAGTCTCCATGCTGCCGCGATTGACATAAAGGGGTCGTAACCGATTACTTCCATTCCAAGCTGAACTGCGGCGTTTGCGACAAGAGCGCCGATGGCTCCAAGTCCGATAACTCCGAGTTTTTTACCCTTTAACTCGTGCCCCACAAACTGGCTCTTGCCTTTTTCCGCCAGGTCAGGAATCTCTTCTCCCTTGCCTGCCAAAGTATTTACCCATTCGGTCGCCTTAAAAACCGGTCTGCTGGAAATAAATAGAGAGAGCAGAACCAGTTCCTTAACAGCGTTTGCATTTGCGCCGGGGGTATTAAAGACGACAACGCCTTTTTCCGTAAGCTCTTCAATCGGAATGTTGTTTACTCCGGCCCCGGCGCGGGCCACAGTCTTTACCGTTCCGGGGATTTCCATCTTGTGCATGTCCTGGCTGCGGACAAGAATTGCGTCCGGGTTGTTCAGTCCGCTTGCAGTCTCATACAAATCACGCGGGAGTTCGTCCAGTCCCACGGCAGAAATTTTATTTAATGTTTGAATCTTGAACATATGTTTTCCTTCCAAAAATTTTTAGCGTGCTTCAAAGAAGCTCTGTCGATAAGAAAGTTCGCGACGCGAACTTTCAGGCTGCAAAATTTCAGCCGTTTTCTTTTGCAAATTTATCCATAAAGGCAATAAGTGCTTTTACGCCGTCGAGCGTCATGGCATTGTAAATGCTGGCTCTCATTCCTCCGACTAGACGGTGGCCGGCAAGATTTACGAGGCCAGCCTTTTCCGCCTCGGCTACAAATTTCTTGTTTATTTCCTTTGCCTTTACCTCGTCAGTTTCCTTTGTAAGGAAAGTAACATTCATAAGTGAGCGGCTGTCCTTTGCGGCAGTTCCGTGATAGTAGCTGCTGTTGTCAAGATAGTCGTAGAGAGTCTTTGCCTTCTCGACATTGAGGGCATGGATTCCGGCAACCCCGCCGTTCTTTTCAATCCAGTCGAGAACCTTTGCCAGAACATAGATTGTGTAGCAGGGCGGTGTGTTGTACATCGATCCGGAATCTGCGTGTGTCTTGTAACAGAGCATTGTGGGCGTGCCCTCGCGCGGAGTGTCCGTAATCAAATCCTCACGGATAATTACGAGCGTAACTCCGGCCGGAGCAAGGTTTTTCTGCGCGCCTGCAAAGAGCAGTCCGAACTTTGACACATCAAGGTCTTCGCTCAAAACGCAGCTTGAAATATCTGCTACAAGCGGAATGTTTCCTGTGTCGGGAATATAATTGTAGTGGGTTCCCATGATTGTATTGTTAAAGCAGATATAGGCATAGTCATAGTCACCCTCGATTTTCTCTACTTTGGGAATGTAAGAGTAATTCTTGTCCTCACCGGAAGCCACAATGTCAACCTTGACTCCAAGTTTCTTTGCTTCTGCGGCGGCTTTCTTTGCCCAGACACCCGTCTGAATGTAGGCCGCCTTTCCTGTATGTATTCCGAGATTTTCCGCTACCATCGCAAACTGTGTCGAACCGCCGCCCTGCAGAAAGAGAATCTTGTAGTTCTCAGGAACTTTCATCAATTTGCGGACCATGGCCTCCGCGTGCTCGATAATGGGCTCAAAGGCTTTTGAGCGGTGGCTCATTTCCATGACTGACTGACCAGTTCCGTTGCAGTCCAGCATTTCTGCGGCGCATTCTTTTAAAACATCTTCCGGCAGGCATGAAGGACCTGCGCTAAAATTGTACACTCTGCTCATAAAAACCCCTTTGTTTTTTATATTTTAGCCAAAATATTTTCTAACGCCAGCACGGGCGATATATTCTCCACGACAACTTCATCTCCGACAGAAAGACTTTCGCCGGTAAGATTTACCATTCCCCTTATGCCGCTCCTCACAAGACGGTCGGCCATAAGCTGTGCCTGCTCGTCCTCAACCGCAAGAATGGCAAATTCGATGTTCTCCCCGGGAATGACAGTCTCCATCTTTGCGGCCGGGTAGAGCGGAAAATCTGCGCTCAGAACCTCGGTGCGGTTTACGCGGCTGTCAAAGCCGGCCTTAATCTTAAATGGCGTTTTGTCAAACATTCCGCACTGCATAATGGCGGCGCCAAGTTTTCCAAGCCCGACAATGCAGCAGAAGCGCGCCTCGCCCTTTTCTCCGAATGAAAGTCCCAGGCCGGAACAGATTGCCGCAAGGAGTTCCTTTGAGTCATAGCCGTTTGACACACCGCCCTTAAAGTCCAGCAGGGAAATATCCTTTCGGATAAGATCCCGTGAAAATCCAGTCATTTCCTGAATCTTTACGGAAGTAATCCTCTCCTGTTTGCTGCGAGAAAGCAAGTTTGCTAAAAGTACGAGACGCCGTCTCGTAGGTTCTGAAATGGTCTTCATTCTGATTTTTTTTGCATTGTGAAAAAAATCACATTGCTTATATATAAATTATCGCACCAGTGTGAAAAAATGTCAAGGAAAATAGTCTTTGCGAGATAAAAAAAAAGGCCTGAAATGCGGAAATTTCAGGCCTTAATATAAATATTGTGAAAAAAATCACATTGAATTGACTTCCGTTGCTATCCGGCCTTTTTACCGGTCTTCGTCCGTACCTTGCGTTTGCCCGTAAACTTTTGCGCCGCAGATGCAGTGCGTTCCCGGTGGGAGAAGGCGGCCATTTTTTCCCGAATTATTTTACGGGAACAATTTCCGGACTTGCCTGCCGGTATGGCGCCAGAACTTCTTCGTCAAAGGCAGTCTCAAGATTGGATCTGTAGTTTACAATACGGCTCACATAACGCAGCGTTGTTGTCGGTGTCATGTCATTTCTCACGCGTGTAACACCGGCATTGTACATGGCCAGAGCCGTCAGGTCGTTTCCTGCGACATTCATGCAAAAGCGCAGATGCTGCATTCCGTATTTTGCGGAAGTTTCCGGAACATAAAATTCCTCGGAGGCAAGTCGCGGAAAACTTCTGTCGTTAAGCTGAAAAAGTCCCCTGTCAATCGAGCCGTTTGTGTTGACACCGCGCGCATAGCGGTTGTAGCGGCTTTCCGTGTAGGCCAGCGCAAAGGCCAGCGTAAAAGGTATATCCTCCCTGTTCGCCGCGTCAAGAATAGCCATTGTGACCTCGCGGTTTCCTGTTACACGGAGATAAAACCATTCAACCGCGGCGCGGGTGGCAGGGTTTCTGTAAAGCTCAAGCCCCTTGTCGCCTGAAAAAGATTTTTCGTCACCTGTGTTTCCGCTGATGATTATTGTATTGAAGGATTCCTTGTTTGCAATCCAGGCCACATCTTCCGCGCGTGCGGACAGCTCCTCAATATATTCTTTTTCATCGCTTGTAAGGGGAGCCTCGATAAGAGAAATTGTCTTTGAAAAAGACGGGTCTTCTGTGTCGGGTGCAAAGATTATGACCGCCACTCCTGCCGCGGCGAAAAATGCACAGAGAATTACGGCGCACAAAGCCGTCTTGTAAAAGTCAGAGTGTTCCTTGTATTCATTCATACTGCAAGACATAAAATCACTAAATATCAAAAAGGTCAAGTGAATTTTAGAAAAAAGTAGCGAAATTTTGAAATTTTTTGCGCATTTTTGCAGTTAGTTGAAATTTATACATAACATTTGCAAAATATGCAATAAACTCTAAAATCTCTATTTTTTTATACTGAAACACTTTAGCGGCACCCTTTCACAAAAAAAGCGCCGCCCCTGACGGCAGGATAAAAAAATTCTTTCAGCAGAACTGATAGTGTGGATGCTTTTCCAGCAGTTCGTCTTTAAAATTCTGAATCAGGTCCTCGCCCCGTTCCATCTTTGCAAATCCCGCCGGAACTGCAAACCCTGTTACGGCCGCGCAGTCTTTTACCCGGCGAGCGCAGTGCTTGTATGCGGCTGTCAGGGCGAGCGCCGAGTCAGTATCCTTGTATGCTGCGTCTTCCGCCTCCGGAACAAGAATAACCTGTCTGCCTTCAGCTTCCATGGTTTTGAGACTTGTCCTCAATTCAGCCAGATACGCTTCATTAGGCTGACCGTCGGAAAGGACAACTTTTGAGTAGGGAACAGTTAATTTTTCCACAAAAGACTATTCCGTAAGAATTTTGATGACTTCTGCTTTATCCTGTGTCTCAAGAATCTGTTGGCGTTTGCCTGCGCTCTTGAACAGAAGACTTACTTCAGCCAGGAACTGGAGATGCGGACCGGTCTTGTTGACAGGAGAAAGTGTCATGATAAAGATACGGCAGGGCTCCTGATCAAGCGAGTCAAAGTCAACAGGATTATCCGAGATACCGATGCAGGCAACCAAGTCTGATACAGTATCAGTTTTGCCGTGAGGAATGGCGATTCCGTGTTTCATGCCGGTAGACATTTTGCGCTCGCGTTCCAATACACATTCGCGCGCAGCAGCCTTATCTGTAACCTTGCCGGCTTTTACGAGAATATCAAGCATCTCGTCTATGATTTCTTCTTTTGTTTTTCCCTTCAAATGAAGGTTCACCGTTTCGGGTGTAAGTACAGTTCTTAAGTCCATGATTACATTTTAGATTCACTTGAATTGATTGTCAAGCGAAATTTGACACCAAATTGACTTTTTTTTATAAAAAAATATGATTATCGTGTGAACTAAAGGTCCGGGCTTTTTTACATGCGGACCATGCGGACCATGCGGACTGTAGCATATATTTTCTATTTATGTTATAATGGAAGGTATGGACAAAACACAAAAATTCTACTCTGACATTCAGCGTATAAAAAAATACAACCGCAGCGGAGATAACTTTAATATGGGGAATGCCCTGCGTGATATAGAAAAACTGTTTGTAAACTCAAATCCTGCCTGCGGCGGTCTCTGCCGCTCTCTCTTTGATTTTTGGAAGAACGCCTATGCGTCCGGAGCCGATCTTGACGACACGGCCGTTGAGAAAATCACCGCGCTTAATTCCTTTGTAAATGTTGAGGACGGTGTTGACGCCCTTGACGCCGGGGACTGGGAGCGTGTAAAAGACGAGGTGAACTATGCCGCCGAGGATTTGCCCCTTGAGACTCTGGGCGACATGATGAGAATGGTCGTGGACTATGGACTTATCTGAATACTACAGGGAATGCAGACAGTGTCCCCGATCCTGCGGAGTTGACAGGACAGCGGGCGCAAAAGGCTTTTGCGGCGAGGATGACAGGCTTCGCGCCGCCGTCGCCTGCCTGCATTTTGGAGAGGAGCCTTGTATTACAGTCTGCGGCGGAAGCGGAACCGTTTTTTTTAGCGGATGCACCTTGCGCTGCGCCTTCTGCCAGAACTATCAGATTAGCCAGCAGGGCTATGGCGCGCCTCTTGACGAGGAACTGTTTGTAAGACTGTGCCTTGACCTCCAGAATGCCGGAGCCGAGAACATAAACCTTGTAACTCCCAGCCACCACATTCCGCTTCTGGCAAAGTATATCGGCGCGGCAAAAAAAGCCGGCGCCGCCATTCCCTTCTGCTGGAATTCCTCGGCATACGAAAGCACAGAGTCGCTTGAGCTTCTGCGCGGCCTTGTCGATATCTGGCTTCCGGACTTAAAGACTTTGAATCACGGTCTCTCGGAAAAACTCTTTGCGGCAAAAGACTATCCCGATGTCGCGAAAAAGGCTGTACGGTGGATGATGGACGCGTCCCCGTTAAAATTTGTGTCAAAGGAATGTCGCCCGAAAGACGGCGTTGCCGGAGCCTGCGGAAGCGGGAAGGTGAGGCTGGAAAAGATGCTTTCCGGTGTAATTGTACGCCATCTCTTTTTGCCGGGCCGCTTTGAGGAAACCGCCGACACGCTCGAATGGCTTAAAAGGCATGCGGACGGCCGCGCGGTTATTTCTCTTATGTCCCAGTATACGCCTGTTCCTTTTAAAGGAAGTTCGGCGGAACTGGAGATGCGGACGAGCGCGCTTTCTTCCATTGAGAACAGGCTTGTTTCCAAACAGGAAGATTCTGACATCCGGGATCTTATTGACGCCTATGACTTTGACCGGCTTTTTTATCAGGAGCTGTCGACAGATACGGACTGGCTCCCGGACTTTACAAAGCCGCAGCCTTTTGGAAATAAACTTGCAAGGGTAATCTGGCATTGCGCCGCCAAGGATTAGGCTTTTAAAGGCGGCCGGTTTTTTGCCGGCGGCTTATTGCGCGGTGCCAGCCTTGCACGAAATGCATCTTGTCTGTATAATATCTGGTCTATGAGGAATAAAGCTGATTACATGCGTCTTGCCGGCCTCATTGCCTTTTTTGGCAACGCGGCTCTTGCAGCGACTAAAATTATTATGGGGTCTGTCTCCGGCTCGCTCGCCGTAATCGGAGACGGTATTGACAGCTCGACCGATGTTCTGATTGCCGTGGCGACGCTTATTGTGAGCGGAATAACCGCCGAGCCGAGCGACGCTGACCATCCTTGGGGGCACAGCCGCGCGGAAACAACTGCGTCACTCGTTTTGTCTTGTATTATTTTTACGGCCGGCGCGCAGATTATTGTTCAGTCTGCCACAAGAATATTCAATATGCTAAAAGGAATTGAAGAATCTGGCGAGGCTTCTTTAATTGCTGTCCTTGCGGCAGCAATTTCCATATGCGGAAAATCAATCCTTGCGGCTCTTCAGTTTCACTACGGAAAAATTGCTGATTCAGAAATTGTAAAAGCAAACGCGCAGAACATGAAAAGCGATATAATTCTCTCCGGTGGCGTTTTATTGGGGGTGGGGCTCTCTCATCTTTTTAAGCAGCCTTTACTGGATCCGATTATTGCAGTTCTTGTTGGTATTTGGGTAATTAAAAATGCAGTGGGGATTTTCCGTGAAATCAATCTTGAGCTTATGGACGGCAACACGGACAACTCTCTTTACAAAAAACTCTTTGAGGCTGCCGCCTCTGTGCCGGGAGTCGCGAATCCCCACCGCGCCAGAATCAGAAAGATGGGCTCCCGCTTTGACATAGACCTTGACATTGAGGTTGACCCGATGATTACGGTTTTTGCCGCGCACGAGATGAGCGAGCAGGTTGAGGAAAAAGTCCGCACAGCCATTCCCGAGATTTACGATATTGTGATTCATGTCGAGCCTTCCGGAAGCGACCTTCATCAGCCGGAAGAAAAATTCGGGCTGCGGTATTGATGCTGTCTTTTTTGATTTCCGCTGTCCCCCCCCCCTCCTTTATTGCATAAATATTCATTTTGTGGTATTATTTTGAATAACAGTGCATCAGCTGTAGATGATTCACGGCGCGCTGTAATCTTATCTTTTGTTCCGAATTGTTTTCGGACGGAGGCAAAAAATGAACGTTGTCGTTATGGGCGCTCAGTGGGGCGACGAGGGCAAGGGAAAAATTGTTGACTTTTTGGCACAGGACGCTAAATACGTCGTGCGTTTTGCTGGCGGAGCGAATGCCGGACACACTATTGTGGTAGACGGTAAAAAATACGCTCTTCATCAGGTTCCCTCAGGAATCCTTTATCCCGGAAAAACCGTATTCCTCGGAAGCGGAATGGTTGTTGATCCCGAGGCTCTGTTCAACGAGTTGAAAATGCTCAGCGACAACGGTGTCGACTGGGAGGGCCGCGTGTTCATTTCTGATCGCGCTCACATCGTTCTTCCCTGTTACCGTGAGATGGATAAAAAGCGTGACGCCGCTCGTAAGAGGCCGATCGGAACTACAGGCCGCGGAATCGGAACTACATATTCACAGAAGTCTGAGCGCGACGGAATCCGTCTCGCCGACCTTGACTGGAAAGAAAAGATGGACGACTTGGACGAGGCGGACAAGAAATTCCTTGAACCATACATGGATAAGCTTCTCTCTATGCGCGTAAACATCGCGGAAAAAATGTGGGAGTACCGCAAGGAAAATATTCTGTTCGAGGGTGCTCAGGGCGCTATGCTCGACATTGACTCCGGAACATATCCCTATGTTTCTTCGGGTGCTTCAGGAAGTTATGGTGCTTCAAGCGGTTCAGGAATCGGTCCCCGCTCGCTTGACAGAATTTTCGGTGTTTTCAAGGCCTACGAGACCCGTGTCGGTAACGGTCCTATGCCGTCGGAGTTCAATGCGGAGAGCGAGGGCGAACTTTGCGACTATGTGCGCAAGACCGGAAACGAGTTCGGTGTTACAACCGGCCGGCCGCGCCGCTGCGGTTACTTGGATTTGGTTGCATTGCGCTATGCCTGCCATGTAAATTCAATTGACTCCCTTGTTCTGACTCACCTTGACATTTATGATGACATGGACGAGATTGAAGCCTGTGTCGCCTATGACATCAACGGCAAAATCGTTACAGAATTCCCGACAAGCATTCCCGACCTTAACGCGGCGAAACCTGTTCTCCAGAAATTTGCCGGCTGGAAAAAGGACTTAAAGAAATGCGGTTCTTACTCAAAGATGCCCAAGGGTGCAAAGGCCTACATAGAATTTATCGAGGACTTTACAAATACTCCTGTAGGAATTGTTTCTGTCGGAAGCGACCGCAACGAGACTTACCTCCGCATTAAACCCTGGCGCAAGTAATTGTCAGGCATTGTGTAGAGAATATGCGGCTGTCCCGGAAGTCTAGACTTCATTAAAAAGGACAGCCGTTTCTTTTATTTTGTAAAAATTACAGAGGCTGACAGGAGGCAAAAATTATGGAAGCAATTGTTTATACATCGAATACAGGAACAACAAAAGCGTATGCCCTTCTTCTTGGAAAGCATACTGGACTGCCGGTATATTCTCTGAACGAGGCAAGAAAAGCGGTTGCCGGAGGAACCGAGATTATTTATCTTGGCTGGCTTCTGGCCGGTACGGTTAAGGACTATGGCAAGGCGGCAAGGCTCTACAAGGCGGCCGCTGTTTGCGGTGTCTGCATGGGCACTACCGGCTCACAGATTCGGGAGATTAGAGCGAAGTGTCATATTCCCGAGAAAACCGCCGTATTCACTATGCAGGGCGGCTTTGACATCACTAAGCTGCATGGAATATATAAGGTGATGATGAAAGTCATGTCAAAGGCAGTCGGGAAAAAACTTGCGTCAAAGAAAAACCGGACAACGGAAGAAGACGCTGTTCTTGAGATGATTCTCCACGGTGCAAATTATGTCAGCGAGAATAATATGAAAGAACTGTTTGAGTGGTATGACTCGACGGTTTCCGCATAGAAAGAAGTTCATCAGTTAAAAAAGTGCAAAAGTGCGTGAGCCATATAAAAAAAGAATAGAGGTGATTATACAAAAAGCGGACCGGGACTGTCCGGCCCCCGCTTGCAATGATTGGCGCTTACGGCTCTGGAGACGAATACGGCAAATCGGATTTGGCTCTGCTTGTCTTGATAAATGATGATAACGGACGGCTTTGCTAAAGAGTACTTAGTCCCCTGATTCTTTTACGCCAATATACATCTCATCCAAAAGACTTATTCCGCTTTTTGTTTTAAAAACATTTTTTCTAAAGGCTAAAACCTTTGCATGGTATTTTTCATCCTCACCGGCTTTACAAGAAAGTCGGCTTCAAGTAAAATCTGATAATCCTGACCTTCCACTTTTGAATATGTGTGATGATGCCCCACGAGAAACACAATCCTGTCTTTTACATCCTGCGGAATTTCATTCTCAGAAAAATCTGAAAGAAATTCTTTTGTTATCGGCATTCCTTCTTTTTCCTGATGGGGACCATGTGTGTTTCCGTATTTTACCCGGCAAAGAGGGCAGGCGACATCGTGCAGAATGGCGGCCAGTTCAAGTGTGAACCGCGTCTTGTCATCTAAATCTTCTTCGAGACCGATTGTGCGGGCAAACGAATGCACTTTTACAAAGTGGTTTATGTCGTGAATGTTGCCCCTGCTGTATGCAGTCATTTTCCGCATCGCAGCGGCGATTGTTTTATCATAAGTATTCATCTTTATATTCTGTGTTGAACAGCCGTCTTCCTTGTGAATGAATTTCGTGATTCTGCCGGACTCTTTTATTCCTCTTTTTCCGTCTGTCCGAATATTTCTTTTACTTTTTCCATGAATCTATCGCCTCGGTCAAATTCGTTTGCGAACATTCCGAATGATGTGCAGCCGGGTGAGAATACAACCGTGTCGTTTTCCGCTATGAAAGAACTCTTGTCCGCAAAGTCGTCTTTTACCGCCACAAGCAGTTCATCAAGTGAATTGTAGGGACCGTTAAAGGAAGTCTTACTCTCATTTAAAAGCGGAATAATCTTGTCAGTTCCTGTTCCGGCCAAAAGATAGATGGCCGCCGGCGGCGTCGAATTTCTTTTGCCTCTGTCCAGAGCGTCGGTAAGAACATTAAATGCCAGTCCCTTGTCCGTTCCGCCTGTAATAAGAACTACAGGCTTTCCAAACGCCGCGCTCGCCGCCGCCGCCGCTTCGGGTACAGTAGAGCAGGAGTCGTTAAAAAAGCGGACTGCCTTTTCAGACGCGGTATTTCTCCATTCGTAAAAGTATTGCAGCCTGTGCGGAATTCCTGTCCATGAGCCTAAAATCTTTTGAATCCTTTCTGCGTCCACACCCATAAGGTATAGAACCAGTGCGGCGTTCATTGCATTCTGTCTCATGTGGCGGCCCGGCACTTTTACGGAGCCAAGGATTTTTTCCTCCGTTTTTTTTGCGGGAATGCGTGCGATGGCTGTCATGTTGTTCTGACTGTCAAGTGCCTGCCAGACTCCGTAAGTCCCCTGCGGCAGCTTGTCATTTCCGTATCGCAGAACTTCTGACTTTGCCTCACGGGCAAAAAAGTCGCCCCATGTTCCGCCGGATACCGGTCCTGTTCCAATTTCGTCGGCCTCGCTGTCGCATATTAAATAATCTCCGCTTGTCTGGTCGGCATAGATCAGTCTCTTGTCGGCGACATAGTCTTCCATATTGCCGTACCAGTTCTGGTGGTCGGGAACGATTTTTGTTATGACCGCAATCTTCGGTTTTAAAAGGCCTCGTCCGCGCAGGTCTGCAAGCTGCCAGCTTGAAAGTTCCAGCACTGCGGGGGTGTCTCCGCTTGTCTCGTCCAAAAATGTGAGCGGGCTTACGGTAATGTTTCCGCCCAAAAACGCCTTAAAGCCAGCCTCGCGGAGTCCGTAATGAATAGCGCTCACTGTGGAAGACTTTCCCTTGCTGCCCGTAACGGCAATGACAGGAGCCTTTGAGAATTGCAAAAAAAGGCTTATGTCTGTTTCAATGTTTTCCGCTTTTGCGAGATATGGATTTCCCTCAATCTTTACGCCGGGATTTTTTATCACGACGTCGGCATTCTTAAAGTCTTCCTCCCGGTGGCCGCCCAGAACATATGTCAGATGTTCCATGTCAAGAGACTTGTCTCCGGCAATGGAATCTATTGTAGGCTTTAACTGTTCTTCAGTCTTCATGTCGGTAACGAGAACATAAGCTCCGTGCTTTAGCAAAAAGCGCACCACAGCCTCGCCGCCGCCGTTAAGACCAAGTCCCATTACTGTGATATGGCTTCCCTTTATGTCCTCGACCGAGTTAAAGTAACAGCCTTTAGGATAAATGTGCGCTTTCATACTTGCTCCCATAAAAAGCCAAAGAGGAAATCTCAATTTCCGAATTGACTTTTTAAGCACATTCGCAATGAAATGAGAATGTGCGGTTAATAAAAAGTTTGCAACGCAAACTTGTGCAGATAAAAACAGCAGTATTTTCTGCAGTTTTTATCTTACATTCCTTATTTATTGTCTTGAAGTGCTCAATTTATTTCTTGACTCAAAGCGGTCAACCGCTTCGTCAAGCAAAAGCGAAATCAAATCCTTGTAACCGAGACCCGCGGCCTCGCACATTTTCGGAAACATACTGATTGAGGTAAACCCAGGAATCGTATTTATTTCATTAAGGTAGATCTCATTTGTGCCGCGGTCAATGAAAAAGTCGACACGGCTAAGCCCCGATGCGTCCAGCGCCTTGTAGGCCTCCACCGCAACGCCTCTTATTTTTTCAAGAGTTTTCTCGTCCAGGTCTGCCGGAATCTTCAGGGCGGCTCCGTTTGGATCGTTGTATTTTGCGTCGTAGTCGTAGAATGTGTGTGTCGGAAGAATCTCTCCCGGGATGTATGCCTTTACAATGCTCTCGGGTTTTTCGCGGCTCTCAATTTCCGTGTTTCCCGTTACGGAGCACTCAATCTCGCGTGCGTCAATGCATTTTTCTATGAGAACTTTATTGTCCCACATAAAGGCTTCTGTTAAGGCCATGGACAGTTCCTTCGCATTTCCAGCCTTTCCGGCGCCTACGGAAGACCCGGCATTGCATGGTTTTACAAAAAGCGGAAATCCCAATTCTGCTGAGACCCTGTCAAGAATCTCGTCATAATGCCTGCTGTCGTTTAATTCGGCGCGCTTCATGCAGTAATACGGAACAACCGGAAGGCCGCATTCCTGCCAGATTTGCTTTGTCTTTTCCTTGTCCATCGTGATGGAACTTGTCATAACTCCGCAGCCGACGTAGGGAAGTCCGCAGGCTTCTAAAAGCCCCTGAATAACTCCGTCCTCGCAGAAAGTTCCGTGTACAACGGCAAAGACCGCGTCAACATTCAGAGATATTCCTCCGGCTGTAAGAGAATCTTTTCCTTTTCCCGGAAGAATGTTCACAGCCATGCTCTCGTCCTGACAGACTTTAAATGAAGCCTGTCCGTCCTTTTTAACACGCTCCAGTTCTTCTTTTGTCTGGAGAAACCAGCGTCCTTCTTTTGTAATGCCTATCGGAATGATGCTGTGTTTTTTCTCGTCAATATTTCTTGCAACAGAACTTGCGCTCACTAAAGAAACTTCGTGCTCGCTGGATTTTCCGCCGAATAAAATCGCTACATTCATTTTTTATACTCCCATAAAAAGTCTTGCAGAAAACCTCTGTTTCCGAAAAGACTTTTTAATGTGCTTCGGTGGAAGCACAGTTGATAAGCAAGTTCGCAACGCGAACTTGCTGATAAAAAAGTGAACAATATCTTGTGAACTTTTTCATCATATCTCCCTTAATTAGTGTATCCCAATTCTCTGAGCGCTTTCTTTGCCTCTGCGATTTCATCGTAGGGCATTACGCGGTCCTTGTATATGATTGAGTTCTCGTGTCCTTTTCCAAGCAAAAGAACTATGTCGTCTTTTTTCGCCATACTAAATGCATATCTGATTGCCTTTGGACGGTCGGTAATGATGAAGAGGTTTGCGCTCTCAACCTTG
Source organism: uncultured Treponema sp. (assembly GCA_964346805.1). Taxonomy (GTDB): domain Bacteria; phylum Spirochaetota; class Spirochaetia; order Treponematales; family Treponemataceae; genus Treponema_D. The sequence continues at coordinate 60,692 of CAYFWC010000007.1, read as the reverse complement.
CCGGCTTTTTTCGCACCCGCCGCAATGTCTTCCAAAAGTTTACGCGGGTCTTCTCCGCGCGGATCCTCGTCGCAGAGAATAATCACATCGCAGTATTTTGCGGCTACCTGTCCCTGCAGGGGTCTCTTTGTAAGATCGCGCTCTCCGCCGCTTCCGAACAGTGCAAAAATACGCCCGCGGCATCTGGCTCTGAGCGGCGGAAAAATCACTTCAAAACTGGAGGGCGTATGCGCATAGTCTACAATTACCTCAAAGGGCTGGCCCTCGGCGATTACTGTCATCCGGCCTGTAACCGGAATAAGTCCCTGAATTTTTTCCGCAAGTTCAGAAAGCGGAACGCCGGCCATTTTGTTTACAGCAATCATAGACGCCATGATGTTGTAGGCGTTGAATGCGCCCGGCAGGTTTGCCTTTACAAAATAATCTTCGTTTGCGGCGGCCGGATCTGTCCTGTCATTTATGCAAAAACGGATTCCGGTTTCGGAAGATACGATTTCCGTAGCCTCGAGGCTTGGACAGACGCAGATTTCGGAAGTTGAGTCTTTTTCATTTTCCTCCGCTGCCTTTCGCCCGGCTTTTCCAAAGGAAGTGAAGCCGTAGCATTTTGCCTTTGTCGCGTCCGCAAAATATTTTGCTGAAGGGTCTTCAAGGTTTACAATTCCGCAGGGCTCTATGTCAAGCTCAATATTGTTTACAAATTTTTTATGGCTTGAAGTGTCCAGCGCGCGGAAGAGGTTTGCCTTGTCGTCGCGGTATTGCTCAAATGTTTTGTGGAACTCCAGGTGCTCAAGGGTAACATTCATAAAAACGCCGCAGTCAAAGAGAACCTGATCAAGCCGGGCGAGTTTTTTGCTCAGGCCATGACTGGAAGCCTCGACAACCGCGTATGAGCAGCCGTTCTCCACCATCTCGTAAAGCTGACGCTGAATGATTGGAGCCTCGGGCGTAGTGGCATGCTGCGGATTTGCCAGCGCGTCTCCGCCTGTCGAATATTGAACTGTGGAGATAAAGCCGGCCTTTTTTCCGCAAAGGCGCAGGAGCTGCCATATGAAACTTACTGTGGAAGATTTTCCCTCTGTTCCTGTAACGCCTATTACGACAAGTTTTTTTGAGGGGTTTCCGTAAAAGTCGGAGGAAACCGGAGCCATAACCCTGCGCGCGTCTTCAACTTTAAGAAGAACGGGCATCACAAGATCAGAAACCTTTTTATCCGCATCTCCCAGGTTGTCGAGCGACCGGCATACAACCGACTTTGCAATACTCGCGCTTTCTTCCTTAGTGAGTTCTCCCTGATAAATTACAACGGAGGCCCCGGCATCAATGGCGGGCGCGATAAAAGAGTTTCCGTTTACATGAAGCCCTGGAAGAGCGAAAAAAAGATAGTTTTCTTTAACTTCACGCGAGTCAAATGTCAGCCCCTCAACTGGAGTTGCTCCTATTAAAGAACCGTCAAGCGGGGTTACGCCGTCAGCAGCCAGCGCCTCGTATTCAAAAGAGTCTAAGAGTGAAGATAGCTTTTTAATCATTCCGATATTATATTACAAAAGTCCGCATAGTGCAAGAAGTGTTTCGTAATCAGACATTATCAGGAAAGGCGCCGGAAATTGTGATTTTTGGAAGTGTCTTTAATTCACCTATTGTAACTTTTATTGAAATTTGGCATTTTTATAATATGGAGTAAAGAATGAAAAGATTTACTAAAAATATTATCGTTACGACGGCCATAGCCGTCTTGTCATTCGGTCTTATTTCATTTTCCTGCAAAGGAAAGACCACCGGCGGAATGAACGGCGCCAATACAGCTTTTGCGGATACAGTTCCATCTGCAAAAATTCCGGAGAAGTCTTTGAGCGTTCTCGAAGCAATGCAGGATGTATTCCGTTCAATTTCCGAGCAGGTGCTGCCTTCTGTTGTTGAGGTAGACTTTACGGAAAAAAAGACCCGTCCCGCAAGTCCTTTCGGGGATTTGCCCTTTAATTTTTTCGGTTTTCCGCAGAGCGACGAGCCTCAGGAATATGAAAGCCGCGGACTGGGATCCGGTGTAATTATCCGCAAGGACGGAAAAACACACTATATTCTCACAAATAATCATGTGGCAGGTTCCGCCTCCGAAATTTCCATAAAGCTGAATGACGGCCGCACTTTTGACGGAAAGCTTGTGGGTGCGGACGAACGCATGGATATAGCGCTGGTTTCTTTTGAGGCTGACGAAGACGATATTCCTATCGCAACCCTTGGAGACAGCGACAATGTTCATACAGGCGACATATGTTTTGCGATGGGAGCACCTCTCGGCTACAGCCAGTCAGTTACAGAGGGAATCGTTTCCGCCACCGGCCGTTCGGGCGGTCAGATGGGCAATATAAACGACTTTATTCAGACTGACGCAGCCATCAACCAGGGAAACTCCGGAGGTCCGCTTTTAAACATTTACGGCGAGGTTATAGGAATCAATACATGGATTGCATCTCAGTCGGGCGGCTCGCAGGGACTTGGTTTCGCCATTCCCGTCAACAATGTAAAGCATGCGATTGACGAGTTTGTCTCAAACGGAAAAGTTACCTACGGCTGGCTCGGTGTCTCGCTCATAGATGTTCGCGATGAAATAAAGGAAAGTCTCGGCGTTAAGGGTGTCAACGGTGCCTTTGTATCTCAGATATACATAAATTCCCCGGCATTTAAGGGCGAAATGCAGGCCGGCGACTTTATCACAGAAATTAACGGAAAGAAAGTTAAGAATGTTGAGCAGCTTGTCCGTGATGTAGGAAGTCTGCCGACCAACCAGAATGCGGCGTTCAAAGTTATCCGCGGAGGAAAAGATGTTGAGCTTACAATCCGCATTACGGAGCGCACAAAGGATATAGCCGCCGGCTCTTCCAAACTATGGCCCGGCTTTATTCCGGTTCCGCTAACAGAGGAAGTCCGCAAGCAGCTGGAACTTGATAATGATGTTCAGGGTGTTGCGGTTACAAATGTTCAGTCTAAGTCTCCGGCGGCGTCATTGAGACTTCAGAACGGAGATGTAATTACCGCTGTAAACGGCAAGAAAGTCAAGAACCTTGCCGAATTCTACTCGGCGCTTGACTTAACAAAGTCAAAGTCAGTTCAGTTTACAATCGGAAACGGAAGTGGTTCAATCACAACTGGAACTTATAAGTTCTGAAAAAAAAGTGCTCCGTAAAAAAATGCGGAGCATTCTTTCTTCGCTAGGCGCGCCCTGCATGGCAGAAATGTCTGGCCGGGCCTCCGCTTTTCTTTTAAATTCAAATCTTTACCGGGACGCTGAATGCCTGGCGGTCTTTTTATCACTTCCGTGCGAGGCGGATACTTCGGCCATTGTGGATCGCTGTCTGGGAGACAAAAAAAGAATCTTTGTTCCCCGCATTATTCCCGGAACATGCCTGATGAATTTTTACGAGCTGCGGAATCTTCCCCTTGAGACCCAGACAGAGATTAACTCCTACGGAATCAGGGAGCCTGTTGAAAGCCTTAGAATTATCCGGCCAGAAGAATTTCCTGCCCGGACAACGGTGCTTGTCCCGGGGCTTGCCTTTACCCGTAGCGGACTGCGTCTCGGCAGGGGAAAAGGCTTCTACGACCGTTTTTTGTCCGAATTAAATTCAACGAATGAAAAATTTACGGAGAAGGGAAGTGTCGCTGCATTTTGTCTGAGCCCCCAGATAATCGGGGACATTCCCGTTTCTGATGAGGATATGCCAGCTGCTTATCTTGTCAGTGATTATGGCGTGGAAAAGACGGGGAGACGGGAGTAAATTCCTTTTACTCGCCGCTTCTGCATTCAGAAACTCCGCCTTATTCTTATTATGCGCCTTTTTACCGTTTTGCCGTCATTGACTGGAATTCCTCAAGCTTTTCCTGAACTACATAAGTGTTCTGTGTCTGCAGGACCAGACGCTGTGCCAGCATCTTGCTGAGAAAAATGCCGTAGTGTGGATTCTTTCTGATTAGAGAAAGGAAAGCGGTCTTTGGAACTTTTATGAGCTTGCAGTTTCCGACAGCCATGACGGTTGCCGTTCGGCGGTCGTTCAGCAGGAACGCCATCTCGCCTATGAACATGTCGCTTGGAGTCAGGACCGTAACGAGCTTTCTGTTCGCGTAAACTCCGAAGCGGCCGGCGACTATAAAGAAAAGGTCGTTTGTCATTTCATCCTGCCTGCAGACAATCTGCCGGTCATGGTATTCAAGAATGTCAAATGTATTCATAATACCCGGAACTGTGTTTACGGCATTGATTCTGTTCGCAATATAGAATGTAACCTGATTTCCTTTCTCGTTGTACTCAAGCTTTTTGACAAAAGACCGGCTGAGAGCGATTCCTCGTCCGTGCGTGTCGCTTTCCGCCGCCCGCTTTTCTATTATTTTGCGCCAGTCGAATCCGTCTCCGTCGTCCGTTATTCTAAAGGCCGAAGCACGCGCGTGTATCGAGTAGTTGATTCTTATCTTACGGTTCTTATACTTTGGCTCGGAAGACCTTTGCTTGATAAATTCAAGCATGTCTCCGCCGCGCATAAGCCAGTCTGTTTTTTCCGAGTAGGAAATATCAAGGTTTCCGTGCTCAACCGCATTTGTAAGAAGCTCGTTCAGCGCCATCTGAAGATTCACGCGGTCTTCCTTGCCTATACGGTCCGTATTGTAAAGATAGCTTACGAGAAAATTCGTGTAAAAGCGGATGTCCAGAGGATCGTTTCCGCAGGTAAAATTTCCTTCCTCCCGTCCGCCTATAATATCCTGCATTCCGCGCGTGTAAAGGAACTGCTGGTTCTGGTCAAGAATCTGCAGTAAGCGCGCGAAATTCTGCACGAATTCGTCTATTGTCAGAATTGAGAGAATGTTTTCATCCTTTAGTTCTTCAATAGAGCGTACCTGTCCCCTGTCGTTGCAGACAGCGATGATTCCGCCGTTGTGGAGCCAGGAGTCCCCTTGGATTGCCTCAAGAATTTCCCCGCAGTCAATACCGGGAGATGTGTAGTCTATGACTTTGATTTCAGGAATTTCGTAGTTTATAAAACTGATGCAGCTGTCGGTATCTCCCAGAACATTACATACAAATGAGGGGAAAGACTTGCAGGTGTCCTGTATGGTCTTTTTTACCTTTGAGTTAGATGTGGCGGCAACAATCTTTTTCATGTATTCTCCAAATATTATACAGTTTTATGAATAGAAAATTATAACACACACCGGCAAGTATTGCAATAAAAATAAGTTTTACAGCGGAAAAAAAATCCTTGATTTTTTCTTTAATTGACAGTAGAATAATAGTAACGCACATAATGTTTTTGTCTGTGCCTTTTTACACTTGTGACATAGGAGAATTCTTATGAAAAAATTGTTGTTGCTTGCGGTTTCTTTGTCTTTGTTTGCTTTTTCTTCATGCAAAAGGAAGGCCGAGCCCCGGAAAATTCTTAATGACGGGAAAACTCCTGTCGAGCGATACGGCGCGCTTCATGTTGACGGAAGCCAGCTTTGCGGCCAGGACGGAAACGCAGTTCAGCTTTGCGGAATGAGCAGCCACGGACTTCAGTGGTACGGAAAGTATGCTAATAAAGATGTGATAAAATGGCTCCGTGATGACTGGAACGCGGATCTTTGGAGAGCCGCTCTCTATACAATTCCTTATGTCTCTGACCGGGGGCTGGGCAACAAGGTCATTGCCTCGATTGAAGCTGCGAAAGAGCTTGGAATGTATGTTCTCGTGGACTGGCATGTTATTGACGAACATGATCCCCTGCTGTATGCGGATCAGGCCGTTGAATTCTTTGAGAAAATCGCATCTACCTATGCGGACTGTCCGAACATAATTTACGAAATCTGCAACGAGCCTAACACAAAGCAGGTGACCTGGGAGGGGAACATAAAACCCTATGCCGAGCGCATTATTCCCGTAATCAGAAAATACTGCGACAATGTTATTGTTGTCGGAACTCCTGTTTGGTCAAGCCAGCTGGATGATGTGATCAAATCTCCTGTCTCTGACCAGAAGAATATTATGTACACGCTTCACTTCTATGCCGGAACTCACGGAAAAGATTACCGCAAGCAGATTGTAAAGGCAAACAAGAACGGCATTGCGGTTTTTGTTACGGAGTGGGGAACGACTATGGCAAGCGGCGACGGCGGTGTATTTGAAAAGTCTACGCTGGAGTGGGTTAAGTTCATGGCTGACAACAAAATCTCCTGGGCCAACTGGTCTGTAAACAATAAGGGAGAGGATTCCGGTGTCCTGAAATTCAACAAGGACAGGGACGCAAAAGGCGGCTGGACCGAAAGCGACTTGCAGCCTTCAGGTATTCTGTTAAGAAAGATACTGCGGGGGGAACTTCCTGCTAAAAAATAAAATGAACTCTAGTTGGTTTGACGGCAGTATAATGTATCAATTCTTTCCGCTGGGTCTGTGCGGTGCGCCCCACGAAAATTCGTGGGACTGGACCAATACATGGAATGCCGCCACCCGTCCTGTGCGGAGAATTGATCGTGTTCTCAGCTGGATTGACCAGATGAAGAGCCTTGGTGTAAACACAGTCTTCTTTAATCCCGTGTCCCAGAGCGACACTCACGGTTACAATACACGCGACTTTTATACGCTGGACAGCCGTCTTGGCTCGAACGAGGATTTTACTGTAGTGTGCCAGACTCTTCACGACAACGGATTCCGCATTGTGCTTGACACGATGTTTCACTCTGTCGGCCGCGGGTTCTGGGCCTTCCGTGATGTGCGGGCCAATCTGCAAAAGTCGCAGTATGTTGACTGGTTCAAGGAAATCGACTTTAACGCCAATACTCCCTGCAATGACGGCTTTTACTACAAGGCTTGTAATGATAACTGGGATCTTCCCGAACTTAATCTGGAAAACGAAAATGTAATTCAACATCTTTTTGGGGCGGTAAGAAAATGGGAGGAACTCTTCCGTTTTGACGGTCTCCGTATCGGTGTTGTCGAGAAACTTCCCGAAAAATTTCTTGAGCGTCTAAAAACACTGTGCTCTGACATGAACGCCGGACTGGGCGGCTCAATCGCTTTTGTTTGCGAAGTCGTTTACGAATACGACTACAGGAAGTATGTGGCCCCCGGTCTGGGGCAGAGCGCCACGAACTATGAGTTTTACCGGGCAGTATGCTCAAGCTTCAATGACGCAAATTTTTTTCAATTATCATATACATTGAACAGACAGTTCGGAATTGACGGCCTGTTCAAGGATATTCCCCTGATGAATTTTCTGGACAACCATGATGTTCCTCGTTTTGCGTATATCCTGAAAGACAAGAACTTGATAAGACTCGGCTGGGGAATCCTTTTCGGTGTGCCGGGTTTTCCCTGCATTTATTATGGGAGCGAGTGGGGCTACGATTTTTACAGGCCGGACGACCACTGGGGAATGAGACCCGCCTTTGAACAGCCCGAACATAATGAGCTTACAGGCTTTATAGAGAAAATCACCGCTATAAGAAAATCTTCACCTGCCCTGAAGTATGGAAGTTACCGCGAGATTTTTGTTACTAAGGAAACTCTTATGTTCGAACGGATTTCCTGCGGAGAAAAGATTATTGTGGCCCTCAACCTCAGCGACTATGATTACAATGTTCATCCGGAGACCGGCTCGGGTTACGGGGCTTTTGAAGGAATTTTCGGCACTTACACCGATTTGATTTCCGGTGAAAAATATTCCTTTGACGGAAGTATTGTTCTTCTGCCAAAGAGTGTCCTGTATTTAAAATGTACCCCTTTTGAGGAAGTATGACTTTAATAGATTATGTTGAATGGAGGGGCGATTTGTCATTTAAGCAAAGCCCCTTTTGTCCTGTTGACGCACTGATTTTATGCCAGCTTTCTTATCTGAATTTTGACGGGCTCCTTGCAGCCGGTGTAAAGCCTTCCGTATCCCTCTCCGCCTTGTGGGGCCTGTTCAGAAACTCGGATGATTTTGAGTCCCGCTGCAATCTGGGCGCCCTGATATCAAAGAATACCCTTATCCTTTTTGAGAAATGCGCCGGCTCTCCGCGCTATAAAAATATTCCTGTGGGCGGTTATGTAAGCAAGATAGACTTGGAAAACGAAGAACAGTTCTCGGCGATGACCTTTTTCTGCGGGCCCTTGCACTCTCTTCCTTTCGTGGCTTTCCGCGGAACTGACGACACCATTGTCGGCTGGAAGGAGGACTTTAATCTTGCCCTGGAGGAAGTTGTTCCGGCGCAGAGGGACGCACTGGACTATCTTACGGAACTTGCCTCAAAAACACGCGGGAAAATTTCTGTCGGCGGGCATTCCAAGGGCGGAAACCTGGCCGTCTATTCAAGCGCCTTTGCGGAAAGAAAATACGGGCGGAGGATTAAGAATGTCTACAATTTTGACGGACCGGGCTTCCGCAAGGAGATTATAGAAAGTTACTCCGTAAAACGCATTCTGCCCGCCCTTCATTCCTTTTATCCGAAACTGTCGGTAGTCGGAATGCTTTTCCGTCATGCCGGCGCGCATACAGTAGTAGAAAGCGATGCCTTCGGAATTATGCAGCATGATCCCTTTTCATGGCATATAAAGCCGCTTGGTTTTGAAACCCTCGAGAATTTTGACAGAAGCACCGAAGTCATTTACAAGACCTTCAACGAATGGATTGAGGGCATAAGCGCCGAAAAGCGGACTTTGTTTGTTGAGACTCTTTTTAAAATACTGACTGCCGGCGGTGCAAAGACAAACAGTGAGCTTGAGAAAAACTGGTTCAAGAGCGCCGTGTCAATTATAAAGGCCGCCGGAGAACTGGACAAAGAAACCCGGGACGAAGTTATGCTCCTTGTACAGCATCTGGTGGAGCTTGGCGCAAGGAATTTAAAATAATGGGCTCAGAAATATTATTTCTGGACCGCCTACATTGAGGCGTTCTCAATCATAGCGATTCTTGCCGCATACTTGTTTGCTTCGAGCGTGGCATCGTAAAGACTCGCCCCGTTTTTTAATTCCGCGATGCATTTGCCGAGATGGGCGTCGCCGCATCCTATTGTGTTTATGACATTTACCTTTACGCCCGGAACTTTCTGACCTTTTTTTGTGGAGTGCTCAAAAATATACGAGCCGTCCTTTCCGATCGTAATAATAAGGTCGTTCTTTGTCTTTTCGTTCAGGGTGGCGGCCGCTTCCTCCACGGTATCCTTTTTTGTAAGCGCAAAGGCTTCTGTCTGGTTAAGGTGAAGGACAGGCGATAGCGCGAATATTTTCTTTAGCAGTGATTTTTTTGTGTGGGGAACTCGGGAGCTCGGGTCATAGAAGAATTTTATGTTCTGCCTGTGCTGTCTCGCCCTTTCGTTTATTTCCGTTAGAAAGTCAACCTCCTCAGCTGCAGTTGCCTCTTCCATCTCGAGGCCGCAAAAGTAAACAGAGTCTATGTTCTTCCAGTCCACATCATTGTAGAATTCCCTGTCAAAAATGTATTCAGCCTTGTGGGCGCATATAAAGGCGTGCTCGTTCTTGTCGTTGACCAGGCACCAGCAGGCTCCGTTTTCCTTGTCCGGAATACTCGCAAACACAGGAATTTTATTCTCTCTGAGCTTTTCTTTTACAAAGTCCGCGTAAAGCCCGCTTCCGACAGGAGAGCACAGTATAAAGGGACTGTTTGAGTTTTGCAGGGCCTTTGCGACATTGAAGGCCGTTCCGCCCAGCGCGAATTTTGAGCCCTCCGTATTGACATCCTGGCCGGGAGCCGGAAATTCTGGAACGCGTATAATTACGTCAACGCAGGTTGAACCTATTACTAGAGTTGTCATAGATTATGAATATATATAAAATCAGAAAAAATGTAAATATAATGGCTTTTTCCCCTGAGCCGTTTCCTGCCGGAACAAACAGTGGTTTTCTTAAAAATTCAAATAAAAATTTTACAAAAGTGAATTCTTGGTTTATAATATTATTATGAACGATTCAACTATTATGGACGCTTCGCCGGTTGGCGAGCACATTCATGCAATCACTGACCCCAATGCGGTTTCCTATCTGATGTTCAATCAGCAGAAAATCAAGTTGGTTGCGAAGATTACGCTGGGCCGCGAGAGCGACAACAGTATTGTAATAGAAAACAAGCTGGCCAGCCGCCATCATGCCCTGATTCAGAAAATCAAGGATGACTATTATCTTAAAGATGAGAACTCCACCAACGGAACTTTTCTTAACGGTAAGGCAATTCCGGCAGGAAAATATGTCAGGCTCAGGCACGGTGACAAAATTACCATAGGCTCGGCGAATCTTGTTTTCGGCTGAGAAGTTCTTAAAACAGATTTATCTTTATTCTCTTCACAAAAGGCTTCCTTCCGGTTCCCGTTTTCTGGAGCTTTGTAAGGGCGCTCTGGCTGTCTTGAATTCGGAAAATGCTGAATACCGTCCCCGTCTGGACGGAACGGACATACCTGGCGCTCTCCTGGATTTTTCCTTGCGGAAAAATCTTCCCGTGATAGTAGTTCCTGACATTCATGCGAGGGCGGATTTTGTCTACAATATATTGAATTTTTCCCTTGCGCCGGAGATTTCCGGTCTTGAGAATACTCTTTGTGTGGTTGATGCTCTTGACGGCGGACTGTGCCGTGTAATCTGCGTGGGGGATATCCTTCATGCGGAATCCCGTGCCGCCGGGCGCTGGGCTTCTTCACATGAGTTTTTTAGTCGGGACTGCTGGGATTCAAGCTTTATGAGGGAGGAAATGAGGGAAGGCTTTGCCGCGGAAGAGGCTCTTATGGAATGCAAGATAAGGTGGCCGGAATTCTTCCATATTCTAAAAGGAAACCACGAGAATATAAAGAACGAGCAGGGCGGCGGAAATTTTCCGTTCAGGAAATTCGCCTCGGAAGGAGAAATGGTATACCGTTTTGTTCTTCATCATTACGGAAGCGGGCTGCTCGATGCCCTTTATAATTTTGAGAAGGCGCTGCCCCTTGCCGCCTGCACGGAAAACCTTTTTGTCTCGCACGCCGAGCCAAAAAGATTCTTTAGCCGCAAAGACCTGATTCAGGGGGCGTTTGATGAAGAGACTGTCTTTGGCCTTACATGGACTGCAAACGGGGATGCCGAAAGGGGAGGCGTCTTAAAAATGCTGGAGACTTTCTGTCGGCCAAAGACGCGCGGTGTAAGGGCCCGCTACATTGGCGGACACAGACCTGTCAGGGAAAATTACTTGACGCGTCAGGGAGGGCTGTATATTCAGATACATAATCCCGGACGCCAGAATATAGCGGTTGTCAGGCCGGACAGAACATTTGAGCCTGAAAGGGATATTGTCAGTGTGGAATAATTCATTACGGAGAAAATTATGGCGGAGATACCGGGAACAATAGGAAAATACAAGATACAGGGGCAGATTGCACAGGGCGGAATGGGCGCTATTTACAAGTCCATGCACCCGGAGCTAAAAAGGCCTGTCATCATCAAAAAACTTACAATCCGCGGAAACTCCATCGCAAAGGAGCGTTTCTTAAAAGAGGCGAAAATTCTTCTGGAAATGCAGAGCCCCTATATAGTTCATCTCTTTGACTATTTTACAGAAGGCTCCTACCGCTATATCGTGGAAGAATTTGTCGAGGGAATGTCGCTCGACAAGCTGATTAAAAAGCAGACCTCCCTGTCCCCCTATGTCGCCATGCTGATAATGCAGGACTCTCTTTTCGGTCTCCGCTTTGCTCATAATAAGGGTGTGGTTCACCGTGACATAAAACCCGGAAACATTCTCATTTCAAGACGCGGCGAAATAAAGCTTACGGATTTTGGTATTGCCAGCGATGATTCCGATGACCGCACCACAAAGGACGGTGTGGTTTTGGGAACGCCTTCCTATATGCCGCCGGAGCAGTTTAAGAATTCAAGCGGGGTGGACCAGCGTGCCGACATTTACGCTCTGGGCGTAATGCTCTACGAAATGGTTACGGGGCAAAAACCCTATTCAGCGGAAACAACAGATGAAATGTATCTGAAGGCCAAAAAGGGCCGGTATCTTAATCCAAGGAAAATAAACAAGGCTGTTCCGGGAGAAATAGTCTTTCTCATAAGAAAGATGATGGCTCCCAAGGCAAAGAGGCGTTTTAAGTCTGTTGAGCCAATTATAAGAATTGTAAAAAAATATCTCAAGAACTACGACGCCCACGCTATTCGCGTAGAGCTTGCGAAAATGATTATCTCGCAAAAACCTCTTAAAGAAAGTGAATTCAAGCGCCGGCGCAACCTTTGGAAGGATTTTTTCGTGATCCTTATGATTGCGGGGCTTGCCTGCGGAGCCGGCAGGTATCTTTGGACAGAGGGCTGGATTTACAGGACGGTATTGCGGAACCGCTATACTCCCGTAAATCTTTCCATAAAACTGCCGCAGACTAGTGCGCCGGCCAGCGACATAAGCGCCAGAGCCCTTATCTTTACTAACGGAAATGAGATTACTTTGGTTAAGGACTCGGAGCGTATTTTTCAGGAAGGACTTCCTTCCAAAAAAGGGCTCTCCGCCGAGAGGCCTGCCTCAAAGCACAAGAATTATTTTATAAAGCCGGTTTTTCTGAAGCCCGGAATGTACAGGGCAAAGGTTGTTGTCGGCTCTTATGTATGGTGGGAAAATTTTGAGGTCGGCTCGCGGGACAAGTATATTGACATAAACTTTCTGGCTAACGAGAGCCGTCCCATAAACCTTACAATGTCCTCTTACGACGGCATAACCGGCGAACTGCTTACGGACAGAACGACCTTTACCATTTTATACAACGGCCGCTGGGTGCCGCCAGAGCAGGTTCCAAGAGAAAAGTTCTATTCTTCCGCCGTATGGAAATTCAAGGCTCACCTTGACGGCTACGAGGACGAAGTTTTCTCCCTGCTGATTGACTGGTTCCAGGATACTGTTTCAATCAAGGCAGAATTATTTCCCGCTAAAAAAATAGCCACTCCCAACCCACCCGGCGGCAGCCGTGCTGCCGTAGCCGCGCCGAAAGAGTGATTGGGGTCTTACTTACAATTAATCTTGGCGCA
>CAYFWC010000007.1:45598-47598 GCA_964346805.1 uncultured Treponema sp. | reverse complement strand
CCGTAGCCGCGCCGAAAGAGTGATTGGGGTCTTACTTACAATTAATCTTGGCGCAAGGCCTCTTACAGTATTTATATGTGAAGCGGGCTCCGGCGTAGCGGGGAATGAGGCGCGACATAAAGGCCTTGAACTTCCATTCAAACGCCATAAGCGCAATGTGTCGGCCTGCCCTCGCTTTTTTGAGACAGTGGCTTACAGTCTTCTCGGCGCTTTTTCCGTGGAGAACCTCTTTCCGCGCGCCGCATGAGGCAACACTTGCAAATTCTGTGCTTACAGGTCCGGGGCAGAGGGAGCAGACTTTTATTCCCCTGTCCGCAAGCTCCGCGGCAATGGCTGTTGTAAAACTGAGGACATAAGCCTTTGTCGCCCCGTATACGGCAAAGTTTCCAAGCGGCAGAAATGAGGCAAGGCTCGCGGTGTTTATTAGAATTGATCCCCTTGCCATAAAGGGCAGTGCAAGTCCTGTGATTCCTGTAAGGGCCGTGCAGTTCAAGTCAATCATGTCCAGCTCCCTGTCAAGGCTTGTTTCTTCAAAAACGCCGTATGTGCCGAATCCTGCATTGTTTACAAGAATCGCAATCTCAAAACCGTCTTCTTTGTCCGAAAGACTTTCCGCTTTCAGAATGGCTTTAAAAGCCGAGACACCGGTTCGGCCGGAAAGGTCAACCTCAAAGGAGCGGGCCAGTGGACCGGATTTTTTTTCTCCGCGGCCTTCTTCCGTCTTTTTACTTCTGGCGGTGTTTATTTCTTTTTCTATTTCGCAGAGTCTGTCAAGTCTGCGGGCTAAAAGCCATAATTCTTCGATGGAAGAATCTTCAGCGAGCTGACGGGCAAATTCCGCCCCCATTCCGCTTGAGGCTCCTGTAATAATTCCAATTCTCTTCATTTTTAAACCTCTCGTATTCCTTGACCTGTATCATTTTATACATTATACTATAAAATATGAAGTTTTTGTTAAAAGTTTTTGTTTTATTTTTTCTTTCTTCCGTCCTGTTTTCATGCAAGTCAATGATTGTTGACAAGGCAAGCACAATGCTTTCCGGCGCTGACAGAAAAGGAATCCCTGTTCAGAAAAAGGCCGGTGCTCCGGATCCTATGGCCGCTTTTATGGGCGAGAAGGATCCGACGATTATTACAGAAGTGCTTCCTACGATTGTAAAAATGTACGAGATTATGGCATTGTCAAATCCTGACCACGACGGTATTCAGATTATGGCGGGCCAGCTGAATGTAATGTACGGGAACCTTTGTGTTCAGACTCCCGCGGAAAAATTTTCCGTGGCCCGCCTTGACGAGCAGGTTGCCGAATTTAACCGCGCGAAATATCATTATCTGAAAGGACGCCGGTATATTCTTGACGCTTTTGAGCGCAGGTGGCCGGGTTTTACAAAAGACTTCCTCGGTTCAGACAAGGAGGCCGCTGAAAAGGCCGCCGGATACATTACAAAGGAAGATGTGAATGCCGCCTACTGGTGCGCCGGCTCTTCCCTTATAGCATGGTCTTTGGATCCTCTTGATATAGACGCGCTCAGTTCCATTGTAGGACCTGTGGCCCTGCTTGAAAGAGCGGCGGCCCTTGAACCGGACTACTCACAGGGTGCCATTTGGGACGCCCTCTGCCAGTTTTATGTAGCCGCCCCCATAGATTTTGGAGGGGACTTTGATCGCGGCCTGTACTGCTACGAGCAGGCTCTGAAAGTTTCCGGCGGAAAGGCGCCCGGAATTTATGTTACCTATGCCCAGTCAATCGCCAGACCGTCCGGCGACCGTGACGGTTTTGAAAAGGCTTTGGAGTCGGCGCTTGCCATCAATCCTGATGATGATCCGGACACACGCCTTATGTGTGTCATCAACCAGCAGAAGGCCCGGTATCTGTTGGACCACATTGACGATTATTTTGTGGTATGGTAAAATAAAAGTCTTGCAGTGCAGACAAACGGACAGCAGAATACCGGCCGTGCACAGCGACGGCCTTAGACAGGAGTAAAAAATGAAGAGAA
>CAYFWC010000007.1:0-45498 GCA_964346805.1 uncultured Treponema sp. | reverse complement strand
AGAATACCGGCCGTGCACAGCGACGGCCTTAGACAGGAGTAAAAAATGAAGAGAATAATTTCAGTTGCAGTGGCGGCTTTGATTTGCGGTGCGGCTTTTGCAAAAACTACTATAAAAATCGCCTCGGTTGCACCGGCCCGGTCTTCATGGGATGTGGATCAGCGCACTATCTCAAAGGAATGGATGGAAATTACAAACGGCGAGGTTGAACTTATGTTCATGAATTCAGACAGCATGGGCGGAGAGGCCGGTGTTGTTAAGAAATTAAATTCAATCCGGCCCGGACAAAAACCGCCGATTGGAGGTGCGGTGTTCACTTCACTCGGAATTGACAGTTTCTGTCCTGACTCTCACATCATGACTCTCTGCGTTCCTTTTATGTTCCGCAATCAGGATGAGGTTAACTCCGTAATAAAAGAATTCACTCCGGAAATGCAGAAACCGCTTTTGGAAAAAGGCTATGTGGTTTTGGGCTGGTTCAATATAGGCTGGGCATATTTCTTTACCAAGTCTCCGGTCCGAGTACCGGCCGATCTCCAGAAACAGCGTCTTACGGTAGGCGGAATGTCAAGTCCCGCCATGGCGAACGCTTTTAAAGCCGCAGGATATCTTACACAGGACGTTCCCACTGACAAACTTCTTCAAAGTATGAAAACTCCCGGCGGAGTAGAGGGCCTCTACACAATTCCTATGTATGCCTATGCGGCGCAGTACTGCAAGACACTTACAAACTGCCTTAACGCTCCTCTGGCTCCTGTAATGGTAACATTCATTATTTCAAAGTCTGAATGGGATTCTATTCCGGATAAATTCAAGCCGCAGCTGCTTCAGAGCATTAAAAACGCGGAAAATAAATTCATCAAAAACCAGAAAAAGAATGACAGCGAGTATTTAAAGCGCTGCGAGTCTGCCGGCGCCACGCTCTTTACACCGAACGATGCTGAATACAAGGTTTGGGCCGATGAGTTTGCCGAAAAGTCTAAATATATGTATTATCCGAAAAGTCCTGTTGTTGACAAGAATTTGTACGAGCGCATCGTTGCGTTCCTCAAGAATCTTCGCGGCGAATGATATTCATAGGATGTCCTTATGCTGAAGAAAATTGAAGACATTATTGCAGCATTACTGATTCTCATTCTGAGTGTCAGCGCTCTCGTGATTAAGGTTATGCAGGATAACCTGCATATTCAGGTTCTGAATGCCGATATCATAGTTGTTAATCTGGCTTTTGTATTTGCCTGTTTTGCAGGGCTGATTACCTGGCGCGAGAATCGGCATCTTTGTCTTGCGAACATTACTGAAAAATTCCCGGAAAAGACAAAGAGGGTATTCAATATAATCACCTCCTTTGTGTTTCCTGTAATCCTGACCCAGCTCTTTAGTGCGTCCTTCCTGCAGGTTATAAACCCCGACCAGTTTACAAACAGGGTGCTTCTTTTTTCCGAGAAAACTTACTTTTTCTTTTATCCCCTTTGCTTTCTGATGATTGTGCTTCTGCTTATACAGCGGACATTTTCCGACAAGGGGCTGTTTATCGCTACAATAGCCGGAATCGTGGCAGGCTTTTTGACTTCCATGAGTGCCGTTACTGGTATTATCTGGTACTTGACGGAAAAAGGACCGGAGTCATTTACCTCCCTCTATTTTCTTAATGATGCGTGGAATGCCCTTTGCGGTAAGTCTATGATTCTTTTGGTAATCGTGCTTATTTGTCTGGCCTTTGCAGGTATTCCGCTCTTTATCATAATAAGCGGAATTACATATATTATATTTTCCGCTTCCGGCGGTTACATAGATGTTATTCCGCTTGAGGCATACTCAAAACTTGCGGACAAGTCAATCGCCGCAATTCCTTTGTTTACGATTGCCGGCTATGTGCTGGCCCAGGGGTCTGCCGGAAAGCGCTTTGTTGAACTTTTTAACGCTTTGTTCGGCTGGTTCCGCGGGGGAACTGTTGTTGCGGCGGTGCTGGTTATTACTTTCTTTTCTACATTTACAGGAGTTTCCGGAGTAACAATTCTGGCCCTTGGTTCACTGCTCGCCGTGATTTTAACCGGTTCAGGCTATGAGAAAGATCGCGCCGAATCCCTGATTACTTCCTGCGGTGCTGTAGGTCTTCTGTTTCCGCCTTCAGTCGCGATTATTATGTATGCTTCCTCAAACTATACCGTAATAACTCAGTTTGAGCCGGGCTTTGATGTAATAAGTCTTTTTAAGGGAGCTATTATTCCCGGTGTAATTATGGCTGCCGCCATGATAGCACTCGGAATTGTCTATGATAAAGACCGCGTGCGCCAGCCTTTTTCCGGCGGCAAACTTCTTGCGGCGGTAAAGGACTGTGCATGGGAACTGCTGCTTCCGGTTTTAATCTGTGTAACTTATTTTACGGGCTTCTTTAATCTTTTTCAGGTGGCTTCCTTCGCCGTCTTGTATTCGGTGATTCTGGTGGCTTTTATTCGCCGAGACTTTAATCCGCGCCATACTGTCCGTGTCGTTGCAGACTCGGTTCCTGTATCGGGAGGAATTCTTTTTATCATAGCCGCCGCCGCAGGGCTTTCATACTGGATGCAGGATGCCAATATTCCTGAGACTGTAACTGTGTTCATCACGACCTTCATTAAGAATAAGTATGTTTTCCTTCTTCTGATGAATCTTGTTCTGCTTGTAGTCGGCTGCCTTATGGATATTTATTCGGCGATTCTCCTTATTTCGCCCCTGCTTTTGTATAGCGCGGCCAGTTTTGGAATTCCTGTAGTTCAGGCCGGTGTGATTTTCATTATGAATCTTTCCATAGGTTTTCTCACTCCTCCCGTCGGAATGGATTTGTTCATTTCATCATACACCTTTAAAAAACCTGTCGGTCAGGTTATAAGGGGCGTTTTACCATTCCTTATTGTCCAGCTCATCGTACTTCTTGTTGTGACTTATGTGCCTTGGTTTACGACTGCGCTGATAAAATAGGAATTGAAAATTTTAGATTTGAGATTTTAGGATACCGCGCGGATTTTGCGAATGAGATTGATTTTTGGAAAGTTTGCGCGGAGTTTTTTTATGTATGTTTTTAAGCCAACGGTTTTTCTTTTTTTAACACTGCTTGCATTTTCTTGCAGTAACAGGACTCTCTTGCGTGAGAGCCGGACGCGCTGTATGGGACGAAATGCCCTTGCTTTTATTCAGGATGTCCGGCAGAAAAAGTCCGAGGCTTTGGACGCATTTATTGCGACACTTTCCGAGCAGGAGAGGCTCGCGCAGCTTTTTGTGATAAACATTGAGGGAAACGAGAAATTCTCCTTTGTTGAGCGCCTTGAAAATGACGGGAATCCTTCCATGCAAAAAGGCTCCGGGGCCGCCGCTCTTATTCCCGGCGGATATATTTTCTTTTCTTTTAATATTTCTCCTGAGCCTGAAACTATCGCCGCATTTACTGATTCTGTCAGGTCCTTTGCCCGCGGTGAAAATAAAATTGAACCTTTTTTGTGCCTCGATGCCGAAGGCGGCTATGTGAACCGTCTCCGTGGAATTGCCGGTCCATTGCCCGAAAATATCCGTGTGTCAAAATGTCTTGGCGCAGAAGAGGCGGCCGATCTTTACCGTCTGAACGCAGTTCAGCTTAGAGCCCTGGGCTTTGATATGAACCTTTCACCCGTCGCGGAAGTCTTGACGAAACAGAATGAAAAGTTTTTGGACGGCCGCTCTTTTGGCAATGCCGGACAGGTGAAAA
Organism: uncultured Treponema sp.; assembly: GCA_964346805.1. Lineage (GTDB taxonomy): Bacteria > Spirochaetota > Spirochaetia > Treponematales > Treponemataceae > Treponema_D. The sequence continues at coordinate 41,777 of CAYFWC010000007.1, read as the reverse complement.
AATATGCGGCGGCCGCCATTGTCTCTTATGAGAAAAACAAGGTGGGGGCTGTCCTTAAACATTTTCCTGGCAACAATGATGTTGACCCTCATTTTTCACTTCCGTATATTGAATACACACAGGGTAATTTTGCGGAGAATGTGATTGATGTCTATTCCTCGCTGGTGGAGGCAGAGCCTTCCGGAGTTTTGCTGTCGCATGCAATCGTCGGTGTGGAAGGTCTTGACACGGAGGAGAAGCCCGCAAGTCTCTCCAGTCTTTGGGCTAACGATATGCTTCGCAAGACACTTCATTTTGGCGGAATTGTTCTTAGTGACGATATTTTTATGGCCGCTCTGGAAAAACACGGTTTTACGCCGGAAAGAGCCGTCCGGGAGGCCGTTCTGGCCGGTGTAAACTGCATTCTCATGAGTGAGAAACGTTTTATAAATGAGTTTGAGCTTGCGAAAAAACTTTATCACGCCGACGGGGTCTTTAGGGCGGCGGCTGATGAAAGTGTCCGGCATATGCTTGATTTTAAATTGAAAACCGGTATACTGAGATTTGATTTTGACGGAAGCCGCTGGAATGTTTTAAGGGCCGGGCAGAGACTTTCTGTAGAGGAGCGCATGAAAACTTTCTATGCGGCCCGTAAGGAAAATGCTGTCCTTTACGATGAATATTTTCTCGACACCGCTGATGATAATGAGCTGAATGCAGTAAGAATAAAATAAAAAATATGGCGAGACAACAACAGAATAAAATCCGCGGAGGAGCGGGCTTTGAGCAATACTATTCTTCTCTTTTTGGCGGCCGCTGGCCTTTGCTAAAAGAAGCACTTTTAAAGGCTGCGACTCCGGTTCCTTTTTATGCCGGCGGAGAGGAAACCTATTATTTGGACTCGGCAAGCATTCTCGCGGCCTTAACGCTTCCGCTGGAAGGCGCGAAGAATATTCTTGACATGTGCGCGGCCCCCGGCGGAAAATCTCTTGTTCTTGCAAGCCGCATGGAGGCGGATGCCCGTATTACCTGCAACGAAAGATCTTTTGAGCGGTGTCAGCGTCTCCGCCGTGTAATCGCGACTCACTTGGCGGAAGATGTGAAGGAACGCGTTACCGTTACCTGCGGAGACGCCGCTGTTCTCTGCAAAAAACAGGGGGCGGTTTACGACGCCATTCTGCTCGATGCGCCTTGTTCCTCAGAGCGACATGTTCTTACAGAGTCAAAATATCTGGCCGACTGGTCACCTTCCCGTATAAAGACACTTTCAATGCAGCAGTGGGCCCTGCTTTCAAGCGCCTACAGGCTTTTAAAAGAGGACGGTTTTATTTTGTACTCGACCTGCGCCCTGAATCCTCTTGAGAATTCTGAAGTTATACAGAGGCTTGTGAAAAAATTTCCAGATGCCCTTCTTTATGGGAGAAAGGAAATTGCCGCGATTCAGGAAACAGCCTGTAAAAAAAATCAGTCGCTATTAAACGGAATCGCACTTCCTGATTATGAAAGTGTTTTTGCCGGAGACTTCTCCGATGTTTCGGACATAAAGGGCCCGGAGATTGGTTTTTCTATTCTTCCCGACAGACAGGGCGGTGCAGGTCCGATTTATTTTTGTCTTATAAAAAAGGCTTTGCATGTCGCATAGTATTGAATCGATTTTGCAGGATAGGACTTCTCCGTCATTCTCACGCACTGTAAGGCTTGTCTGGTGTTTGAGCGTGCCCGCAATTCTGGCCCAGATTACTTCTGTCATAATGCAGTACATAGACGCGGCAATGGTAGGCTCTTTGGGCCCCGTTCCCTCCGCCGCAATAGGTGTTGTTTCCTCCTCTATGTGGCTGGTATACGGACTGAGTAATTCAGCTTCCTGCGGTTTTTCTGTTCAGGTCGCTCAGGCGGTGGGTGAGGGTGATTATGACCGCGCGCGTCAAATTGTCCGCGAAAGCCTTATTTTTGTTTTTGCTTTTTCCCTGCTTTTTTCGGCTGTGGCGGCTTTTTCGGCTTTCAGACTTCCCGAGTTTCTCGGGGCGGAAGAGGGCCTGCGTAAAGATGCCGGAACCTATTTTTTTATTTTCGCACTTTCTCTTCCTGTCATGATGACGGGACATCTTTGCCATTCACTCCTTCAGGCCAGCGGCAACATGAAACTTCCGGGATTTTTATGCGCCTTTTCCTGCATACTTGATATTGTCTTTAACGCCCTTTTCATTTACGGTCTGCACCTGGGGATTGCCGGGGCTGCTCTTGGCACAGCCTTTGCGGAATTTATCGTGGGGATAATTTCTTTAATCTGCGTTCTTTTCCTTTCCCCGAAACTGAAACTTGTAAAAGAAGGGCGCTGGTGTCTTTCCTCGGAATGTCTCCGGTGTGCGGCGAAAATCGGAATACCTATGGCCTTTGAAAGCGCTTTTTTTAACAGCGCTTATATTGCAAGTACAAAAATAATTGCGCCGCTGGGAACTACGGCTCTGGCCGCAAACTCCTTTGGAATTACGGCGGAAAGTCTCTGCTATATGCCCGGCTACGGAATCTCAAGCGCGGCCACTACGCTTGCAGGTCAGAGTTACGGGGCAGGGAGAAGTGATTTGGCAAAAAAGTTTTCTTGGTGCGCCGTGGGACTTGGAATGTGCATAATGACGCTGACCGCTGTTCTCATGTTTTTTGCCTGTCCTTATGTTTTTTCTTTCTTTACTCCTGATCAGGCCGTGCGGACTATGGGTGTAAAAGTTTTGCGTATAGAAGTTTTTGCTGAACCTTTATTTGCCGCAAGCATAATCTGTTCCGGAGCTTTGAGGGGTGCAGGAGACACTCTGGTTCCGGCTATAATGAACCTTTCAAGTATGTGGGGCATAAGACTTACTTTAATGTTCTTTTTATGCGGAAGATTCGGCCTTACCGGTGCGTGGGTTGCCATGGCGATAGAACTCTGCGTGCGAGGCATTCTGATGCTGATACGCCTTTCCGCGCAACAATGGAACAAAAAATTGCCGGACCGCTAGAAGCGGCAGTATGGCTGCCGGAAACTGACGGCAGCCTCTGACTGTCAGTCCGTCATCAGTCTGCGGCAGCTGTTGTTATATTACAAGACTATTTCTTTAATTGCGCCGAGCAGTTCAGAATATTCTGTAAAAGCCTTATACTGCGGATAGTCTTTTTTGATCTGGTCTGTTGTGCGGAAAAGGAATCCGCCCCTGCTTGCCTGAATCATTCCCAAGTCGTTGAAAGAATCTCCGGAAGCAATTGTCTCAAAGCCGACAGACTGAAGTGCCTTTACCGTAGAGAGTTTTGATTTCTCGCATCTCATTTTGTATCCGGTGATTTTTCCGTCTGCTCCGACCAGCAGTTCATTGCAGAAAATTGTCGGCTGTCCCAGTTTTTTCATAAGCGGGGCGGCAAACTGACTGAATGTGTCGCTGAGGATAATTGTCTGGCAAAAAGAACGGAGTTCATCAAGGAATTCCTTTGCGCCCGGCATGGGATCAATTGTTGCGATTACATCTTGAATCTCCTTCAGGCCAAGCTTGTGTTTGTCCAGAATATCCAGACGGAATTTCATCAATTTGTCATAATCCGGTTCGTCGCGTGTAGTGCGGCTGAGTTCCGGGATACCAACGGCTTTTGAAAAAGCAATCCAAATTTCGGGGACTAATACGCCCTCTAGGTCAAGACATGTTATAAACATATCTTTATTCTAATAAAAATGAAGTATTTATGCAACTGTTTTTGCGCCTGATTCTGAATTCCGAATATTGTATACAAAAGTGAACATTATAAGAAATGTCTACTTTTGTATACAATTCTGACTGTCTCTAAAATGTCCATTTCTGCAAAAAGTCTACAAAAGTAGACAAAATTTCTTTGTTCTCATGGTGAATTCTTTTTTTTGGAAAATATTTTTTTATATAAAATTGGCATACTTTATGCTATAAAAATATATATTTAATATTTTGGAGTTTTATTCAGGATGGAATTTATGGAAAGTGCGGATATGTTCAGATTTTATTTGGATTCGGTCAGAAAATACAAGATTCTTTCTAAGACCGAGCAGGCTTCTCTTTCAGACCGTGCTAGGCGGGGGGATTCGGAGGCCTTTAACGCTTTAATCAATTCCAACCTGCTTCTGGTTGTTTCTATAGCAAAAAAATATTACGGTCGGGGCATTCCTGTCATGGACTTGATTCAGGAAGGAAACATGGGCCTTATTATGGCGGCGAGGCGCTACAAGTCTTCTTTTAACACACGGTTTTCAACTTATGCATATCTGTGGATTCAGCAGTATATTCTTCGCTTTATTCAGAATAAAGTGCCTATGATAAAGGTCCCGAGCCGGAAGTCAGAACTTGCCGGACAATACAGGGTTTCGAGTATAGATTCTCCTGTTACTGCGGACGGAAGTCTTACTGTCGCTGACATGCTGGAGGACAATCGGTCAAATCCAGAGCATATTTTTATGAAAAAGATGAAGTGCGGTGAAGCCCTTTCCTTACTGGAAATCCTTTCCGAAAAGGAGATAGATGTTCTTCAGTGCCGTTATTCTTTTGAGGGGCAAAAAACAAAGACGCTGCGTGAAGTCGGCGCGTTGCTGGGCGTAACAGCGGAAACCGTCCGCCAGACGGAGCGCCGTGCGATTCGCCGCCTGCGTAAAGTTTATATGTCTGCGGCCTGATATTATTGAAAATCCATTTTTATATCGAGGGCGGCCTATTATTTGCTGGACAAATGCATTGGTTTACTATATAATTCTTGCATTCTGTTATGCAAAAAAAATCAAATAAAAGTCCGGCTAAAAAAAATTCAGCAAAAAAAAACTCTGCAAGGCGGAGGTCTCCAAAGCCAAAGGTAAGACTTGACAAATATAAAGTCATGATGATGAGCGCGGTTGTCTGCACAATCTGCGTTCTTCTGCTTGTCGCAACCGCCTTGTTTTCGGGCAGAAATAATTCTGTAAAGGAAAAGACTTCACCTGAAATTTCCATGGCTTCCCCGGTCAGAAAAAAGACGGCGGAAAAAAAAGCCGCGCCCCGGCACGACGAAGAGATTATAAGCGGCGAGAAGCCTGCCGTTTCGGAGAATAAACCTACGCAAAAAGACAGGCAGCCGGAAAAATCGACGCAGTCAGCCGCGGACTCAAAGAAGGATTCCGAGGCTGGAAAAAAGGTGAGTCCAGTGCCCGAAAAAGAACCGGTGGAAAGTAAAAGAAAGACTCCTGAAAAAGTTGTTCAGCCTCCTGTAAAGCCGGTTGTCCCCCAAAAGCCTAAAGAGGAACCGAAAAACGCAGGGTTTGCCTTTCCTGAGGCGGTTAATGGCGCTGCGCTGTGCATAGTCTTTGACGATGGCGGTCAGAATATCGGGCAGCTGGAAAAATGTCTTTCTCTTCCTTTTCCCCTTACGGTTGCCGTAATGCCGCGTCTGGCGCATTCTGCAGAGGCCGCGCGTCTTGTGCGTATGTCCGGCAATGAGCTGATTCTTCACCAGCCTATGCAGGCGATAAACCTTAATGTAAATCCGGGCGCGGGCGCGATTACACCCGAAATGTCCGGTGCTGAAATAGAGGCGACGCTGGCGCAGAATTTTGCGGAGCTGGGTGCTATTGCCGGAATGAACAATCATGAGGGGTCTCTTATTACGGAAGATGAGGTCAAAATGTCTTTTATCCTGAACATGACCGCGCAAAAGGGTATCTACTTTTTGGACTCGCGCACGACTTCCGCGACAAAGGTTCCCGCCGTGGCGCTTTCCATGGGAATCGGCTATTACGAGAGAGACATCTTTTTGGACAATGAGAAAACACGCGACAATATAATCTCAGAATTGAGGAAGGGACTGAAAATCGCAAACAAAAAGGGCAGCGTGATAATGATTGGACATGTGTGGTCTGCGGAAATTCTTCCTGCGGTTTTGGAAGATGTTTATCCAGAACTTTTGCTTAAAGGATACAAATTTTCAAAAGTTTCTGCGGCAAAGATGAAAGGTTGAAAAAGCTTTCTAACAGTGATATAATAATTTAGGATTTTTTATGATAGTTTTAGGTATTGAATCTTCTTGCGACGAAACTGCCGCTGCTGTCGTTGAGGACGGAAAAAAAATATTGAGTAATGTTGTTGCAACTCAAATTCCTTTTCATCAGATATACAAGGGGGTAGTTCCTGAAATTGCAAGCCGTAAGCATGCTGAATGGATTCTGCCCGTTGTGCGTCAGGCTCTGGACGAAGCCGGACTGACTCTTGACGGAATCGATGCGGTTGCCTCCACAAACCGTCCGGGCCTTATGGGGGCTCTGCTTGTAGGACTTACCTTTGGAAAGACACTTGCATGGACTGCCGGCAAGCCTTTTATAGCCGTGAACCACATGCTGGGCCACCTATATGCCTCGCAGCTGGTTGAGGAAACCGAGTATCCTTTTATAGGCCTTCTGGTTTCCGGCGGGCACACAATTATCTGCAGGGTAAATTCCTTTGATGATCTTGAGGTTTTGGGAACGACTGTGGACGATTCTGTTGGAGAGGCCTTTGACAAAGTCTCAAAGTTTTACGGGCTTGGGTATCCGGGAGGTGTCATCATAGACGGTCTTGCAAAAAAGGGTGATGCGAATGCCTTTTCTTTTCCTGTGCCCAAACTTGATGAAAAAGAACACCGTTATGATGTTTCCTTCAGCGGCTTAAAGACCGCTGTAATTCATCAGCGGGATATGTTTTTGAATAAGGGCTTTGAGCCAACAAACGAGAATCTATGCGCATCTTTTCAGGAAACAGCCTGCCGGACAATTACGGGCCGTCTTTTCCGCGCGGTTGATGATACAGGTTTGAGAACTGTTGTGGCGGGAGGCGGTGTCGCCGCAAATTCCCGTCTCCGCTCACTTCTTTCTGAACGCTCTGACATTAAGTGTGTGTTTCCTCCGCTAAAGCTCTGCGGTGACAACGGCGCGATGATTGCAGGCGTTGCCTACCACTTCTTAAAGCGCGGTGACCGTTCCGGCTGGGACACAACCGCAAAAGCCCGTGTTCCGCAGTTTAAGCGCGGGCTTCACAACTAATTGGAGTACTAAGATGAAAAAATTACAGGATATGACTTACGGAATTATAGGACTTGGAATTATGGGAGGCTCTCTCGCAAAATCCATCCGCGCCAACATTCTTTCTATGAGCGGTTCCTGCGGAAAAATCTACGGCTGCAACCGGAGCACGGCCTGCCTTGACGCTGCCCTTAATGAAGGCGTAATAGACAGGGCTTTTAAGGCGGACGAGACCTCTAAAATGCTTCCCGAATGTGATTTTGTTTATGTATGTCTTTATCCGCATGCAACCCTTGACTTTTTGCGCGACAATAAGGAATTCTTTAAAGCCGATTCAATTGTAAGCGACATAAGCGGTGTAAAGGGAATTTTTGAAAAGGCGCTTCCATCTTTGCTCCGTCCTGACGTGGACTTTATTATCGGACACCCGATGGCAGGCGGCGAAAAAGAAGGCTATGTAAATTCAAACGCGAACTTCTTTATCAACCACAATTATATTTTAATTCCGCAGGACTTCAACAAAAAGGAAAACCTTGAGCTTATGCGCGACCTTGTAAGTGCAATGGGCTTTACCCGCATTACGGAAACCACCTGCGACATTCACGACTATAAGATTGGATTTACCTCACAGCTCTGCCATGTCATTGCCAGCGCCCTTGTGGAAAGCGCCGATGATGAGAGTATTACTGCCTTTGGCGGAGGCTCGTTCGAGGATCTTACAAGAATTGCCATGATAAACGCGCCTTTGTGGACGGAACTCTTTTTGTCCAACAAGGAAAAACTTGCGCAGCATATCGAGAATTTTGAGAAGCAGATTTCCCTCATTAAAAGATATGTTCAGACTGAGGACTCTGACGGACTCAAGAATTATCTGGCTGATGTGCGCGAAAAGCGTCTCAGAATGGGGAGTATCAGAACTGCTGTAAAATAATGGAGAGATTATTATGGTAACACTGACATTAATCGATGAAAAAAAAACGCGCGTGAAATTTCCGGAAGATGCCTTAAAAGAAAAGAGGTCTCTGACACCGGAGGAAATCGCGGCCTTAAAAAAGAATCGCAATTCAAGTGAGTATGAAGACTGGTCTAATGTCCTTGTTACTGACGGAGCCTTTGACCCGGAGCTTGTTTTAAGTTCCAGTTTTTCAGGCTTTGTTGTACTGGGGGCTCTCCGCCCGGCAAAAATAAAATATCACGATCTGGAGCTTGAGACCGGAATCTACCGGTCAAAACTGCGGGATACTGTAACCGGTGCGGACAATGTAATCCGTAATGTTACCTATCTGGAGAATTACCGGTTGGGCGACAAGGTAATACTTTTTAATATTCAGGAAATGGCCTGCACATGCCATTCAAAATTTGGAAACGGAATCCTGAAACAGGGCGAGTCTGAGGATGTCCGTGTCTGGATTAGTATTGCAAACGAAAACGGCGGCCGCGCCGTGCTTCCCTTTGAGTCGATGATTCCGGCCGATGCCTATATCTGGTCAAGAAAGCGGGGCGACAAAAAACTGATGCGCCGCCTTGTCGAGCTTACAGAATACGGAAATACAAAAAAGCTTGACACTTACGGCCTTGTCGGCGATGAGGCTGTCATAAAAAACACGACGCTTTTAAAGGATGCCAAAATAGGATCCTGCGCCTACATCAAGGGCGCATTTAAACTGAAGAATATTACGGTCTTGTCCAGCGCCGAGGAAGAAACCCAGATTGGGGAAGGCGTTGAGCTGGTAAACGGAATTTTGGGATACGGCTCTCGTGTCTTTTATCAGGCTGTCGCCGTCCGCTTTGTAATAGGGCGGAACTGTCAGTTAAAGTACGGCGCCCGTCTTTTGAATTCTATTTTGGGTGACAACTCCACGGTTTCCTGCTGTGAACTTTTAAATAATTTGATTTTCCCTTTCCATGAACAGCACCACAATTCATCATTCCTTATTGCGACAACACTTATGGGGCAGTCAAACATTGCGTCGGGAGCGACTATAGGAAGCAACCACAATTCAAGGGGACCCGACGGCGAGATTATTGCCGGCCGCGGTTTTTGGCCGGGACTTTGCTCTGACTTTAAGCATAACTGTAAGTTTTCCTCGTTTGTTCTTGCGAGCAAGGGCTCTTACCAGCACGAACTTAATATAAGCTATCCGTTTTCTTTAGTGTCAGCGACCGGCGAGAAGTCGCCTGTTCAGATTCTGCCCGCCTACTGGTTTATGTACAATATGTTTGCCATTGCCCGCAACAATTACAAGTTCAAGAAGCGGGACAAGCGTGTCTATAAAATCCAGCATATTGAGACAAATCCGCTTGCGCCGGACACGATACAGCAGGTTATTTCTTCCGTAACACACATTGTGGAACTTACAAAAGTGTATTTGGAGAAGCAGGGGCTGGAAAGTCTGCTGTCTGCGACCGGCGAGGCGGAGAAATTTCAGGCGGCAAAAAATTTCCTCCATCAGAATCCAAGTGCGGATTTTGTTCTTGAGGATCCTGACTGTCAGAAAAAATACGGCGCAATAATCTTAAAGCCTGTAAAAGCCTACAAGGAATACCGCAAGGTTATAAAATATTTTGCGGCCATGTCTCTGGTTGAATACTTTGACCAGAAAAAATGGAAGACACTGAACTGCAAGAGTATCCAAAAGATGAATGGTGTTGAACTTTACACAAAGTGGACAAACGCTGGCGGGCAGATTATTCCGTCTCAAAAAATTGACGAGCTTGCGGAGCTTATAAACGAGGGAAAAATAAATTCCTGGGATGAGGTTCACAAGTTTTACGACGAGTGCCAGGACCGCTACGATGAGTATAAGGCCCGCTATTCAATCTATCTTTTGGAGCGCCTCTATTCACGGAAAATCTGTGAATTTACGGACGAAATCTTTGCGGATGTAATGGCCGATGTAATAGAATTCTCAAACGCAATGTATACAGAGTCAATCTATTCAAGGCAGAAAGATTACGATGACCCCTTCCGCCAGATGACTTACGGTGATAAAAAAGAAATGATAGCCGTGCTGGGATCTCTGAATGACAACGACTTTTTGCGCGCGTTTAAAATTCAAACAGAAGAATTCAACGCGCGCGTAAAATCTTTATTCTGCCAGGGCTGAGTCAAGAAGTTTTGTAATCGCCTCGTGATCCAGATGTGTTCCGATAATGCAGAGCTTTATCTGGCGGTCTCCCAGTTTTTCGTCCCAGTCCTTTTTCATCTGCGGATCGCTATCGAGAACACGCTGCTGTTCAGCCTTGGGAGCGGTTGCAAGCCACTGGCCGGAGTATCCCGCTACAATCTGGCGGCCGGTTGTTTCCAGAACATAAATCATATCCGACTCGTCGTTGAACCACATGATTCCCTTTGAGCGGATAATGTTGCGGGGCCAGTTTTTTGCGACCTCTTCCAGTTTGTTGCGGTCAAAGGGGCCGCGTCTAAAGTAGATGAACGAGCCGATTCCGTATTCATCTTCATCCTCGCCGTCATCACCCTCGTGCTTGTGCTCATGCTCGTCATGGCCGTCTTCGTCGGCCTTGTTAATTTCCGCGACCCAGCCAGCACTCTCATAAACTTTTTCAAAGTTAAACTCGTGTGTGCCGAGAATCTGGTCAAGATCAACCTTGCATTTTGTTGTTTCGATTACCTTTGCGTTTGGCTGAAGCTTTTTAACTACAGCGCGGATCTTATTGAGCTGGTCCTCGTTTACCAAATCTACTTTGTTGATTACAAGCGTATTGCAGAATTCAATCTGCTGTACCAAAAGGCTTTCGATGTCCTCTTCTTCCATGTCTTTTTTGAGAAGTGCTTTTCCGTCGTCAAATTCTGTAACCATGCGGTTTGCGTCAACGACAGAAACAAGGTTGTCGATATAACCTCTGTCGATCTGTTCAATGGCCTGGGCAATCGGCATAGGCTCGCAGACACCGGAGGCCTCGATCAGAATATAGTCAAATTTACCGCCCGCAATCAAGTCCTCAATCTGGTTTACAAGGTCAGATTTAAGCGTGCAGCAGATGCAGCCGTTTGTAAGAGGAACGAGGCTGGAAGTGTCAGTGATGTTAGCCTCTTTTGAAATGAGAGAGGCGTCGACATTTACTTCACCGATATCGTTTACGATGACGGCAACCTTATAGCCCTTCTGGTTGTTGAGAATATAGTTGAGGAGAGTGGTTTTACCGGCTCCCAAGTAACCTGCAAGCAGAGTAATCGGAATCTTTTTCATTTTATGCTCCTGTTTTATCCTATTGATTATTTTTATTAGTTTTTTTCTGTATGTGAACCTTCGCTCCGTCCGGCACTGTCGAATAGAACCAGTAGGCATCGTCCATGCTGAGCCTTATGCAGCCGTGACTGGCCGGCTGGCCCAGCTTTTCCGCCTCGGACTCAATAATCTTGTCATTGATGTCTGTCGCAACCGAGTGGAACAGATATACACCGCCGATAAAGCCGACCCACCAGCGGGCACCTGCTCCGAAGCGCTTGCTGTAGAATGATTTTCCGCGCTTTTGTCCGCTCTCATTGAGAATATAGTCCCCAATGGGGGTGTCGTTGTCGCCGTCAAGAAGACCTGTTGAGCATACCATCTCACGGACAAGAATATCTTTGTTGTAAACATAAGTTTTCTGGTCGTCAATTGAAACTATGACCTTCCAGTCCGGACCGTAACCGGCCGGGCCCGCAAACACATCAGCGGCAAAAATTGTCGCTGTAAGTAAAAATGCAAATATACTGAATATAAAATTTTTCTTCATATATATAGAATAGTGATATTTGTCAAAAAAGTCAAACGGGCCTTTTCAGTTTCCGACATTTTCTGTTAATCTGTAATAATACGCTCTTCCTTTATGGGGAACTCTTTCCGTAAGCCCCGTTTTATGCAGGAGCCATAATAAAAGTCCGCTCTCACGGGCCGCGTTCGTCTCATTTTTAGCCTTAAAAAATTCTCTCACTTCAACGGAGGAAAATTCCGGGGGAAGCCCTTCCGGAAGCAGAGAGATGTATGATTTTTTTCCGTGAAACCTGTGCTCTTCACCGATTGTCAGAAGTTCCTTGTCGCTCTTGTTCCAGTTCTTTCTAAAGCGTCTTCTTCTGTTTTTAGATTGAACCGGCTCCCTGCTACTGAGCCGCTTTTCAACAATGGAGATTTCCGGGCACAGCAAAGTGAAATTCTTGTCCAGCAAAAAAGGTGTTATTCCGGTCAGTTCCTTTAAGACAGAATAGATATCGCCTTTTTTCGGACTTTTTCGTCTTGAAATTATGGTTTTGTCGCTGCCGTATGTTTCTATTATCTTGATTTTGACAACAGGATGAACTACCGTAACTTTCTTTTTCAGGGCAAGAAGACCTGAGATTTTTTCTTTCAGAGCGCCTATGTTAAGGTTTTGTATTTCGATAATACAGCCTTTCTGCGTAACTATATCACAAATCCACTTTTCAACCTGAACTTCAGTCTCTCCTTTTTCCCGGACTGAGTAAAAAGTTTTGAGGCTCCTGTGAAGGGCGCTTTCATTAAAGGTATTTATAGGCATATTTTAAAATGTTTTCTTTAAAAGAATATACGATACAAGTATATTAGTGTTTTTTTGAAAATTTTAGCATTTTTTACATTATCGGCACATTTTTCAGTTGACATTATCAAAAAATGGGTTAAAATAGACATAAAGTGGATTTTTGTGGTAAAAAGTGGAAATTTGTGGTATGACTTCACTGATTGGAGAGTATTCAGTTACTTTGGATGAAAAAGGAAGAATCTCGTTGCCTGCCAAGCTTCGTTCGGCAGTTGAAAGCGGCTTGCTTTGGATTACTCACGGGGCGGACCACTGTTTATGGCTTTTTACACCCGAAGAATGGGAGAAATACAAGTCCACGGTTATGGGAAAGTTTTCGCCCTTTGATCCCCGTTCGCGCCTGGTTGTAAGAAATTTTATTTCACCCGGCAACGACGTTGATTTTGACAAGAGCGGACGCCTTTCAATTCCGCAGGAACTCCGGAACTACGCAGGGCTTTCAAAAGACTGTGTGATTCTCGGTGTTGACAAATATTTGGAGCTGTGGGACAGGGAAAGTTATCAGAAATATCTTTCTGACAATGCTGATACCTTTGACGCCGCGGCGGCTGAATTTGGCGCCATTACTATTTAGATCAGGCATAAGTCAGTAAAGTGTCGGAAATTCTGTGCCTTTACTGATTGTTTTAAGGTGGGAGGAACTTTTGGTTCCAGTACATGTGCCGGTTCTCCTGAGCGAGTGTCTGAATGAACTCTCGCCGACTGGAGAACCTTTTGAGAAAAATGCGTTTATGATTGACTCGACCTTAGGGGAAGGCGGTCATTCAGAAGCCTTTTTGCGTAGGTATCCTTCGCTCGCCATCTGCGGCGTGGATGCCGACAAGACTATTCAGTCGCGCGCAAAAGAGCGGCTTTCGGTGTTCGGAAGCCGCATGCGTTTTTTTAACGGATGGTTCAATGCTTTTTACAGAGACTATCCGGCTGACTTGCCAAAACCGAATTTGATTTTGTTCGATTTGGGAATTTCAGTCTTTCACTATGAACTGTCGGGCCGCGGATTTTCCTTTAGAAATAACGAGCCGCTCGACATGCGGATTGACACCTCAAAGGCAGAGAGTGCCGCTGATATTGTCAATAATTACGGCGAGACGCAGCTTGCCGATTTGATCTACTTATACGGTGAGGAGAAATTCAGCCGTAAGATTGCGCGTTCTATCGTTGAGAAACGCGAGTCAAGTAAAATCGAGTCGAGCAGGGCACTTGCTGAAATTATATATGACTGTGTTCCGGAAAAATACCGGCACGGTCCTATTCATCCGGCAACAAGGACTTTTCAGGCCCTGCGGATTGCCGTGAACAATGAGTTGGGGCATTTGCCGCGCGCATTGTTCGATGCGTTCAATGTGCTGGAGGAAGGCGGAAAAATGGGTGTAATTACATTTCATTCCCTTGAGGATAGAATTGTAAAGAACTTTTTCCGCAATTTGGGCAGAGAATGTGTTTGTCCGCCCAATGCGCCAAAATGCATTTGCGGCGGCCGTCCTTGCGCTGAGATTTTAACTCGCAAGCCGCTCGGTCCAAGCGAAGAGGAAGTAAGAAAGAATTCTCCCTCACGGAGCGCAAAACTCCGTGTGGTGAGAAAGATAAGGGACGCGGATAATATGCGTCTCGCCGGATTGGAGATTAGCGGGGAATGAAGGATATAAAGTTCGGTAAAAAACTTGCTGTAAAGATTTTTACAATCATCTGCGCTGTTTTGGTGCCTGTACTTTTTGTACTTAACGCCATGCAGGCGGACCGCTACATGAAGGTTCAGGAAGAGGTTAAGGCTCTTGAAAAAAAACAGGTCGAGCTTGTCGAGGAAAACAAGCGACTTATAACAGACATCAGCCTGCTTTCAAGCGGCGAGAGAATCGGTAAAATTGCCGAAGAAGAGCTCGGAATGCACAAGGCCGAGTCTGAAGAGATTGTGCGTGTTGAAATGAAGAATAAAAAATAGTTTAAAAACGGGTGGGAAAAGTTTTGAGCGTTGCAAACAGTTTACTTACATTTGAAGAACTACTTAAAAGCGTGTATGGTAAATACATCGGCTTTGCGCGCGAAAAGTCAATGTTTGCTTTTACATCGGTTGCAACGGACAGCCGCATGGTAGTTCCCGGAAGTCTTTTTGTTCCTTTAATCGGAGAAAACCAGGACGGTCATAAATACATTCCTCAGGCCCTGGAAAAGGGTGCTTCTGTAGTTTTTATTACGGATTCAGTCTATGAGGAAAATGTAAAGTATTATATGCAGCTTGCATCGGAGAATATCGACAGAACTTTTATTGTCGTAGAGAACAATATGCGTGCTCTTCAGAATGCCGCCCGCGCCTATGTTGAGAAGTTTCCAAAACTTATAAAGATAGGAATTACAGGTTCAAGCGGAAAAACCACTACCAAGGAAATTCTGACTTCGATTTTAAAACAGAAGTTCAATGTAATCGCAACACAGGGAAATTTAAATTCTGAGACAGGACTTCCGTTAAGCGTATTTAATATCCGTAAAGAGCATGAAGTCGGTGTCTTTGAAATGGGAATGAACCGTGAGAACGAGATTGGCGAGATTGCCCGTGTTCTTGCTCCTAATTACGCAATCATTACGAATATCGGAACAGCGCACATAGGAATTCTCGGAAGTCGTGAGAATATTGCGAAAGAAAAAAGAAAGATTTTTACATATATAAAAAAAGACGGTGCGGCCTTTGTTCCTGACGAGGATGATTTCTCGTATTTTCTTGCAAAAGGTGTAAAAGGAAGTGTTGTCCGCTACGGAAAAAATATTCCGGAGAAGCAGAGCGGCGTTCATTTTATTTCAAATGACGGAATCGGCGGAACCCGTTTTTGTGTGGACGGACTTGAGACTCGTCTTGAAGTTCCCGGACTCTACAATTATATAAATGCGCTCGGCTGCATTGCCCTTGCAAAAAAACTGGGGCTATCCGCAAAAGAGATTTGCGCCGGAATTGAAAGCGTAAAGACTCTTGAGGGGCGGGGAAAAATCATCAGGGTAAATTCAAATAAGAATTCAAAAGGCGAGAGCAAGCGCATTATGCTGATGTATGACTGCTATAACGCCAATCCCGACTCAATGGAAAAAGTTCTGACTCTCTGCGGCTCGCTTGAGCTAACGGGCAGAATTATTTTTGTTCTGGGCGATATGAAGGAATTAGGTGAGACTTCCGCCGAAGAGCATTCCAGAATTGGCGCTCTTGCCGCAATGAACAGACCGGCCCTTCTGGTCTTTATAGGAAAAGAAATGAAAAACGCCGCAAATGCCGCGAAACTTTCCGGATTCGGCAATATAAAATATTTTGATGATTCTGAAGATAAGAGTCTTGATGGTATCTCTTCCTTTCTTTTGGACTATGTGGAGAACGGAGATTTTATCCTGTTCAAAGCTTCCCGTTCTATGGGCTTTGAGCGAATCATTGATAAAATAAATTCAGAAGAGGCGGTAGTTTGAAATGGGCGGCTATAATTTTTATCCGAACAAGCCACTTTCTCAGTATAAAAAAAGCGATACGGGGCTGATTGTTTCTATAATTCTTTTATGGGGAATAGGAATCTGCACGCTTTATGTTTGCTCCGCCAGTTACTGCACAAAAGTTTGGAATGATGAATTTCGACTGGTGCGCCGGCAGCTTTTGGCAAGTGTTCTGGGCTTTGGAGGATTATGCTTCTTTGCATTTGTGCCCCTTTCAAAAATCAGAAAAATGCTTCCTGCAATTATGCTGGTTACAATAGTGCTTCTGCTGGCAACCTTTGTTCCTGCCTTTAGCGAAGAGCGAAACGGAGCAAAAAGATGGGTAAAACTTCCTTTCTTCAGGTTTCAGCCGTCAGAACTCGCAAAGTTCATGATTGTTATGTATCTTGCCAATTTCTTTGACAAATATCAGCGTGAGCGTGATGAGAACGAGCGTTCTGTTTTTCCTGCCGTTGTCGTAATGACAGTCTTTGTTGTCTTGATTTTCTGCGAACGGGATTTTTCTACAGGGCTTTTTCTTTTTCTTCTTTGCCTCTTAATGTTTTTTATAAGCGGAATAAAAACTTTATGGCTTATTCCTATGGCTGTCCTCGGAATCCCCGCCCTCGCAATGATGGTTGTCTGGGAGCCTTACAGAATGGAACGCATCGCCGGTTTTCTGCATCCCGAAGAATTTGCGCAGGGTGTCAACTATCAGACGAACGCTTCTATCCGTGCCATTTCTACAGGCGGCTTTTGGGGGCAGGGAATAGGAAGTGGCCTTAATAAACTCAACTCAATTCCGGAAGTTCAGGCCGACTATATTTTTGCCGGCTGGACAGAAGCAATGGGATTTGTCGGGGTTCTCTTATTCTTTGTTCTCTTGTGCGTCTTCGCCTTCCGTGCCTACAAGTGCGCCTTTAATTGTCCCGACCGCTTCGGAGCTATCGGAACCTTTGGCTGTGTTTCCGCAATATTTTTTCAGGCGCTTGCAAACACAGGTGTTGTCTGCGGTGTCCTTCCCTCAACAGGAATTCCTCTTCCTTTTTTTAGCGCCGGAGGTTCTTCAGTCATAATAACGCTTTGTATGTGCGGGTTTATGATTAACGCGGCCAGAGAGGACGGAGACTCTTATACAGAATATAATAACAGCGAAAAAAGTGATGATGATAAAATAGAAGTGTTAAACGAGGTGGGGGAATATGAGCGATTATAGTGCGGTTAATGAATTTGACCAGTATATAATTAGAAAAGACGGCAACGAAAAAACTGACGAGCGGTTTTTTAAATATATAAAAATCATAATTGCCGTTCTGTGTGCTTTGCTTGCAGTAGAAGTTATTCTCTACAAATTTGTAAAGCCAAGTGTCAGCAGTCCGCATATTGTCTTTAGCGGATTAAAGAATTATACTGCGGAAGAACTGACAAAAGAAATCTTGCCTCTGTGCCGTGGAAACTACTTCTCTTTTGATACTGGCGCTGTGGCCTCACGCCTGTCAGCGGTGGGCGGAATCGAGTCTGTAGAGATTGAAAAACATTTTCCTGATAAGGTTACAGTCATCGTAAAGGAGCGTGAGAGCGTCGCCATGACCTTTGTATATGACGGCGGAAAAACCATTCCCGTACAGATTGACAAAAACTGCGTCCTGTTTGAAACAGGCGCTTCAAAAATTACAGAAGATAAATCAATTCCCATTATATCCGGTCTTCCTGTTGAATTTATTTCCGGCGGAATGCGAATTCCGACTAAATACAGGGCTCTGATTGAGCAGATAAAAAAAATCCGTGAATTGCCGCAAAAATATTTCGCGGCAGTCTCTGAAATTTGTGTTCTTCCTAAAAAATACGGAAACTATGAGCTTATGATAATTCCTGTTAATTCAAAAACCCGTGTTTTAACAGACAGAGCCTTGAATGAAGATGCGCTTCAATATATGATGGTTGTACTGGAAGTTGTAAATTCTATTGAACCAAACGCTGAAGAAATTGACTTGCGTTACGGCTCGGTCTCTTACAGGACACCAGACGGAGGAAAACGTGAGTGATATTATAGTCGGACTCGACATTGGAACCAGCAATGTTCGTGTAGCAATTGGAGAGATGAATCTCGACGGTGGAATTGAAATTATCGGGCTCTCAAATAAAAAGTCTCAGGGACTTAGAAACGGAGCGATTGTAAACCTTGAGGCGGCGGGTAATGTGATAAAAGAGGCGATTGACACAGCCGAACAGAATGCAGGCTTTGAAGTTACTTCCTGCATCGCCGCAATCGGAGGACTTCAGATTGAGTGTCTTAATTCACGCGGACAGGCCGCTGTTTCTAAGCACGGAAAGTCAAGCGGCGAGATTACACGGACCGATGTTGACCGTGTGATTGAAAACGCCAGAAGCGTTCCTATTGCGCCCGACAAGGAAATTCTTCATGTAATTCCAAAGAACTATACAGTAGATCAGGTAGCGGGAATAAAGGACCCGATCAATATGATGGGCGTTCGTCTTGAAACTGAAATTCACATTGTAACCGCATCAAAGACATCAATTCAGAATGTGCGTGACTGTGTAAACCGTGCAGGCTACGATCTTGACCGTATTATGCAAAAAACTTTAGCGGCGGCCCAGGCTGTAGTTCATCAGGACGAAATGGAACTCGGCTCAATTCTGATAGACTTGGGAGCCGGAACTACTGATGTTCTGGTAATAAATGGCGGAGCTCCTCTTGTCTCATTCTCAATCAAGAATTGCGGTTACTATGTAACAAATGACATTGCAATTGTAAAGGGGATCCCTCCGGCTGCCGCCGAGGATATAAAAATCAAGAGCGGCTGCTGCTTTATCGATATGCTGGATTCTCCGCGAGAAGTAACTATTCCCGGAGTTGGGGGTCGTCCGCCGGAACTGACTACGCAGACAGAAATATGCGAGATTATTCAGCCGCGCATGGAAGAAATTTTCATGACTATTAAGTCTGAGATTGTCCGCAGAACTGATCTTACCCGTCTGAGCGGAAATATCATCCTGACTGGCGGCGGTGCCCAGATGGAAGGTGTCCTGGAGCTTGCAAAAAACATATTCGGCACAACCGCCGTCAGACTTGGAATTCCTGAGAATCTTGGCGGTATAGAAGAAGATTACCGAAAGCCTGAATGGGCTACGGCGATCGGTCTTGTAATTTCGCAGAGGGATTCCGCTGCAGAAAGGTCTAAGAGTCCTAAATACAAGAAGAATTCCGGTAAAGACGGCGGCGGAATCTGGCACCGCCTTAAAAAAGCATTTTTTTAAGAAAAAGAGAGACTCTGAGAATTACAATTCTTAGAGCTGCCTTAAAAAACAGAGATATATTGCGTAAAGTTTTTGGGAGGAAAATTTTATGAGTTTAATGAACCATTCTGTAGTAGACAATGACAAGGCTGTGGCCGGTACACCCAACCCGACAAAGATTAAGGTTATCGGCTGCGGTGGCGGCGGAAGCAATGCTGTAAACCGTATGATTGATGCCCAGATTCCTAATGTTGATTTTATTGTTTTAAATACCGATTTACAGGCCCTCAATTATTCACGCGCCGAGACAAAACTTGCAATCGGACAAAAGACAACCGGCGGACTTGGAGCCGGCGGAAACCCTGAAGTTGGCGAGACCGCCGCCGAGGAAGATAAGGAAGTAATATCCAATATACTTAAAGGCGCAAATATGGTCTTTGTTACTGCCGGAATGGGCGGCGGAACAGGAACAGGTTCTGCGCCTGTCGTAGCTCGTGTTGCCCGTGAGATGGGTGCCCTTACAGTCGGTGTTGTTACAACTCCATTCGATTTTGAGGGACCTGTCAGAATGCAGCTGGCAAAGGAGGGAATCGAAAAACTTCACAAAGAAGTTGACTCGCTTATTGTAATTCCTAACCAGCAGCTCTTGAAAATTGTTGACAAAAAGACACATGCACGCGAGGCTTTTCTTGTAGCAGATGATGTGCTCCGCCAGGGCGTTGAGGGAATCTCAAATATCATTACAAAGGCCGGAGAAGTCAACACCGATTTTGCGGATGTAACGGCCGCCATGAAAGGACAGGGAGACGCCTTGCTCGGAGTTGGAGTCGGAAGCGGCGAAAACCGCGCTGTTGATGCCGCAACAAGCGCAATCAAGAATCCTCTCCTGCAGGATATGAACATTGACGGGGCAAAGAACATTCTTATCAATGTATGTTCCCAGGGAAATGTCAGCCTTGCCGAGACAGATGAAATGGCAAAAATTATTACAGCTTCCGCCGCTCCTGAATACCGCGTGTTCTGGGGCAATGTTACAGATCCTTCTATGAATGAAGATGATATCAGCGTAACCGTTATTGCTACCGGTTTTAATCAGGGACCATCGTCTAGTGAAATGGTAAAAAAGGCCAGGGCTGAAAACCTCAGAAACAGCGGCGACGAGAACATTCTGGATTACGGTGAATTTGACAGTCTCCTCCACGGAAATGTAAATCACAAGGGAACGGAAGATTTCTCTGACGATGACTTTAATACAGTGGCAACAGCAGCCGCTGACAGAACAGAGATTGGAAGTCTTGGAAAAGACCTGGCTTCCTCAAATTATTCTTCTCCTCGTGGTTCTGCAATGATGCCGCCGGCCGGCTGGTCAACAAGCGATGATTTGTCTCAGCCTGCCTGCTGGAGAAAGAATCAGGCGAATCTCAGCCGAGAGATAAAACTCCGCTGATACCAGTGTTTACAATGATGAACCAAGACCGTGCTCTTGAAAAATTCTACGCCGCCCTGATTATGGTTGACGGCCGCTCAGAACTGACGGCGCAGACATACAGGATGAGCGCAAAAGAATTTTTGGAACGGCTTGCTCATCAGAATATAGATCTTGAAAAAGTTACCGTCCGAGATTTGCTGTATTATCTTTCCTGGCGAAAGACTTGCGGCTGCAATGAACTTACCATCGCAAAAGACATCAGTGCGCTCCGGGCCTTCGGTGCTTTTTTAGTGCGTGAGAATGTCTGGAATGAGAATGAGGCTCTCGTTCTGGACAGGCCAAAAGCCAGCCGGGCTCTGCCCCGTGTCCTCAGTATTGGGCAGGTTGATTCTCTTTTGGCAACAATAGACATCTCTGACAATCTGGGCATAAGGGACCGCGCTCTCTTTGAACTCATCTATTCCTGCGGTCTGCGTATAAGCGAGGCCTGTTCTCTTCAAGTTGGAAATCTGCATTTAAAGGAAGGTCTTCTTTTAGTCCGCGGAAAAGGCGACAAGGAGCGTATGATTCCTTTTGGTGGTCCCGCCCGCGACTGGCTGAAAAAATATTTGCAGGAAGTCCGCCCGCTTCTTACAGGCGACCGGATTGTGCCTGCCGTCTTTGTAAATTACAGGGGCGAGCCGATAAGCCGCAAAGGCGTGTGGAAACGCTTCAAGCAGTTGAATGAACTTGCGGGCGTTGATGTAAAGGTTCATACCCTGCGCCATTCCTTCGCCACCCACCTGCTGAACGGCGGCGCGGACCTGCGAAGCGTCCAGGCTCTCTTGGGACATGCGGATCTTGCCACAACGCAGATTTACACGCACATTTCAGGCAGTGAGCTGGAAGATTACCACAAGGAATTCTTCAATAAAAAGAAAAAGCATCACTAAAAATCGCGATTTTCAGTGATGCCCGAAATGATTACTGGGCGGCCTTTATTGCCGCTGCTATCATCTGCTCAAAGTCCCATGTGGCTTTTTCCCTGAACATATAGCCGTGATGCTCTCCGTTATTATCTTTGTCAGGGGAATGATTATTGTTGTCCCAGAAAACTGCCGCCGCGCCGCTCTCCCTTCCCTTGCTGAAAAAATGTTTCGCCCATTTTATGCGCTCGGACAGATTATCCTTGTTTTCCGCGCTGGTTTCGCCGCAAATGGCCCCGATGTTATTTTTACTGCAAAAGTCAGCGACCATAGAAAACATATAGTCTATGTCGTTTTCTATGGCGGAATCATATTTGTCTACAGGATTTTTCTGCTCCTTATCATACATGCAGAATCTGTAGGGAGTGTAGGCATGGAATGACAGAATGAGTTTGTCGCTTGCGGAGTCTTTTGGCAGCGTGTAGTAGGAGAGTGTGTCAGGGGCTGCAACATACGGAGGCACCATAATAAATCGCTTCCCGTTGTTTCCGCCTGTGGCCCTGATTTCTTTTATTGCGGCCTCCTCGTATTCCTTTATGACCGCATTCAGTCTTTCTCCTTTTTCTTTGTCGCTGATATACCATTCATAGTCACTCTTTCGTGTCCGGGGTTCGTTCAGAATCTCAAAGATTAAGTGCGAATTGTAGTCTTTAAATGTCGTCGCAATCTGTTTCCAGACTGCGGAAATATATGCCTTGCTTTTTTCTGTCAGAACCGCATCGTCAGCGTCAAGTCCGAAGCCCGGGTAATTTTTCGCATCTTCGTTCAGCAGGTTGTCGTGGTGAATATTTATTATTATAAAAAGACCTTCTTCATAAGCCCAGTCAACAATTTCCTTAACGCGGCTCATCCATTTCGGGTCAATCGTATAGTTGTCTTTATCCGTAATATGGTTGTGCCAGGAAACCGGAATTCTTATAAGACCGAACCCTGCTGTCCTTACGGCCTTTATTATGTTTTGTGTGGTTTTAGGCATTTCCCAGGAGGTTTCTGTAGAAAGACCTGTATTTAATTTTCCTTTATGACTGCCGTCCGCATCGGGCGTCGCGTCCAGTGTATTTCCCAGGTTCCAGCCGGCGTTAATTTTTTCTACAAATTTCCTGCTTGAAATGTCAAAGCCTATATCGCCTGTCGGTGTATACTCGGTAAGACTTTCAGAAGATTCTTCCGCTGACGGCGCACTGCTGTTACTGCAGGAAACGATAGGCGAGAGCAAAAGCCCGGAGAACAGAATAAAAGAAAAAAGAATGTTTATTTTATGTAACTTGTTCATATAAAATTATAGCACGGAATAAAAAGTTATATAATAAAAAGTGAAAATATAAGTTGAAAATTTGATATTTTTCGTAGGAGTTTTACATTTCTGCTCTTCTGCGTCCTACGGTTTTGCTAAACTGTGTCTGCGGCAGGATTCGCTTGCTGCAAGAATCTTGAGGCGAGTTTTCCCTTGCTCCTCATTTGCCTTGCAAAACGGAAAAACTCGCCAACTGCAGTCTCATCAACTGCAGTTGTTTTTTTATTTATTTTTTGAGGCCTTCAGCAACTGCTACTGCGCAAGCAACTGTGCAGCCGACCATCGGGTTGTTTCCCATACCCATAAAGCCCATCATTTCTACATGAGCCGGTACAGAAGATGAACCTGCAAACTGAGCGTCTGAGTGCATGCGTCCCAGAGTATCAGTCATACCGTATGAAGCAGGACCTGCTGCCATGTTATCAGGGTGCAGTGTGCGTCCTGTTCCGCCGCCCGATGCTACAGAGAAGTATTTTTTGCCTGCTTCGAGGCGTTCCTTCTTGTATGTACCTGCGACCGGGTGCTGGAAGCGAGTCGGGTTTGTAGAGTTTCCTGTGATAGAAACATCAACGCCCTCGTGCCACATGATTGCAACGCCTTCGCGAACATCATCGGCACCGTAGCATTTTACTACGAGGCGCTCCGGATTGTTGCCGTAGGGAATTTCCTTAACAACTTCGAGGGCCTTGTCTGTTCCCTGTCCGTTAAAGTAGTCCATTTTGGTCTGAACATAAGTAAAGCCGTTGATGCGGCTGATAATCTGAGCGGCGTCTTTTCCGAGACCGTTCAGGATAACGCGGAGTTTGTTCTTGCGAACCTTGTTTGCGTTGGCGGCAATCTTGATGGCGCCTTCAGCGGCAGCGAAAGACTCGTGTCCGGCAAGGAAGGCGAAGCACTGTGTTTCTTCTGACAGAAGACGCGCGCCGAGGTTTCCGTGTCCGATACCTACTTTGCGGTCATCGGCTACAGAGCCGGGCAGACAGAAAGCCTGGAGACCTTTACCGATGTTTGCGGCGGCTGTTGAACCAGTCTTGTCTCCTGTCTTTTCCGCTTCTTTGAGAGCAATTGCAGAGCCAAGAACATAGGCCCATTTTGCGTCCTCAAAACAAATCTGCTGTGTTGACTGGCAGATATCATAAGGATCAAAACCCTTTGCCTTGCAGAGGTCACGGGCTTCCTGCAAACCTTTTTCGCCTTCTGAAAAACCGTAGGCGTTAAGAGCCTTATTCACCTGGGGAATACGACCTTCAAAATCTTCAAATAAAGACATAAATTTTTCTCCATAAGCTGCGGCATGCAGCTCTCTTGATTTTTATAGAATCAGTATTGCAGTTTATGCGGCGCAGAAACTGCAAGGAGCAAAAATTACACTGATGTAATTTCTGCGGCCTACTCTTTGCGGGGGTCAATGAATTTAACGGCGCCCTGATCTTCTGTTACTCGTCCGTAGTGAGTGCGTGCAGCCTTGAGAGACTCTTCGGCTGATTTTCCCGCTTTAAGTGCGTCCATCAGTTTTCCGAGGTTAACGCAGTTGTAGCCGATAATCTGGTTGTCCTTGTCCAGGGCAACATTCTCAACATAGCCTTCTGTCATTTCGAGATAGCGCGGACCCTTTGCCTTTGTTGCGAACATTGTTCCAACCTGAGAGCGGAGGTTCTTTCCGAGGTCTTCGAGAGAAGCGCCGACTTTAAGTCCGTCCTTGGAATAGGCAGACTGAGTGCGTCCGTAAACAATCTGGAGGAAAAGTTCGCGCATGGCTGTGTTGATTGCGTCACAAACCAGGTCAGTGTTCAGAGCCTCGAGAAGAGTTTTTCCGATGAGGATTTCTGAAGCCATGGCGGCTGAGTGTGTCATTCCTGAGCATCCCAATGTTTCTACGAGGGCCTCTTCGATGATTCCGTCTTTTACGTTGAGAGTGAGTTTGCAGCAGCCCTGCTGCGGTGCGCACCAACCAATTCCGTGTGTAAATCCGGAAATGTCTTCAATTTTTTTTGCCTGAACCCATTTTCCTTCTTCGGGAATCGGGGCCGGTCCGTGATATGCGCCTTTAGCGAGAGGGCACATATTTTCCACTTCTGCAGTGTACTTCATTATGGTCTCCTAAAAATGAATTTAAAAGTTTCTATATTTATGAATTATATCACAAAATGCCAAAATGTTTCAATAGTTTCAGGACATATAGAAAAAGGCGCGCAATTTTTTTATTGACTTTTCGCGCATTCCATGTATGTTTTTTAAATAATGCCATTGACTGTAGACGGCTTGAAGTGTTTTTCGGGTATGGCTGACGGGAACCTCCGACTGCCGGATTTCTGATCTTATTATATTCTTGCGTAGTAAAAATAAAATTATTTCTCTTGACAATTTCTCTAGTTTCGTATTATCTTCTATATATTATAACATATTTAGCGAAACTAGAGGTTAGGAATGGCAACAGCTAAAAGTAAAAAAAAGGCTTCGGCTGATAAGAAAAATACACTTGTAATTGTCGAGTCTCCGCACAAGGCGCAGGTTATCGGCGGCTTTCTGGGCCCTCATTATTTGGTCAAGGCTTCAATAGGTCATTTGATTGATTTACCGAAGAGCCGCATGGCAATCAATGTTGAGAATAAATTTGAACCTGAATATATTACAGTCCGCGGAAAGGCGAAACTTCTGAAGGAACTTCAGAAGGATGCGAAAAAAGCGGACATGGTTCTTCTTGCCTCGGATCCTGACCGCGAGGGAGAGGCTATTGCCTGGCATCTTAACAATGCCCTTAAAGAAAAAACAGACGCTCCGATTAAACGAGTTGTCTTTACAGAAATCACTCCGAAGGTTGTAAACGAGGGAATAAAAAATCCTCACGAAATAAACGAGTCCATGGTCAACGCCCAAAAGGGCCGCCGAGTCCTCGACCGTCTTGTAGGCTACAACCTCAGTCCGCTTTTGTGGAAAAAGGTAAAGAACGGTCTTTCCGCCGGCCGGGTTCAGTCTGTCGCCCTAAAAATGATTTGCGAGAGAGAGGCGGAAGTCGAGGCTTTTATTCCGGAAGAATACTGGTCGCTGGACGCGGACTTCGCAAAGGGAAAATCAACATTCACCTGTTCCCTTAGTAAATTCAAGGGAACTACTCCCGAACTGAAGAGCGAGGATTCCGTAAAAAAAATTATCGAGGACATTAAGAATGCCGACTGTCAGGTTACCGATATCAAGAGCACCGAAAAAACTGTCCGTCCAAAACCTCCGTTTACAACCTCTAAGATGCAGCAGACTGCCGCAAACCGTCTGGGCTTTAATGCCCGCAAAACGATGCAGATTGCCCAGCAGCTCTATCAGGGAGTTCAGGTTGGAAAAACAACAGTCGGTCTTATAACCTACATGAGAACTGACTCTGTCCGCATTTCAGAAACGGCTCTGGAAGAAGTCCGCGGCTGGATTGGCAAGAACTATCCCGACAAGCTTCCCCCGGAGCCGATTCAGTATGCGGTGGGAAAAAGCGCTCAGGATGCCCATGAGGGTATCCGTCCGACATATGTTACATACACTCCTGAAGAAATGAAGGAATACCTTTCCCGTGACCAGCTCCGCCTCTACCAGCTCATATGGGAGCGCTTTGTTTCTTCCCAGATGAACAATGCGAAGACCATTACTACTACGGCGGAGATTACGGCCGGAGATGCGATGTTCAGAATATCTTCCACAAAACTGAGCGAGAAGGGCTTCTATTCCGTAATAAAACTTCTTTCCAGCAAGGAAGAGGTTACAGGCAGTCTTCCGTCTCTAAAGGTCGGTGAGACTGTAAACGCCAAGAATTTCTATCCTGAGCAGCACTTTACTCAGGGACCGGCCCGCTATACGGACGCCTCCATCATAAAACTTCTGGAAGAAAGCGGAATCGGTCGTCCGTCTACATACGCCACAATCGTTTCCGTTCTTCTTGACCGCTACTATGTTACAAGAAGTAACAAGCAGCTGGTTCCGACTACACTGGGAAAGATGATAAACAAGATTCTTGTGGAGGCTTTTCCGGAAGTCATTAACGAGCATTTTACAGCCGATGTTGAGAACAAGCTTGACGAGGTCGAGCAGAACAAGATTGTCTGGAACAATATGATCGGTGAATTCTACGGTCCGTTTAAAGAGCGTGTTGACGAAGTTATGGCAACCGCCGAAAGCGTAAAGGGTTTTTTGGACGAACCTACCGATAAGATTTGTGAAAAATGCGGAAAGCCGATGATTAAAAAGCTCGGCCGCTTCGGTTATTTTCTGGCCTGCTCGGGATTCCCTGAGTGCCACAACACAAAGTCTGTTCCGCTCGCAAAGTGTCCGGTTCCGGGCTGCGGCGGCGAAATAGTAGAGAGAAAGACAAAGGGGCGGGGAAAGAGTTTCTTTGGATGCACAAATTATCCCAAGTGTACTTTTATAAGCCACTTTAAGCCTATAGACCAGTACTGCCCCAAGTGCGGCTGGTTCCTGGTTGAAAAATATGATAAAAAGAACGGCGTATACAAGTCCTGCATCAATCCTGACTGTGACTACCTGCACAGTGCGGATGACAGCGTGGAACTTCCCGCCGCCGCGGAAGCAACTGAAAAGTGAATTTAACAGAAGTCACGGATGAATTGACAGTTTATCTTTCCACGGTTCGCGGTTTCAGTGACGCGACTGTTACCGCCTACCGTGATGACTACGCAAAGTTAAAGGATTTTTTAGGCCCGGAAACAGGAATTCAGGATATAAGCCTTAGCGACCTGCGTTTTTGCGTGGCAGGACTTTCCCGCCAGAAAAAGGCAGTCGCTTCAATAAACCGTTTTATTGCCTCTGTCAGAAGTCTTTTTGCCTACTGCCATAAGTTTCAGTATATAAAAACTAATCCCGCCCTTGAGTTAAAGACCTTAAAAATGCCGAAACACCTTCCTGTTTTTATGACGGAGACAGAGGTTGAGGATTTGTGTCAGGCGCCTGACACAAAAACGCTTTTCTGGAAAAGCAGGGACCGGGCAATATTCAGAATGCTCTATTCAAGCGGCTGCCGTGTCGCTGAACTTGCCTCGCTCACACTGAATGATTTTTCCGACGGCGGCAGGAGAGCCGTGGTAACAGGAAAGGGCAGGAAGGACCGTATTGTTTTTTTTGACTTGGAGGCCCGCAAGGCTCTCGCCTCATATATGGCAGAGCGTAAGGCGATTCTTTTAAGAATGAAGATTCCCGCCGGAAAACAGAAATTTGTATTCATAAATCAGAAGGGCGGCGCCTTGACTGTACGCGGCATAAGATGGATTGTAGAGCGCTACAGCGGGCCGGAGGGAATAAATCATCATGTTTCTCCGCACGCATTCCGCCATACTTTTGCCACAACCATGCTGAATAACGGTGCCGATGTTCGTGTGGTTCAGGAGATGCTGGGGCATTCAAGCATTTCCACAACTCAGCGCTACACCCATATTACGACGCGTCATTTGATTGATGTGTATAGGCAGGCTCATCCCCATTCCGGCGAGTGATAGGGCCCGCCCGTAATACTTTATCCTTGTCGTAAAGACTAAAATTCGTTATATTATAATTATGAAGATTAGAAGTACTACGGTTGTTGCCGTAAAGAGAAACGGGCATGTTGCCATGGCCGGAGACGGTCAGGTAACTGCCGGAAATACAGTTGCAAAGGGAAACGCACGCAAGGTGCGTAAGATTTATGACGGAAAGGTATTGACAGGCTTTGCAGGCTCTGTCGCAGATGCTTTTACACTGCTTGATAAATTTGAGGATAAGCTCAAAGAATGTAACGGAGACCTTACACGCGCCGCCGTGGAACTTGCCAAAATGTGGAGAACCGAGCGTTCACTGCAGAAACTTGAGGCTCAGCTTTTGGTTGCCGACCGGAACAAGATTCTTTTAATCAGCGGAGACGGTAATGTCATTGAGCCCGAGAATGATGTTATGGCAATCGGTTCAGGAGGAAACTACGCCTATTCCGCCGCACTTGCATATTTGGACTGTTCTGACTTTTCCGCAAAGGACATTGCTCTAAAGAGTATGGATATTGCAAGCAGAATCTGTATATACACAAACAACAACTTTATGGTCGAGGAGCTCTAAATTGGCCGCAGAAAAATCACTTGCTGTAAAAAATCAGACGGATCTGACACCAAAAGAGATTGTCAGTCGGCTGGACAACTATATTATCGGGCAGAAAAAAGCCAAGCGCAGCGTTGCAATCGCCCTGCGTAATCGTACCCGCCGCCTGAAACTGGGCGAGGACATGAGGGACGAGGTTGCCCCTAAGAATATTCTTATGATTGGACCTACGGGCGTGGGTAAAACAGAGATCGCCCGCCGTCTTGCAAAGCTCTGCGGGGCACCTTTCATTAAGGTTGAGGCGACAAAATATTCAGAAATCGGATATGTCGGCCGCGATGTGGAATCCATGATTCGTGACCTTATGGCAGTGGGCTTTAATATGGTCAAGGCTGAAATGGAAGACTCCATGCGTGAGCAGGCCAGAAGCAAGGTTGAGGACAGGCTTTTGGATCTTCTTCTGCCCGGAAGCGGCAAAAAAAATCAGGACGGAGAAAACGGAGCGGGCGCCATTCTCGGAAATATTTTCGGCTTTAAAAAAGATAAAAGAGACGGAGCGGAATCCGCTTCTTCTGTCCCGGCAGGAGAGCAGCCGATTCTTATTCCGCCGGCGGACTCAAGTCAGTCTGCTGACGGTGCAAGTGGCGGCGATATGTCTGACACCCGTGAAAAGTTCCGCCAGATGCTCCGTGACGGAAAACTCGAGAACAGGGAGATTGAGCTTACTGTTACTTCCGGACCAAAATCCGCCCAGGGAATCGGGTTCTTTTCCGGCGGAAACATGGAAGACCTTGAGGGAGCCATGCAGTCAATTCAGTCCATGATGAGCGGAAACCGCAAAAAGCAGCGGACTGTTACTGTCGCCGAGGCCCGTAATATTATTACTGAAGAAATTCTTGACGCGATGGTTGATGCTGACAAGGCCGCCGAAATTGCGAAGAACAGGGTGGAGCAGAGCGGAATTGTATTTATCGATGAGATTGACAAGATCGCCGTTCACGGAGAGACGCACGGTCAGTCTGTCTCTCGTGAAGGCGTTCAGCGCGACATTCTTCCTATCGTGGAAGGAAGCCATGTAAACACCCGTTTCGGCGTTGTTGACACAAAGCACATTCTCTTTATCGCAGCCGGTGCATTCAGTATGTCAAAGCCCAGCGACCTTATTCCTGAGCTTCAGGGACGTTTTCCGCTTCGCGTTGAACTGGATTCTCTTCATAAGGAAGACTTCCGCCGTATTCTGCTTGAGCCGAAGAACGCTCTTGTCAAGCAGTACAAGGCGCTCCTTGCAACGGAAGGTGTGACTGTTGAATTTGCGGAAGATGCCATTGACAGAATGACGACAATAGCCGAAGAGGTTAACGCCAAGGCCGAGAATATCGGAGCGCGCCGTCTTCATACGATTATGGAAAAGGTTCTCGAAGACATTTCCTTTGAGGCTGACGAACATAAGGGCGAAACTCTTACGATTAACGCCTCTTATGTTGACGAGCGGCTCAAGGATATTTCCACAGACCAGGACCTGTCGCGTTACATTCTGTAGCGCAAAAAGTCCTGCCGGAGGCCGCGTAAAAAAATTATATTTTTCTTATGCGGCCTTCCAGTTTTATATTTGTGGTAAAACCGTCGTCCTCATACAGTTCATATTTTGCTGTCTTATCACCGATGAATGTAAGGCGGCTTGTGTCAATTTTATCGGTAGAAGGCGCGGCTTTTGCGAGCGGAATTTTCTTTCCCCTGCGGACAAAGAAGACAACTGCGTTAAGCGGAATGTCCACCCAGTGGTCGCCTTTTGAAATCTTTTTCTGCGAGAGAACTTTGCCGTCCTGCCATACCACCTGCGTCATTTCCTCCGGCATGTAGACATACCTGCCCTGCGCGTTCTGAACATAGACCGGGGCCACCATAATTTCATTTCCCAGAAGAATCTGATCTTCTGTGTGACAGGCTCTTTCATCGTTTGAGAAGTCAAAGGCAAGAGGTCTAAAATACATCTGGTTTTTTACGGCGGCCTTTACAAACTCACTGTAAAGGTAGGGGATAAGAGCGTAGCGAAGTTCAACCATGCTCTTAAAGTCTTCCGGAGCTTCAAACTGGTAGTATTCCTGCTCTCGTGTGCCGTATGCGCTGTGGTTACGGAAGAGCGGTGTAAAGACTGAGAATGCGGTCCATCGCAGCAAGAGATCACGGCTGGTGTGATTGTTAAAACCTCCGACATCGCTTCCCGTAAACATAAATCCTGTCATGTTCAGGCCCGCCATCTGATGCAGGCTTAGAAGAATATCTCCCCAGTATGAGTTGTTGTCGCCTGTCCATATTCCGCCGTAGCGGTGGCTTCCGATAAAAGAAGAGCGGGAATACAAAAGTTTTCTTTTTTCTCCGTCCATCTCCTTAAAGGCTTCGGCCGCACCGCGCGTCATGTTGTAGCCGTAAAGGTTATGAACATCTTTATGGTTTACCAGAACATTTCCGTCCTTATCGGGCTTGGTCGCGGCAAAGGCTCCCGCTTTTTTTGCAGAGACCTTATGAAAGAATCTTGCGTAATCCTTTTTATTGTTGCTTACGCTGCGGGCCGCTTCTGAAAATTCAAAGAGTCCTGTAACATCAAGAGCCTTTGTCTTAAACTCGTCAAGTTTTGCAAAGGTTTCCTTTAGGCCTTCCGGAGTGTAAAATAGAGCCGGCTCGTTCATGTCGTTCCAAAAGCCTTCGACTCCGGCATCAGTAAGTGCCTTATATTGTTTTCCGAACCATGAGCGTGCGGCCGTGTTCAGAAAGTCTGTAAAAACAGAGTCGCCGGGCCAGACTCCGGCAACAAAGGTTTTTCCGTCTGCCTTCTCACAGGCATATTTACTGCCGACGCATTCCTCATAGACTTTGTAGCCATTCTGCTTTTTTATTCCGGCATCGATAATCGGAACAAGACGCACCCCGTCTTTCTTTAGTTTTTTATTGAGGGCTGCAAAGTCCGGAAATTTCTTACTGTCTACGGTAAAATCCTTGTAGTCTTCCATGTAGTCAATGTCCATGCAGATTGAGTCAATCGGGAAGCCTGCCCTGCGGTATGTCTTCCAGACTTTCTCAATGTCTGCCTGTGTCTTGTAACCCCAGCGGCTCTGGCAAAAGCCGAACGCCCATTCAGGCGGAATGTAGGACTGTCCCGTCACCGAGCGGAATTCACTTACAATCTCCTTGAGAGAATTCTTTTCATTCTGCGGAGTGATAAAATATAGGTTTATATCCGCGCGTTCGCAGGATACTGAAATCTCATCTCGCTTTGTAAAAGCAAGGTCAAAAGTCATTTTGCCCGGATAATCAAAAAAGAGTCCGAAAGTGTCTTTGCCAAATACGATTATAAAGTTGTGGGATGCATATAGACTGGAAGTGCATTCATTCTGCATGGGCTGGTCGGTGTTATCAGAAATATATATAAAGCCTTTTTTGTCAATACCCCTCATGGTTTCGCCTAAGCCGAAAACCTGCGCGCCTTCCTCAATGAAATACTTCCATGAGAATGCTGGGGCTCCGTCTTTCTTTTGTTTTTTTACAGTTCCAAAAGGCAATGCCCCTTTTGAAACCGCAGTGTCGTTTATAACGGATTCCGCATTAAAAGGATGGCCAAAAGTGAATTTTACAATCATAAAATACTCCCTGTCTTATATATTCAGAGCGGCAGACAACCGCTTTTCTGAATAAAATTATAGTATGACTATTTACATAAATCTAGTCATATTGTATAATAAAATATAAAATTATTCACATACGGGGCAAAAAATGAGTATAGACGCAAAGAAAAAGGAACTGCTCGCAAGGGGAACCGCGTTTTTTCCGATTCAATATTATTGCAGCAACACAGCTTCACCCCTGTATGCGCTTCCTGTTCACTGGCACAACGAGTATGA
Organism: uncultured Treponema sp.; assembly: GCA_964346805.1. Taxonomy (GTDB): domain Bacteria; phylum Spirochaetota; class Spirochaetia; order Treponematales; family Treponemataceae; genus Treponema_D. The sequence continues at coordinate 8,893 of CAYFWC010000007.1, read as the reverse complement.
GTTTATTCATATATTGGACGGCGAGCATAATTTCTTTATTGACGGTCAGGAAATCTGCCTGAAGAAGGGAATGCTGGGCATAATACAGGACGGTTTTCTGCATGGAGACGGCACAAACACGACCACCTGCCGCTATGAGTCCGTGGTTTTTGACTTTAATCTTATACGCAACAGAAATTATGCTCATGACGCCTTTTTGGAGGACATATCCTCTCATAAAGTTGTTCTGAATAAAACAGTTTCTTTAAAAAACAAAGAGGCGGCCCAGGAGGTTGAGAATATGTTTCTGTCCATGCGGCGGGAACCCCCGGGATACGAACTTTTGACCGTAGCCCGGCTTCTTTTCATTTTCGGCTACATAAAGAACAATGAATTCTTTACAGAGGACGAGAAGGTGCTGGACAGGTCGCGACTGAGAAGCGTTCAGTTAAAGGCTGTCTTTAATCTGATAAAGCAGAATTACGGTTCTCCCATTACGCTGGATGATATGGCTGATGCCGCCGGAATGTCGCCCAAGTATTTTTGCCGGGTATTCCGCGGAATGACTCATAGAACGCCTGTTGAATACCTGAATGCCTTTAGAATTGATCAGGCTTGTTCCCAGCTCCGCTCCGGAAACGAAAGTTTGATAGATGTAGCCTACAACTGCGGTTTTAATGACTTCAGTTATTTTATAAAAACCTTTAAGCGGTACAAGGGAATGACTCCGCATAAGTACCGGAGTTTTGATATAAGGCTTTCAAATGAAATTCAACCTGCACCGCAAATCATCGAAAATGAGTTAAGCTCCAAATCCTAACTTCTGATTGCGGTCAGGCTTGACGGATGGCTTCCGTTGAATTCCTGGCGAAGACATATTTCTGCCAAAAAGTTTTTGCTTCTAAGGCATTCCGGCTTTTCCCAGTTGTTCTTTAAGCAGTCGGGCTGGCAGAAATGCAATTCATTGTTGCCTGAGCCTACTACAGTTCCTTCTAGAGAATACAGGCCGCTCTCGTCTGCATAAATGGATTTTCTTCCTTCCTGAAATTCCACGAGAATTTCGAGCTTTGGAACAGAGCCTCTCAGTTCAAAGGTGAATTGTCTCTGCCCGGCCGGAGAATTTTCTCCCTCCTTTGACCATGATATCCTTAGACAGAACGGTTTTTTATAACCGAAAGGAATTTCGGCGGTGCCTTCCTTCCATTCATCAGGAATTCGGGGACTGAAATAAATTTTCGGGCCGTCTTTTTCCAGAAAGTCAACATTCATTCCTAAAAAGCCCTGCCATGCGGCTCTGCTGAATTCGGCGGCTGACCTGCAGCTTGAGTATGCTCCCGAGAAATTAAGGCTTCCGTCCTCGTTTGGATATGCGGAAATATTCGCGCTCATCGCTCCGGCGACATTATGATGAACTATCATTGATGACAGATTTTTAGCAAAGATCCATGCCAGATTCTGAAAACCGGAAGAACAAAGTGCTATTATTGTAAAACCTGCGTTCCATGTCCATATAGTTCCGTTGTGATAGGCTGCGTCCTCATGATACATTTCAGAGGTATTATGATACGGATGGAAGAAAGGATCATCCTGACTTAATGAGCAGATTCCATACGGGAACAGAAGTTTTTTCACGGCGTTCCTTGTAATCTGCTTTTCAACTTCCTTAGGAATAAAAGTCTCACCCGTAACCTTTGGAATTGTGACGAGCATAAGCTGGTTTGGGCGGACCCTGTAATCCGGAGTTTCGTCGCGTAAAAGACAGTCGGCCATTCTCGGATTTTCAGAATCAGAGTCATAGAATTTTCCCAGAAAAGAATTCTTGATTTTCAAGGCTGCGTTTTCCCATGTTTTCTTTTCCTCGTCCTTTCCGAGAATGCGTGCTATTTCCGCGCCGCACCGTAAGGCTGTCCACCACAATGCCTGAATATCGTTGGCCCTGTTCCCCCGCGGGCATAATGATTTTTCTCCGAATATACGGGCGTCCATCCATGTGTCGGCGTCTCCGTGGAGTAAAAAGCCGGAACTGTCCGTGCGGAGATTTCTGTCGCATTCCAGGGCCAGTAAGACTGAAGGCCACATTTTTTCAAGGAATTTTCTGTTTCCTGTGAATCTTGCGGTTTCCAGCACCTCTCTGGTAAACCAAAGCGTGGCGTCGGCTGTATTGTAAATCACATCCTCCGTTCCCCTGTAAATGTTCGGAATACGGCCGTATGTTACTGAGCGCGGATTTGTGTCCTGAAATTTCGCAAAATTCTCAAAAATTGCTTCCGCCTCATTATAGTCGCCGCTTAGCAATAGTGTTCCCGGAATGGAAACGAAAATATCCCGGCCCCAATAGTCACGGAACCACGGAAGTCCCGCCCAAAGGGCGCGGTTTTTTTTCCCATTCAGAAACTGGAGAGAAGAAAATTTTGTCCATTCAAGCCCGCTGTCGTATTCCGAGTCTCCTGTAGAAAATTTAGTTCTTGACAAAAGGTCATTTACATTTTGAACATGCCGGGAAAAATCGTCTTCTTTCAGAAGTTTTGCAGAATTCTTTTTCGCCGCGGCCGGAGAATGCTCAAGTGAAATATAAATTCTGCACGGTTCGCTGAAAGCGATAATTCTTGCGTTCACGGCGTTTTTGCCGAACGCCGCTGTAAGCTGCAGAAGTTCGTTTGTAAGCGGTTTTGAGACTTCTATCTTTGAACTTGCGGCTATGGCCTGCATCTTGTCTATTTTCTTTGCGAGATCGTTTGAAGTCAGTATCGCAAGCGTTGCCTTTTCACTGGTAAAGCTAGTACAGTCAAAGTAAAGTGCATTGTCAAAAAGACCGACAGAAATATTTATTCCGCTTTCTATGTAATCCACTGTAAAACATTCCGGACGAACTGATGTTGTGGTTCCTGCGAACCTGGTGGCAAGCTTATGATAACCGTTCATATTAAGAAAAAGACCAAAGTCAGAAAACAGAGTCTGATTCTTGTAAATAAGGCCTTCGCCTCTGTCCGTGCGGCATGTATCAAGTGTCAGGTAATTTTCAAATCTGTCTATGTAAGAAAAACGCCTTGAAACTCTAGAGTCAAGTTTTATTTCCATATTTCCACCTAAAAGTGAATATAATTTCTATTTTAGTTGACTATTATAAAAATTGCAAGCAAAATAATGGACTTTTATCATAGAATCTTGTATAATGTCAAAATGAGACTTTTATTTGAACTGTTTCTGACTTTCTTTAAAATAGGCGCCGTAACTTTCGGCGGCGGGCTCGCAATGCTTCCGATTCTTGAGCGGGAACTTGTCTCAAAGCGCGGCTGGGTTACGGGTGATGAACTTATAGACTACTACGCCATAGGGCAGGCGACACCTGGGATAATCGCCGTAAATGTCGCAACATTCTGCGGCCATAAGTTAAAGGGCGCTTTGGGTGGGGCTGTTGCAACAGTCGCCATTGTTGCTCCTTCTGTTATAGTAATAACAATACTTGCCGGCGCCATTTCTTCCATAGACCAGATTCCTCTCATAAAAAAGGCGCTTACCGGAATTAATATTGCGGTGGCGGCAAACCTAACTTTTTCAGTCCTAAAGCTTTTAAAAAAAACTGTGGTCTCTCTTCTGGGAATTCTTCTTTTTATCGCCGCCTTTTTCTCAATCTATTTCTTTAAGGCAAACACCGTGCTGGTAATTTTTTCAAGCGCGGCGCTGGGAATCATAATCTGGCTTGTTAATGGCCGGCAAAAAAAGGAATAGTTCCATCTTTCATTCAATAAATCCGGAGTAAAATTATGGATGCACCCTCAGTATTTGAATTATTCTGCATTTTTTTTTATATTGGTCTCTTTACAATAGGCGGCGGACTTGTTGCGATTACCACTATGCAGCAGGTGGTCGTGGAAAAAGGCTGGATCACGGCGGACAAGTTCTATAATATGGTTGCAATTTCTGAATCCACACCGGGACCTATCGGCGTAAACATGGCGACCTACATCGGATATGAGTTCCACGGTGTTTTGGGCGGAATCATTGCCACTGCGGGGCAGGTGCTTCCGTCCTATATCTGCATTCTGCTGATAGCAAAATTCTTCTCAAAGTTTCAGGAAAAGCCTTTGGTAAAGGCGGCTTTCTCAACCCTGCGCCCTGCCACCACGGGAATAATTCTTGTGGCCTGCGTCCAGGTTTTTATCCTGGCACTTATGAATATTCCGTCCGGGATAAAGGAACTTTTTTCTTCAGTCGGAATTACTTCTCTTTTTAAGTGGAAATCAGTTCTCTTTTATCTTGCGGCCCTTTTTGCCCTTTTAAGGACAAAGATTCATCCGATTGCAGTAGTCATTGCCGGCGCTGCCTTTGGAATTGTGTTTCTATAAAAAATGAGGTATTATATTAGGTCATGAAAATTGGAATTGATACTTTTGGCTCGGATAACGGTCAGAGCGGTCTTGGCTCTTATATTTATTATCTTACCGCCTCTCTAAAAAAAAGAGAAGGTCTTGACTACGCACTCTTCGGAGCAGGAGTTGACCGCTATACCTATTCAAATAATATTCCCTTTATAGAGGCTAAGTGCGGTGACTCTCTTATTGCGCAAAGTTTATGGCATGTATTCAATTCTGCAGCCTTCTATAAAAAACAGAAAATGGATGCCGTGCTTTACTGCGCCGCTGAGAAAATGCTTCCGTTCAATTTCAAGACACCGGGAGTCGCTGTCATAAATGATACTCTTTCCGTAATGATGGCAAAATCAAAGTTTCCCCGCCGCTTTATCTATAAATCGCTTTCGAGGGTTCAAAAAATAATCGTTCCGACAAATTTTCTGAAGAATGATCTTTTGAGCCTGGGCCTCGACAGAAAAAAAATACTTGTAGTCCGTCACGGAATTGACCACAGCTGTTTTTACCAGCACCCCATGGTGGAAGCGGCGGCGGTGGATGTAAAACCCTTTGCGATAAAGAGGCCTTACATAATTTATCCTTCCCGGATTTCCGGCCCCGGCAAAAAGCACATTGAGCTAATAGAAGCGTTTAATGCATTTAAAAAAAGAACAGGACTTCCGCACAGACTTGTATTGGCAGGTCGTGAGGACGAGTGGGGCGGCGAGGTTCACACTGCGGCCTTTGCGTCTCCCTATGCAAGCGATATTTTTATTACCGGCTTTTTCCCGCGCGAAGGGTTTCCGGCGCTTTATTCGGGTGCCGATGCCTGTGTTTTTCCGTCCGTGCAGGAGGGGGCTGGGCTTCCTGTAATTGAGGCCATGGCATCTGGAATTCCTGTGGCGTCTTCTTCCGCCGGCGCTTTGAGCGAGACTTCCGGCGGGGCGGCACTTCTCTTTGACAGTGATAATATTGAGGAAATGTCTTATGCCATTGAACGGGTTGTCAGAGAAGAAGAAACCCGCCGGAGACTAATCACGGCGGGGCTTGAATGGAGCAAAAGATTCAACTGGGATGATACGGCGGAAAAAACCGTCGGCATCCTATGCAGTCTGTTTAACAACTAGGCTTTCCGGAGCCGGAAGCTCATGCTTTTCCACCATATTCTGGGTAACAGTAAGAGATTTTTTGCCCTTAATGCTGGGGAGTTCATACATCATGTCCAAAAGCATTTTCTCCACAATCGCGCGGAGCCCGCGGGCGCCCGTTTTCTGCTTGATTGCGGTGTCGGCAATAGCGCCGATTGCGTCATCAGTAAATTCCAAATCCACATCGTCCATTGCGAATGAAGCCTTGAACTGCTTGCAGATTGCGTTCTTCGGTTCTGTAAGAATTGCGACAAGATCATCGCGCGAAAGCGCCTTTAAGGCGACTGTAAGCGGCATACGGCCTATGAGTTCCGGAATAATACCAAATTTGACGAGGTCGTCAGGAGTTACCTGATTGAGCATTTCCATACGCTCCTCATCTGTCATTGTCGCAACATTTGAGCCGAATCCGAGAGAATGTTCTGCAGTTCTCTGCTCGATAATCTTGTCAAGGCCTACAAAAGCACCGCCCAGGATAAAGAGAATGTTTGTTGTGTCAATCTCAAGCATTTCCTGATTGGGATGCTTTCGTCCGCCCTGCGGCGGAACAGATGCTTTCGTTCCCTCAATAATTTTAAGAAGCGCCTGCTGAACGCCTTCGCCCGAAACATCACGGGTAATTGAAGTGTTCTCGCTCTTGCGGGCAATTTTGTCAAGCTCATCGATAAAGACAATTCCGCGCTCTGCTTCTGCAATATTGCCGTTGGCCGCGTTAATGAGTTTCAGCAGAACATTCTCAACATCCTCGCCTACATAACCGGCTTCTGTAAGAGTAGTGGCATCCGCGATTGCAAACGGAACCTTGAGTTTCTGGGCCAGAGTTCTTGCAAGAAGAGTCTTTCCGGATCCTGTCGGTCCTATAAGCAGAATGTTTGACTTCTCAATTTTTACATCATCTCCCTCTGCCGCCGTCTTTCTGGCCATGCGCTTGTAGTGGTTGTAAACCGCAACGCTCAGAGCCTTTTTTGCGTAGTCCTGTCCGATAACATACTGATCCAAATATTCCTTAAACTCTTTCGGGCTTGGAACCTGACTCATTTCTATGTCTGTAACTCCGTCGCCCTGCTCATTCAGAATCTTTGAGCAGAGATCAGCGCATTCTTTACAGATAAAAATTTCACCGATTTTTGAGGCGGCGAGGCGTCTGTCCTCGTCAGCCGGTTTTCCGCAGAAAGCGCAAAAATTAGCGCTGGGGTTTCTGAACAAACTCATTTCTTGCCTCCGGAAGCGTTTTTACGAGCCTCCATTACGTGGTCAACAATACCGTATTCCAGAGCATCGCCGGCGGTCATGAAAAAGTCGCGCTCAATGTCTTTTGCGATATCCTTCTCATTTTTACCGGTTGCTTCCGCCAGATACTTAACACTGAGTTCTTTTAAGCGGATGATTTCCTTTGCCTGAATCGCAATGTCGCTTTCCTGTCCGCCGACTCCGCCGTGCGGCTGATGAATCATCACCCGGCTTGAAGGAAGTGCGTAACGCTTTCCCTTAGTTCCGCCGGCAAGGAGAATCGCTGCCATAGAGGCGGCCTGACCCAGACATATTGTCTGAATCGGGCACTTGACATACTGCATGGTGTCGTAAATGGCAAGCCCGGCTGTTACAGAGCCGCCGGGAGAGTTGATGTACATATTGATGTCTTTGTCAGGATTTTCGCTTTCCAAAAAAAGAATCTGGGCTACAACTAGATCCGCTGTAGCGTCATTTATCTCGCCGTCCACAAAAATAATGCGGTCTTTTAAAAGGCGTGAAAATATATCGTAAGAGCGTTCTCCGTTTCCGCTGCGCTCAATAACGTAGGGAACCATATTGTTCATTTGTTCATTCATATTTAAACCGTTCATAGTTATAATATAGCTAAAAAGAAGTATAAAGTCTAGTAAAAAAAAGGCACACGGATTACCCCCGTGTGCCTTTTCGCATTTTGTTATTTAGTTCTTAAAGAGGTCTGCAAATTCAATCTTGTCGCCTTTTGAAACCTTAACTTCCTTAAACAGAAGTTCGTAGAGCTTCTGCTCCTTTGTATCGTCAACAAGGTATTCCTTGGAGCGCGGGTCATCGTAGTGCTTTTTAACTTCTTCTACCGTTGTGTTGCTCTGGTCCGCGATTTCCTGGTATTTGGCCTCGATTTCCTCCGGGGTAACAGAAATATTGCGCTCGCGGAGAAGTGCGTCAACGATGAGACGGCTCTTGAGCATCTTTTCGCTGTTGCCGGTCCACTGCTCGATCATAGCCTCTTTTGTCTGGCCAGAGGCTGTAATCATGCGCTCAAGCTGTTCGGGTGTTGTCTTGAACTGCTGCGCCATCATTTCCCAGCGGCTCTGGTTTTCCGCGTCAATCATGCTCTGCGGAAGATCAAAGGGGTTCTTCTCAATGAGCTGCGTGAGAAGGTCGTTGCTCTTCATATCCTTGATGCGGCGGTCGGCGGCACTCTTCATGTTGATTGTAAGGTCTTTCTTGAGGTCGTCGAGAGTCTTGAATTTTTCGCTCACATCCTGTGCCAGATCATCGTCAAGTTTGGGGAGGTTGCGGATTTTGTCAGCCTTTACAGTTACGCTGATTTTCTTGGTCTTTCCGGCCAGGTCTTTATCCTCGTCCTTTTTGTCGTAAGTCTTTGTAATCTGCTTTGTCTCGCCTTTTTTCATTCCGATGATTTCATCGTCAATCTTGTAGATGTTCTCGCCTGAACCTACAGTGAATACAAAGCCTTCGCGCTTTGAGCCTTCAATTGCATTTCCGGCGTCGTCAAGTTCCGAATAGTCGATTGTTACGATGTCGTCCTTCTGAACTGCGTCTCCCTCGTTGCGGTCTTCTACAGTTGCGTTGCGCTCCTGAATGGCCTTGAGTTCGTTCTCCAGCTCTTTGTCGCCGATGCTGACCTGCGGTTCCTTAACATTGATTCCGCTGAAATTCTTCACCTCAACCTTGGGGAATACATCATATTTTACTGTGTAGGTAAGTTCTTTTGTAAGGTCGAGTTCGGGCATCTTTTCCAAAGTCGGCTGTGAGTAGGGGAGCGGACGGTTGTCTTTGTTCGCCTCGTCCTTGAAAATCTCATTGAGAGACTCATCGATGATTTCACCTGCCGCGTCAGCCTTGAGTGCGTCTCCGAGTTTGCGTTCCAAAACATCTGCCGGAACATGGCCCTTGCGGAATCCCGGAATTGCAACTTGCTTTGCGTATTTCTCAACAGCCTTCTTGTATGATTTTACTACATCGTCTTTTGCGATTGTTACAGTCAGTTCAACGGCTGATTTTTCCAAAGTCTTGAATTCTTTTGTGACCTGCATTTGATTTCTCCTAATGAAAATCGATTATGAAAAAAAAGCGGTCAGGAAAACTTTCCGGACCGCCGGTTTTAAGAGCGGAAAACGGGAGTTGGACCCGCGACATCCACCTTGGCAAGGTGGCGCTCTA
>CAYFWC010000006.1:68280-87903 GCA_964346805.1 uncultured Treponema sp. | reverse complement strand
TGCATAAAATTCGTTATTTTTCAGACAAAATGTCTGGACAAAGGGCTTAGCTTATACTTCTGGTAAAAGTGAATTATTTAGTACCGGCAAAAATTTGAAAAAATTCTTTTCAATTTAAAAAAATCATGATATAATACTCCTGTCAGATAAAATATATTTATTTAAGGAGAAAATGCTATGAGAAAAATAATTACAATCAGTCGTGAATACGGAAGCGGCGGAAACGATATTGGAAAACTGGTGGCCGAAAAACTTGGATATAAATTCTTTAATAAACGCATTATCGATTTGACGGCCGATGAGAGCGGTCTCTCTCCAAAATTTATAGAAAAGAGCGAGCAGAGTCTCTCCAGCGGCTGGCTTTATAATATGATGCTGGGGTCAAATTATTCATCAAATGCAAGTTACACAAGCGCCGCGGCTCCCCAGACACTGCCTTTGATTGACCAGATTTTTAACGCACAGAGAAAGGTAATTCTAAAGGCTGCGAAAGAAAGTCCATGTGTCATTGTCGGACGCTGTGCCGATTATATTCTTCATGTAAGCGAGGAATTTGATGACGCTGATATTCTGAATGTTTTTATTTATGCGCCCGAAGATGACAAGATAAAACGCGCGGTTGCCACTTATGATGTTCCGGAAAAGGACGCGAAAAAAATTGTTTCCCAGATTAATAAGCGCCGTGCAAATCACTACAATACTTTTACTGAATACACATGGGGAAACCGTGAGAACTACGACCTGCTGATCAATTCCGCATACTCCGGAATTGAGAACAGCGCGAAAATCATCGCCGAATACGCACAACTCTAATACGGCGCTGCGACTGGTCTTCTACGGCAAAGAGAGTGCCCTCATTCTGCAGGGCCTCTCCTGTGGAAGGCAGTGCGTCAAATTTTTCCATAAGCCAGCCGCCAAGAGTATCATACTCCTCGCTCTGAAGCTTTAAATTTAAGATTGAATTGATGTCTACAAGTTTCATATCGCCGGGAACAAGGAATTCTTTTGGCGAGATGATTTTTATTCTGTCTTCCGCAGGAATTTCATGGTGATGGTAGTCCGTGTCGCTCATGCGTCCGAAGAGTCCCCTGAGAACATCATCAATCGTAACAATGCCCGCTGTGCACCCCTGTTCGTCAAGGGCTACCGCAAAGGAACGGTTTTCCCTTTTAAAAGCCTGAATCAGTTCGATTACAGAAAAGGTTTCCGGGATAAAAAGAGGCGGTTTCATGAATGTCTCAACGGAAAAAGTTTCATGGTTGTTTTTTGCAAACAAGACATCTTTGTAGTAAAGAATGCCCGCAATATTTTCCTTTGAGTTCCGGTAAACGGGAAGGTGAGAGTAGCCTGAATTTTTAAATGCCTTTATGACCTCTTCCCGAGAATCCGCCGTGTTAAGGTAGGTGACGAGGGAACGGTGTTTCATAATATTGTGAACGTCCAAATCGGAAATCTCAAGAATCTTATTCAGCATATTTCTCTCGTCTTTCTCAAGACTTCCGTCATGCTCGCCCTCCTCAATTAGATTATGGAGTTCCTCTTCTGTGATAATGGTGTCCTGACTTTTCCAGATTTTTTCCACGGCAAAAGCTGTTCCCCGTGATACGCTTGAAAAAAGCCATACAACCGGAAAGATTATTTTCTTTAAAAGCATAAGGGCGTTGGCGTGGTTTGCCGCAATCCGTTCCGTATTGTCTCCGAGACCTGCCACGGTCTTTGGAACAATCTCTCCGAATACTGTAACAAAAAATGTTATGGCTGCAGTCGCAATTCCAACACCGCTGTCTCCGACAAGTTCAATGGCAAGAGCCGTCGCAATGGAAGAAGCCAGCGTGTTTATAAAGTTTATTCCGATAAGGACAACTGTCAAAAGACTGTCCATGTCCTTGTGGAGTGCGGCGATTTTTTTTGCGCCCGGCTTTTTTGCACGCAGCATTCTTCTCACCCGAATGTTTGTCATGGAGAGATATGCGGTTTCACTTCCTGCAAAGAAAGCGATTAGCCAGACGAGAAGAATCAGGATGGCAAGGGTATAGAGAATTTTATATATGTTCATTCCGTTTTCTCCTCTGCGCTCTGATTCTGAATCTGTCTGACATTTATTGTGGCAATTCTGAAGCCGTCCATTTTTATAGCTGTAAAGACAAAACCTTCATGGCAGACTATGTCTCCGGGCTCTGCCATGCGTCCGAGTTTTTCCATAAACCAGCCGGCGACGGTTTCGTTCAAGTCCGAGAAAATGTTTATGTGAATTGATTCAGCAAGATCCGCAATGCGTGTGGCGCCGTCTATAATAAATTCATCTTTATCCGACGGGATTGGGGTGGAAATATTCGCACTCTTTGAGAATTCTGAAATTGAAGCGCCTAGCATTTCTGCGGCAATGTCTTCTTTTGTGAGAATGCCTTCTGTTCCGGAATACTCATCAATTACGATAGCCATTGCCTGTCTGTTTTCGCGGAGCATCTGCTGAATGGAGGACATGTTCTTTGTCTCGAGAATAAAGAGCGGCGGCCTCATGACCTGCCTGAGTGAAAATTTGCTTTTGTCGCCGGAATAAAAAAGAAGATCTTTGATATAAACAGTTCCTATTATGTCATCGATATTGCGGCGGTAAACCGGAAAGCGCGAAAATTTTGTCCGTTCGCTCAACTCAAGAATTTTTTCGTAACTGTCATTCACATGAACAAAAGTGATTTGTTTTCGCGGAATCATAATGTCCTTTGCCTCAAGGTCTGTGAATTTAAAAACACGGGTCATAAGGTTTTTTTCGCCGCGCTCTATTATTCCGGTCTCCGCACTTACATCCAAAAAGGTCTTTATGTCTTCCACGCTGAAAGAATTGCTTTCCTTTTTAACTTTGATTCCGCGCAGTGTAAGAACAATTCTGGAGATTGCGGTAAACACAAGAACAACCGGACGCATTATAAATACCACTGACTGGACAAAACCGCTAAGTCCGTATGCAATGGGATCCGGGTGTCTTGTGCAGATTGCCTTTGGCGTGATTTCTCCAAAGAGTAAAAGAAGAATTGTTGTTACAAAAGTTGTTACTGCGATTGCCCTGCTTCCAAAAACTTTAAGCGCAAAGGCTGTAAGAATTGCGGAAAGCATTACATTTACAAGATCATTTGAGACAAGCAGCGTGTTTATCATGCGCTCCTTGTTTTTAAGAAGGCGTGCAACTCGTAGTGCCCGCTTGTCGCCAGCCCGGCATCTTACTCTGAGGCGGAGGCGGTTCAGACTTAGAAACGCGCCTTCCGAAATTGAAAAAAGCATTGAGAGTGTAATGAGAACTGCGGCCGAGATCGCAAGGGCAGGAATTGAAATGTTTGAAACGGACGGACCTTGACTCATAATGCCGCCTTACTTGAACGGGTCTTTGGACTGGTCAACTGTCATAAGTTCCTCGACATTTACACCCATTCCGACTTTGCGGAGAGATTTTACCACTTCCTCATAATTGTAGGACTGCCTTTCTATCTTCTGCTCTTCCAGGGCGGCAAGAACTTTTTTACATGGGTTGTATCTGCCGGCCTCGTCCCATAACTTTGTCCGTATTGATTCCCGCTTGGTTGTTTTAAGAGCCTCGACTACGGATGCGACTGCAATATCATCACGACGCGCGCTGATGTTCTCTTCTAAAACATAGGCTTCCTTTACCTGCGAAAGATTCTTGTCAAAATAAAAGATTTTTGTCCCGCGCGTTTTTTCAAGGCCTTCTGTGCTTTCTGCGTCGTCGCCCGGTAATGACGGCTGGCAGGCTACAAGTGTGCCGAATCTTAGGCGTGGTACGCCGTAAATGGGCTGGGTGAGTTCAGAATCTGAGAATAGTGTGGAGGCTTCTGTTACAACGGCTTCTATGACATTGAGCGCGATGTTTGCCCCGTTAATCCAGTAGTCAACTGAATCATAGACAACTTTTGTGTAATTATTCTCTCCGACTGTCTTTGTGTCGGCGATTCCGTCCATAAAAACCGCCTCGACTTTTGCGCCTGCCAGCAAACTGCGGATTGCATGCATCTTACCGTCGCGACCCAAAAGATTAAGCGGTGTGTTTTTGGAGAGAACCATTGCCTCCTGGAAAGTCTCCGGAATCTGTGGATCGGGAACCTCCCCGTCTAAGGATTCCGAAATTTTTCCGGCTGCATTTTCTGCCGGCAGATCAGTTTCTTTTAAGGCTTCTTTCCTGCAGGAAAAAGACACAAACGAAAAAATAGCAATCAGCAAAAACGGACGAAATTTGTCTCCCATATATCAGTTGGTTTTTGTGTCTGTGGCCGGTTCACCTGCGGCCTCGGCTTCTTTCTTTGCCTCTGTGTCTTGCTGACTCTTTAGCATTGACTCCTGACGCTCGAGCAGCAACTTGCAGCGTTCTGCAAGCGGTGTGGTGGCGTCAAGCGCAATCGCGGCGTTAAGATAGCCTATGATTTTTTCTGAAGTCTCGGCGCCGGGCATGCCGTTTCCTGTGATGTAGGCGGCGGCAAAATAAGAGCGCTGCTTGTCTTCTACAGACAGGAATTCTGATTTGACCGGCTCGAGGTAAGCGTCAACAGCCTTTTCTGGCTGACGGTTTATGTAGCAGTCCATGGCCTTTGTAGAGGCGCGGGCAAGAAGATATTTTCCGACAAGTCCGCTCTCGTTCTTTTTGTCGCTTTTAATTATTTCCTCGCAAAGGTCACGGAGCTGGTAGCGGTAATTTGTCGCTGTCTTTTCGTAAAGGGCATCAATCTTTTTAATACGGTCCGTTCCCTTTGCGCTCTCGATGTCATTCAGCATGAATGTCATTGCGTCAATCTTTTTGCGCTCATATTCGAGAATCTCTGAAAATTCACTTACATTCTTTGCCGGAAGATAAGTAATGTTTGTGATTACATATCCTTTTGGTGTAAGTACGAGGGCGGCCGGTGTGTTCTCCGCTCCGTAGATTACGGCGGTTCTCATGTCACGGTCGTTCTGGGACTTGTCAAAATTCTTTGACTCTTTTGTAAAGCGTTCTCCGCTGAAGTCGATGTTGCAGGTCTCAAACTCAGCGCCGATTTTCTCAGCGTAGTCTCTTGCGTGAAGGACATCGTTAATCAGAGAGGCGTTAAGTCCTCCCTGATCAACTCTTGTAAAAAAGAGAAGAATCTTTTTGTCAGACTTTTGCGCAGCCTTGAGCGTTGCGTCAAGGTCGCTGTAGATTCCGTAATTGTCGTGAACTGCTTTTTTTGCGCAGCCAGTAATGCTTGCCGCAATCAGTGCGAGTGCGGCAAAGCAAACAGAAAATTTTCTTATCATAATCATTCCGTTTTATTTAAAGAATGAAACTCCGGCCGCGAAAATATTCTGGCAGGAATTTTCATAGTTATTGGTGAGAGGGTTTCCGGCGACATTTTTGAGTAAGTCGGCGCTGGCTCCGTTCAAGTCAGTCCCGATAGTGCGCTCGCTGTGTCCCATCTTTCCAAGAACATGTCCGTCCGGGCTTGTCATTCCTTCAATCGCAAATGCCGAGCCGTTGGGGTTGTCGGGTTCTGTAATTGCCGGAATTCCGTGTTCGTCAACATACTGTGTAAAGATCTGTCCCTTGCTGAACAATTCCTTTGCGAGCCGCGGGCTTATAATAATGCGTCCTTCACCGTGGCTTACAGGAACAAGGTGAATGCGCTGATCAATTACACTGGCGTTCTGCGCCCACGGACTCATTCCGCTTACCATGCGTGTTCTTACAATGCGTGAAATATGGCGGCCTACTGTGTTGAATGTGAGTGTCGGCATTTCGGCTGCCGGCTCGCGGATTTCTCCGTAGGGAACAAGTCCTGTCTTAATCAGTGCCTGGAAGCCGTTGCAGATTCCAAGGACGAGACCGTTTCTCTTTTTAAGGAGATTCATAATCTGCTCGGAAACTCTTGCCTCGCGGATTACATTGGCAATGTATTTTCCGGAGCCGTCAGGCTCGTCGCCGGCGCTGAATCCGCCGCTAAGGGCAAGAATCTGCGCCTTCTTCAACTGCTTTACAAGTTCGTCGAGAGAGGCGCTCAGTGCCTCCGGCGTATTGTTTCTGAATACCAGAATTCTTGTGTCGGCTCCCGCAATGTTGAATGCACGCTGCATGTCAAGCTCGCAGTTTGTTCCCGGGAATATGGGAATAAGAACGCGCGGATGCTTTTTACAGATGTTGAAGTGCGGGTTAAGGCGCGCATCGCTTAGAGAGTAGTGAACATCCTTGGCAAAGTCAGGAAGTTCTTCCTGCGGCGCTGCGTCGGAAACCTGCGGGAACACGGCGGAGAGCGTAGACTCCCATGCCTTTTCCGCATCGCTTAATTTGATTGTGGCGGTTGTCGCTTTTGTTTTTCCCGGAATTACAATCTTTGCCTCTTCGATTGTTTTTCCCAAAAGTGAGAGAGTTCCTTCAACAAAAGGCTCTCCGCTCAAATCTTCTTCTGTCTCGACAATGACAGAGCCGTAGAGCGGCATGAACAAATCTTTTGCCCTTGCAGGCTTTATAAGTTCAGCGCCGATGCGGTTGCCCATTGCCATTTTTGTTACAGCCTCTGCAATTCCTCCGGCGCATACGGGATACATGGCGCGGATTTTCTGGGAGTTGTTCAGTCTGTATAATATTTTCGCGTTTTTCTTAAAGGCTTCAAAGTCCGGCGCAAGCAATTCTGAATATGGATTGCGGACAATATAAATATTGCTTCCGACTTTTTTAAAAGAACCGCTTGTAACATTTTGAACTTCGTCATGGGTTACCGCAAAAGAAACCAGTGTGTGCGGAACATTTATCTGTTCAAAAGTTCCGCTCATTGAATCCTTTCCGCCTATTGAAGCTGTTCCCATAGAGTTCTGCGCGTCGATTGAGCCGAGCAGTGCGGCTGCCGGGTATCCCCAGGTTTTCGGGTCTACCGCGCGGCCAAAGAATTCCTGGAATGAAAGGCGGGCTGTCAGCGGATCTCCTCCGAGACATAAAAGTTTTGTAAGGCTTGAGAGGACAGAAACCTGCGCGCCGTGCCATGGAGACCACTCGGCGACGAGCGGGTCAAAACCGTAGGCCATAAGGCTTACTGTGGAAGTCTCGCGCGGAGAGTTTACGGGAATCTTTGCCGCCATACCGGCTTCCGGTGTGCACTGGTACTTTCCGCCGTAAGGCAGGAGCACGGACGCACTTCCGATTGTGCCGTCAAAGCGTTCGCCAAGGCCGCGCTCCGAGCAGCAGGCAAGGTCGCTGATGTTTGCAAGCCATGCCGCCTGCAGTGCCTTCGCTGTAGTGCCTGTACCAAGTTTTTTTGCAGTCGATTCAAGCGGTTTTACAAGCGGTGAGCTTGCGGGTGCGGCCGGACTTTCTATCAAAGCCTTTGCCTCGTGGTGGGCTCCTGCCGCATCCAAAAAGTCTCTGGCAATGTCTACGATGACATCGCCGCGCCACTTCATTACAAGGCGGTTTGTGTCTGTTACAGTCGCCACTACAACAGCGTTAAGATTTTCGCCGGCGGCAGCCTTGATAAATTTCTTTACATTTTTGGGCTCGACAACAACAGCCATTCGCTCCTGGCTTTCAGAAATCGCAAGTTCTGTTCCGTTGAGACCATCGTATTTTTTAGGGACTGCGTCAAGATTGATGTCGAGGCCGGGAGCGAGTTCTCCTACGGCGACACTTACACCGCCGGCGCCAAAGTCGTTGCAGCGGACAATCATGAGGCTTACATCTTTGTTGCGGAAGAGACGCTGAATTTTTCTTTCCTCAACGGCGTTTCCTTTCTGAACCTCGGCGGCCGCTGTTTCAACTGATTTTTCCGTGTGGACTTTGGAAGAACCTGTAGCGCCTCCGATTCCGTCACGCCCTGTTCCGCCTCCGAGAAGAATTACAATGTCTCCCGCCTTCGGTGTTCCGCGGACAACATTTTCAGCCGGAGCGGCGGCTATTACAGCACCGAGTTCCATGCGCTTTGCGGCATAGCCCGGGTGATAAATTTCCGCAACCTGGCCTGTCGTAAGTCCAATCTGGTTTCCGTAACTGGAAAAGCCCTGCGCGCTCTCGCGGCAAAGTTTAAGCTGGGGGAGTTTTCCCTTTATGGTTTTGCTCAAAGGCACTGTCGGGTCGGCGGCACCTGTTACGCGCATTGACTGGTAAACCCATGCGCGCCCGGAAAGCGGGTCACGGATGGCGCCGCCGATACAAGTGGCCGCTCCTCCGAAAGGCTCGATTTCTGTCGGGTGGTTGTGTGTCTCGTTCTTGAACATCAGGAGCCAGCGTTCGGTCGCATTTGAAGAGTCCGAACTGAGAGGTCTTCCTTTTTTGTCTGTTGTATAGTGAACATCAATGTAAACCGAGCAAGCGTTGTTCTCGTCGCTTACTTCCATATCGTCAAGTTTTCCGTGCTTACGCAGGTACTTCATTCCGATAATGGCCATGTCCATAAGAGTTACGGGTTTGTCCGTTCGATCCGCATACAGTTCTGTACGCATATTCGTGTAGTTTTTGAGAGACTGCTTGAACAGTTTTTCGTAAGGACCTTTTTCGATTTTTATGTCTTTGAGTTCCGTTAAGAATGTTGTGTGGCGGCAGTGGTCTGACCAGTATGTGTCAAGAACCCTGATTTCTGTTTCCGTCGGATCGCGACCTTCTTTTGCAAAATAATCCTGAAGAAATTTTATGTCGGCGTAATCCATGGCAAGTCCCATTTTTGCCATGTAATCTTCAAGTTCTGCCTTTTTAAATTTGATAAAGCCTGCAACAACGGGAATAGATTCCGGCTCACTTGTGTTTATTTTTAGTGTGGCAGGAACTGAATCGTCTGTCAGCCGTGAATCCACCGGATTGATCAGATAATCCTGAATCTTCTGAATATCACGGGCAGAAATCTTTCCGGTAAGAATAACCATTTTTGCGCAGCGGACGCGCGGCGGTTCCCTGCCGGTCTCAACGGACTTTTCAAGGCTCTTCCGCAGAAGCGAGAGACACTGGCCCGCTGAGTCCGCCCGCTGGTCAAACTGGCCGGGCAGGTATTCCCAGATTATTTCCGTTTCTCCGGGCTTCAGTTCCAGTGAATTATAAATCACACTGTCTGACTGAGGCTCAGAGAAAATTCGCTGAACTGCTGCCTTTGCGACAGCCGGCATTACATTTTCAATGTCGTAGCGGTTAAGATAACGAACTCCTTTTACAGAAGTTACGCCCAAAAAATTCTTTACATCACCAAAAATACGCCGGGCTTCGTTTTCAAAGCCGTTCTGGCGCTCAACATAGATACGGAACATAGTTCTTTTATTATAGTTGAAAACGCCATTACATTCAAGGGCCGGGCTATTTTAAATATTCCGGATCCACATTGTTTCCGGGATAGATTGACTGTCCTACTTTTGCGGCGAGCACACGCTTCAGGTATGCCTGCTCAGAAGTGTGATCATTAAGATTTTTCATTGCCGCATCGAGCTGATTCTTGAAGCGCTCTGTCTCCATCTTGTAAACGGCATAATAGGTGTATTCGGTTTTCGCGATGTCAGAGTCTTTTGTAATCTTCTTTTTTCCCGGAACAAGAGTCGCTGTCTTTGTCCAGAATGTCGCAACCTGCTCAAGGCCGTTCAACTCTATTGCGGAAGCCATTGCGGTAGCGTCCTTGTAGATTCTCTTTTTTGTCGCTGAATCCACTTCCTTGCCTTCCTCGCCTTCCATTAAAGCCTGCGTGTCGGTGGCAATAACCTGACTGATTGAGGCGGCGATTTCCTGACGGGCAGAAATATTTTTTACCCATGCCTGCGCAAAGTCCAAATCGTTAGCGCGGCCCTGTGCTACAAAAATCATATAGTCTTTTGTGTCAACACCGAGTTCTTTCGCAACTTTCTCCGTGGAGTTCTCGTTAAGGGTGCGAACCCATTTGGGGCACTGTGCGCCCGGCCATTCCGAACCCTGGAAATCCTGGATAACACGAACACCTGTATTTACAGTTGTTTTACCTTTGTTGCTTGTAGAAGCGCAGGAAACCGTAAACATTGTAACTGCCGCAGATAAAGCAAACAGTGTAAGAATTTTGTTAATTTTCATAAAAACATCTCCTTGTCAAATAGACAATCAATAATTTATAACACTAATATAATGGTTTTAGTTACGCAAGTCAAATGGAATATGGCTCAAAAAATTGCGGTTTTAAAGCCGTCTGTGAAGATGCGGTGCCTAAACTGGGCCGCCGCAAGAACTAAAAACCCGTCAGTAATCTCTGAAAATCAAATTACCGGATTTTTAGTAATGCCATAAATTATTAAAAAACTATTAGAATTTTGTTTCCTTTTTTCTCAAATACTGTTATAGTAATATCATCTTAGATACGGAGGTACACTTTTTATGAAAACTATTTCTAAGAAAATCGCGTTAGGAATTTCAGCACTTTTAATGGGAGCCATGCTTTTTGCAGAGACTGCCGTAACGGATTTTGCGGGGGCGGAAAGCGGCGCAAAGTATGCAAAGGCTTCAAAATGGGCAAATCTTCTGGAGACTGCCGCAGGTGAAAAATCTTCCGGAAAGATTACATGGTCAAAGTCAGTAAAGAAACTATACAAGGCTCTGGGACTAAAAGATGATAAGATTATCTTTTATTCTATTCAGACAGGAAATGACAAGGACTTTGTAAATAAAGAAGCCAATAATGTTGTCCATGCGCTTGCAGCCACGGAAATCACACAGAACGCCCAGGAACTTCTAGATGAGAGGCTGGCAGACAAAAAACACGGAAATATTTCTCCGGTTCGGGAAATCGCAGGCTTTGCAAGAGCCGGCACTTTCTGGGTTGAGCAGACTACAGGCGACAAGGTTAATTACATTGCGTATTCTGTATGGCAGATTACGGAGCTTAATTACAAGGAAGCCGGCAAAAGAGCCGTCGCCGATTATATGACGGCAAACGGTTTTGCAAAGACTGCTCTGGATTCAAACGAACGCTAGTTCAGCGGACCTAAATCCAATCCGTCAAAGCCACTCAGCAATAATCTTGCGGTGGCTTTTATTTTTTCCAGAGAGCCGGGTTTTGTTCCCTCAATGTTCAAAGGCATTACGGGGTCGTGCAGGCTAAGGCGCAAAAGAAGCCAGCCTTCCGCGCCGTCCGCTTCCTGCCCGCCCTTGAACGAGATTCGGACTCCCTCAAAGGATTCCGGAAGGTTGCAGCCTGCGTCAAGGGCACGGTTCTTGAATTCTTCCAGAACTTTTTTCCCGTATTCCCTGAAATTATCGGCGGTGATTTTAAAGCGCACTTCTTTCTCATCACCCGGCGGCGGAAGCTGGCTGATAAGGTCTTCGAGTTTTTTGCACTTGCGGTTTGCTTCTGCCAGTGCTATTACAAGCTGAACCGCAAGATACGCGCCGTCGTCCAGATAATAGTTGTCTTTAAGTGCGCCGTGACCGCTGGTTTCCATTGCGAGCGGAACGTTAATTCCACGGGCATTCAGTTCTTTCTGTTTGTTGATTACATTTTTGTAGCCGCGCATGTAGCGCAGGTGCTTTAATCCGAGGACATTCTCCAAAAAATATGTAAGGCGGTCGCTTGTAACGGAGTCGGTGACGATTGTTGCACCCTTGTTACGGGGCGCAAGAATTGCGGAAACCATGGCGATGATTGCGTCGCGGTTTACTTCCTCTCCGTTTGAAAGAACGGCCGACATTCTGTCAACATCCGTGTCAAAAATAAGTCCCAAGTCCGCGCGGTTTGCAACTGTCGCGGCTCTGACTGATTCCATTGCGTCTTTGTTTTCCGGGTTGGGAATATGGTTTGGAAAATGTCCGTCGGGCTCAAGAAACTGACTTCCCTTGATAGAGGCTCCCAGTGGCTTTAGTACTTTTTCTGCAAAGAAACCGGCGGCGCCGTTTCCGGCATCTACAACGATATTGAGGCCGTCCAAAGGGTGCGAGGGAACTCCTACTCCGGCGGAGATTGCGCCTCTGAGATGCTGGGCGTAAAGCGAGATTAAGTCCAAATTTCTTTGCTCCGAGACATCTGCAAATGACTCTGCCTTTGTCTCCGCAATTTTAAGGATTTCCGTAATGTCCTTTACCTCAAGACCGCCGTCTTTGTTAAAGAATTTTATCCCGTTGCGGTTAAATGGAAGGTGGCTTGCGGTAATCATTACCGAGCCGTCAAAATGAGTCTGCTCGAAAACAATCGACATGAACATTGCCGGGGTTGTGGCCATTCCGCAGTTAAAAACTGTAACTCCCGCTGAGGCAAGTCCCGAAGAAACCGCAACTAAAAGTTCCGGACCGCTGAGTCTTGAATCCATTCCGATTCCGATTCTCAATTCGTTTTTGGCTTTTCCTGTATTGCTGCATAGCCATTCTGCAAAAGCCTGACCGATTTTGTTTGCAATCGGGGCTGTAAGGTTAACATGTTCGCCCTCAACGCCTTCAAGTGCGATGCCGCGAATATCACTTCCGTTCTGAAGTTTAAGAATTTCTTCTGCCATAAAAACGCCTCTGACTTTTATTTTATATATTAAAACACTGAGTGTAAAACTTCAAGTGAAAAATCTGTAATTTTGGAAATACTTTTTTTGTCGCTTGGAAGCGCAAATAGGCTCCCCGCATCGCATTCAGGATTGTTGCGGACAGTTTCTTTTTTTTCCGCGATGTAAAGATCCAGCCGTGACAGCATTCCGTCCGTAAAAATTCCGGAAATTTTTTGCAAGTCCTCGTCTGTCTTTTTGTTACCCGTGGTTGCCTGCGCCGCGGCGATTTTAAAAAACAAGAAAGTCTGGCCTTGGATTTTTTCTCTCTGATTTTTGAATATGTCCAGACTTTCCTTATTAAAATATTTTCCGCTTGCCACAAAAGAATAAATTTGGAAGAGAGGTTCGGCCTCATGGTTTTCTATGTAGGTTTGAACCGATTTTAAAAATAACTCCTCGGTGTTTGCTGAATTTATTTTGGCAAAAGTTTCCTGCTCAAAAAGATTGCATCGTGCGTAAAAATCCGAGCAGTAGGTGTATGTTGCCGCCATGATTTCTTCTTTGCCGGAAAAATAATTATAGAGAGATGCTTTTTTAATGTTTAAGTATTTTGCAATGTCAGCAATGCTTGCCGCGCCTGTTCCGTTTTTAAAAGCGGTAAAAAGCACGGCCTCGACAATGCGGCCCTTACTGATACCAGCGCACATAGTCAACTTCCATCTGACAGCTTTTTAATTTTTTCGGAATGTCTCCGCCAAGATTTCCGCCCATAGCGACATTCATTATGACATAGAAATTCTTGTCATAGGGCCATGTTTTCCATGGAGTTTCCGCATCGTGAGGATTCTTGTATTCTGTAAATGGAACCCCGTCATAATACCATGTGATTGCGTCTTCTGTCCAATGAACTGCGTAAGTGTGCCACTTGTTCTGGACGTTTTTTAGAACTGTATACCCTGAGTGAATTGCCTTTCCGCCGTAGCCTGCCCGGCAGTGGACTGTTCCGTAAATTTTGTTTCCCCAGACTGCGTTTGAGTATTCCATAACATCAATCTCACCGGAACGGGGCCAGTTGCCATACGCCTGGCTGTTGGGCATAAGCCAGAGTGCCGGCCAGCAGCCCTGCTGTGTCGGAACTTTTGCGCGGAATTCTATGTAGCCGTAAGTCCAGGATTTTTTAAAAATAGAAAGAAGACGCGCGCTTGTCCACTTGTTGTCTTTTCCCCGCAGGGCGACTATTTTCAATGTTCCATCAGAGACAAAGGAATTCTCGCGGTTCTTTGTATAATTCTGAACCTCGCTGTTTCCCCAGCCGTGGGCGCCTTCGTTGTAGATCCAGTTGTCCGGATTGGGCTCGTTAGTCGCTCCGTCAAATTCATCGCTCCAGACAAGTTTCATGGATTTAACAAAATCGGGTCTTGTATCCTTTTCCTTGCAGGAAACAAGTGCGAAGGCGCAGAGTGCGATAACAGGCAAATATAGAAGTTTCATTTTTATTACCCCAGTTTTTCTATTTTTCTTTGCAGCTCGATTATACGGGCGTGCAGATAATGGTCGAGTGCATGCTTTTCCGCAATTCCCAGAAGTTTTCCGTTCTTTCCGATGATTGGCAGAGCTTCAGTATCATATTCTACAAACATTTTGTATGCGTCGGGAAGCATCGTATCCGGCGGAATGCTTGCGACGGGCGGATCCATGATGTCGGTTGCCAAAAGGCTTTCCGCAAGTTCTCCGATTTGTAGTGTTTCCTTTAGGTGTTCCAGCGAGATTACTCCTGCCAGTTTTCCTTCCTGAGACTTTACGACATAATTCAAATTACTGTTGCGAGAAAAAGCGTCCAGTATCGAACTGATTGTCTGTGTTTCGCTGACGATGGCCGGAGAGTCTTCGCAGCAAATTTTTTCTGTTCCCCATGTTACGCTCTCAATCTTTGTGTTTTTCTTTATATCCTCTTCCGTAACATTGAATCCCACTTCGCCTGCTTTTGTAACTCCGTATTTTACAAAAATCGGTCCTATGAGCTGAACTATAAAAGTGGTCGCCGTTATGATTAAAAGAATCTGCGGACCTATTGAGTCCGGAAAATCGTTCCCGGCCGCAATCGAAAGTCCGATTGCGACTCCGGCCTGAGAGAGAAGACAGTATGGGAGATATTTTCTTACGCTTGCGGGTGCTCTTGTAATTGCCGCTCCCAATATTGAACCGATTGTCTTTCCGAATGTTCTGCCGAGAACATATACTATTGCGAGAAGTCCAAGATACGGCGTGATAATCCAGATGTTCAGTTTTGCCCCGACAAGGACAAAGAAAAGAACATAGACCGGCGGAGTGAATTTATCGACCAGTGAGAAGACCGGCCGGGTCTGTTTCGGTGCAAAGTTCACCATGAAAAAACCGAGGGACATGGCCGCAAGAATGTTGTCCAAGTCCACGAGCATTACGATTCCGGTGCAGAGAAAAAGTGTTCCGAGGGCAAAGGAAAGAATGCGTCCCTCTTCATTCATAATATTCTTAATAATAAAGCCAAGCAAGATTCCAAAAACGCTTCCGATTAGAATAGAACCGAAAATGTCTTTTGCAATCATCAGCATCTGCATTCCGAGAGAAACGGAATGGCCGTTTAAAAGCGGTGAAGAGACTGTGTTTGCGATTGCATATAAAATCAGGGCGACGGCATCGTCCATGGCAACGATTCCGTAAACTATTGTAGTAAGAGGGCCTCTTGTCCTGTATTCCGCGAGAACATCAGTTGTGGCGGCCGGCGCTGTTGCGGAACAGATTGCACCCAGAATAAAGCCAAGCGCAATTGAATAATTGAGGTTGTGGCTTACGGCAAGTGAGATTGCGAAAATGCTTCCGCCTACGATAAAAAACGGTGTGATGGATTCAAATAAGAGTATACCTACAAACTGCTTTCCGTATTTTTTTATTACGCCGAGTTTGAGTTCTGCTCCGACTAAAAATCCAATCAGCGAAAGCGCCACTGTGGAAATCGGGTTCAGCGCAGCTATGGTTTCTTTTCCGAGAATCTGAAGTCCGCTTGAGCCTATGATGATTCCGATTACGATATAGCCGACAACCTGGGGAATCTTTAACTTTTTAAAGATACGGCCGCCCAATGCGCCGAAGAACATCACTATTCCTAAAAGCAATACAAGCTGCGTAGCGTGCAGAGAAGTAAAGTGCATTGTCTTTGGAAGCAATTCCGAAAAGGGGTTATTCATTTTACTTTCCTAAAATAGAGTTCAATAATTATAATGAATTTTCCTCTGAATGAATAGATGTCTCCGCCAGTTTTATCACGGAGTGTTTTACATCATTGTACTGATTATATCGCATGGGTTTTTGTTCTGATAAAGCCAGGCATACATGGCGGCGGCGGAAACTACGCGGCGGCCGTAATCGCGGGTTTCTGAAAAGGGCAGTGTCTCCAGAAATAAGTCGCTTGAGAGAGAGCCGTGCGTGTCAAGTTCAATTTTACTGCTTCTTATCCATCGGCGGACGGTTGTGATTCCGGCATTGTAGGCAAAGAGAGCCAGTATGTGGGAATTGTCAAGCCGGTGCGCCATATTTGAAAAGTAGTATGTTCCGAATCGGATATTTGTCGCCGGGTCATTTAAATCGTAATGGTCAACTTTTAACTTCCTTGCCACATCCTGCGCCGTGGATTCCATAAGCTGGGTAAGGCCTGATGCGCCGGCGTGGCTCTGGATTTGCGGCTCAAAGAAACTCTCGGTTCTGATAAGGGCATACATTACATAATCGTCAATTTCAAATTCCTGTGAGGCTGAGGTTACCTCGTCCGAAAAATTTTTCGGGTAGAGAAGTTCAAATGCCTCTCGCGTAATTTCTCTTCCGTCAAAGTTTGCTGTGCGTGAAATCATTCTCAGAGCTTTTGAGCAGAAGTTGTTTTTTCCGTCGTCCATTTTCCGCAAAAAAGTGCTGAGGCTTGTAACGCTTGCAAGGTCTATTAGTTTTTTGTCTTCCTCAAAGTAAGAAAGCCATTCATCGTAAATCATTTCGCCCAGTCCAAAGTCCGCGTAACCCAAGAGAAGTTTGCGGGCGGAGAGTGCGCGGTCGTCCGCTTCTTCCTCCGAATTCTGTATGCCGGTCTCCGGTTTTTTAGTAAAGAATAATCTTTCTATCCCGTCGCTTGAGGTAAGTCCCAGCTGCTTTGCTGCAAGAAGTTTATAGTAGACATAAGTACCGGTATCGCAGTTTGCGGCTTCTTCAAAAGCAGCCTGAATCTCGTTCCGGCTTGCGTCCTTGATTTGTGTCTGCATAATTCTGGCGGAAAGATAGGCATACTTGGAAAGGGTTGCCGGACTGGCACAATTTTTTATCAGAGAAAAAATTTTCGGAAATGATTCCCATTTTCCGCCGGAAAAAAGCAGGACGCTTAAAGAGTCAAAAAAATCGTCAAAGTAGGCAGGATCGTGCCAGTTGGCGCAGTATTTTTCAATTCCATTCACGGCCTCATCTGTGGAGATTTTCAGACAGGACTGAAGATAATACCAGAGAGCCTGGTCATATTCTTCATCGCTGTTGGAAAGTGTAATTGCCTCCTCAAAGGTTTTGAGGGCGCGCCGGCGGTAATTGTCGTTTTTATTGTAAAGAAGACCGGCATAAATTAAGGCGTAGTATTTTATTTCTTCTATATCCTCAAAATAGGTGCGTTCTGACAACTCTATGAATCTTCTCGCGTTTGAAATATTGTCAATGCTGCCGTTGACACAGGCGCGCCCCATATCCGCTACAAGTTGGTAGGTAAGCGGCACTTTTCGCTGAATGAGCGTAAGGGTGCGAATCTGGTCGAGCATTTCATAGGCGGCATTATAGTTTCCTCGGTAGATGGCGATTCGGAACTGCTGGATAAAACTCAGGTTCACCTCAAACTCACTTGCGGGAGAAATGTTATTTTCCGTGATAACTTCTTCCAGTTCGTCGCGTGCTGTTTCCCTGTAAAAATCGTAGTGTATTGTGGAAATGCGCCGTCTGGTAAACCACTCGTAAAGCGTCTGATTGTAGCGTGAGTCGTTTTTTTTAAGCATCGCCTCAAGACGCATTTTTACAAGACTGTTGCCGGCCGTGGCCAAATCTATATCCTCGGTGGCGGCAATTACCAGCGCATATTCTTTGTTTAAAAGAAATTCACGGCAGGCGAAAATACGGGCTTTGTCATCGTTGAATTTTTCAAGAAGTTCGCCGCATCTTTTTATACGCTGCTGAACATCGCCGGTAAGACAGAGTTGTTCAAGACTCCGGCGTGCCGGCTCGGAGCTTCCTTTTTTTGCGCACCGTTCGAATAATTTATTAGCCTTTTCGCTGTTTTTTTCCTTCAGCGCCTTTAGGGCTAGAAAATATGAGGCGTCTTCTCCGTAAATTTTATTTAAACGCACTTCTTCTCCCTGCGAGCAACTTGAGGAGAAAATTATAAAGAAAACAGAGAGCGATACAAATACTTTTTTTATTTTATAAAGCATCAGTCTTCCGGAATCTTAATATATGTACCGGCTACTATGTGGTCAGGGTTCTTGATTCCGTTGTATTTTGCAATGCGCGGGTATCTCCATGGATTTTTGTAATATGCGTCAGACAAATCCCAGAGCGTATCACCCCATTTTATTTTATATGTAATTTCCCTAATCTTCTTGGGTTCTTCGGGTTCAGGTTGAATATCGGGAACCACTGTCTCGGCTTCTGTTACAACAACAATTTCGTCTTCCTTTGCGGCCGGTGCTGCGGGCTTTATATCTTCTTCTTTTACGGGAGTCGGAGGTTCTTCCTTTGCAGGCAGTGTCTGTTCAACAACTTCAATGCCCTTGTTGCCCGTATTCTTTGAAGTGATAAGATTGAAACGGGAAGGAATAATGAACAAAAGAAGAATCACTGCGATGATACAAATGGCCGCGCAGACCAGACAGATGATTACGGGGAGACGGGTCTTTTTTGAAGTGTCTTCTTTGGTATCAGAGTCGGAAGTATCGTCGTCAAGATCACTGAAATTGAAAGTGTCATTCAGCAGTGCGGCTGTCTGAGTGTTCTGACTTTCTGTGTCGTTGTCAAAGTCCGGCATATCAAAGTCGGATATGTCCGTTTTGTTCTCTTCTGTGTTTTCACTTGCCTTGTCGCTGTCAATTACGGCCGCTGCTTCAGATGCAGTTTTATCGTTATCAAAGTCGGGCATATCAAAGTCGGGTAGGTCAAAGTTCTCGTCAACCGGGCCGGCGTCAATTACAGGCAGGGATTCCTCAAGAGGGTCTTTACTTGTCGCGGCATCTTCGGCAATAGTGTCCTCCGTTACCGTAAAGTCTTCCGCCGCAGGCTCTTCAATTACGGGAATATCTTCTGTGACTGTTTCCTCTATTGCGGGCAGGTCCTCTGAAACCGGCTCGGCAACGGTTGCCTCCGAAACGGTCGTATTGTCCTTTAATATAATTCCATTTTCATCCGGGGCATCGTTAAAGTCCGGCAAGTCAAATTTAAAGTCATCGAGAGATGCGGCAATTTCTTTTGCCTTGTCCTCTTCTGGCTTTGCGGCATTCACTTCCTCAGCCGCGCCCAAAAGACCTTTTCCTGTCCCCGGGTTTGTGTCGCCGGATAAAATCGTTGACATAAGGGTTACGGAAGTATGGGCTTCCGCACCGCTTTCCGGATCGTGGAGAGCCGCTCCAAGATGGTTGTCCTCATCGAGCCAAATATCAAGTCCTATGTCGGGCGCGCCCTTGGGATGTTTTTTTAAGTGACTTATTTTGAGTGTGTCAACATATTCCGCATTATTCATGCTCATGTCTTCACTGCGGAACAAATCAACTTTTACAGTAGTCTGCTCGTCCTTTACGGTTGTGAGATTTATTTGTTTTTTTTCAACATTTCCTTCTTCCAAAACAGGAAAAAACGAACCGTCAGCCAGTTTAATGCCAATCTTTTTCATATTTACCCTCATCTTCAATTATCGGCAAATTAATTATTTTACATAAACCTAAACCGAAATACCGGGCGGCGCCTAGGCGCCGTTGCGGTACCGAAGAAAAACTAACGGTGAGGAAACAGTTCCCATTGTTTTTCTCTCGGCCTCAATTATCGGCAGGCAAAACACAAACCGAAATACCGGGCGGCGCCTAGGCGCCGTTGCGGCACCGAAGAAAAACTTATGGTCAGGAAACAGTTCCCATTGTTTTTCTCTCGGCCTCAATTATCGGCAGGCAAAAC
>CAYFWC010000006.1:19512-68180 GCA_964346805.1 uncultured Treponema sp. | reverse complement strand
ACTTATGGTCAGGAAACAGTTCCCATTGTTTTTCTCTCGGCCTCAATTATCGGCAAGCAAAACACAAACCGAAATACCGGGCGGCGCCTAGGCGCCGTTGCGGCACCGAAGAAAAACTTATGGTCAGGAAACAGTTCCCATTGGTGCCCTAATTCCTGAATGAATGAATCGGTGCGGGAATACGTCCGCCGCGGTTGATAAATTCCGCACAGCCGAATTTGTTCACATCGATTACAGGGCAGCCGCCCAAAAGTCCGCCGAACTCAACCCATTCGCCTGCTTTTTTTCCGGGTGCCGGAATAAGGCGGACGGCAGTAGTTTTGTTGTTTACCATGCCGATTGCCATTTCATCTGCCATAATTCCGCTGATTGTAGTGGCCGGCGTGTCTCCCGGAATTGCGATCATGTCGAGACCTACAGAGCAGACGCAGGTCATGGCCTCCAGTTTTTCAAGGCAGATTGAATGTTCTTTTATTGCGTTAATCATTCCCTCGTCCTCCGAAACGGGAATAAATGCTCCGCTCAGGCCTCCCACATTTGTAGAAGCCATTACGCCTCCTTTTTTTACCATGTCTGTGAGCATTGCAAGGGCTGCTGTTGTTCCCGGAGCGCCGGCGCCTTCCAGTCCGCACTCTTCAAGAATGCGGGCAACAGAGTCACCGACAGCCGGTGTCGGGGCAAGGCTAAGATCAAGAATACCGAAGTTTACTCCAAGGCGTCTTGCCGCCTCGCTTCCCACCAGCTGGCCCATTCTTGTGATCTTAAAGGCCATCTTTTTAATTCCGTCGGCAAGCTCGTTTATCGGGCGGCCCTTGTATTCCTTTGCGGCGGCGAGAATTACGCCCGGGCCGGAAACTCCGACGTTAATAACTGAGTCTCCCTCTCCGGGACCGTGGAAGGCTCCCGCCATAAAGGGATTGTCTTCCGGGGCGTTTGTAAATACCACGAGTTTTGCGCAGCCGTTTACAGGATTGCTTTTACTTAGTTCCGCGGTTTTCTTAATGGTCTCGCCCATGAGTTTTACAGCGTCCATATTGATTCCGCTTTTTGTAGTTCCGACATTTACACTCGAACATACGGCTTCCGTAACGCTGAGTGCCTCCGGAATTGAGTCAATCAGAATTTTGTCCGCCGGCGTTATTCCCTTCTGCACCAGTGCCGAGAATCCGCCGATAAAGTTTACGCCAAGTTCTTTCGCGCATTTGTCAAGGGTCTTGCAGTATTCAACATAAGATGTGGCCTTTGAGGCTCCGGCAACCAGAGCAATAGGTGTAACTGAAATTCGCTTGTTTATAATCGGAACACCAAATTCCTTTTCTATTTCCTGTCCGACTTTTACCAGGTTTCCGGCCTTTGCCATAACCTTATCATATATTTTCTGGCAGGCTTTTTTACTGTCCTCGCAGGCGCAATCCAGCAAGGAAATTCCCATTGTAATACAACGGACATCAAGTTTCTGCCGCATGAACATGTTTACTGTTTCTTGAATCTCAACCGGAGTAAATAACATAATACCTCACATTATATGAATATTGTAATAAAAATCAGAGTTTTTTGCAATCAACCTTCGTTCTCAAAAGCAACCAGATGCTCCTGCCCGTAAATCTTTCTGAGCTTTGGTTTTTCGATTTTTCCTGTGGGATTGCGAGGAACCGGCGCAAAGATTATTTTACGCGGTCTCTTGTATCTGGGGAGGCTCGAGCAGAACTCATTTATTTCTTCTTCGGTGGCGGTCATTCCGTCTTTAAGCTGAATCACTGCTCCCGCAATTTCACCGAGTCGCTTGTCAGGAAGTCCTATGACCGCGACATCGTGAATCTTGTTGTTCTTCCGCAGAAAGTCTTCAATTTGAACGGGGTAAAGGTTTTCACCGCCGGAAACGATTACATCTTTTGCCCGGTCAACCAGATAGAAAAATCCTTCGCTGTCCTGCATGGCAACATCGCCCGTATCTAGCCAGCCGTCATGCAGAACCGCGGCCGTCGCCTTTGGATCATTGTAGTATTCTTTCATTACTCCCGGACCTTTGACGAAAAGAATTCCCGCCTTGCCGTGCTCAACTTCTTTTCCGGTCTCGTTATCAATAATCCTGCATTCCCAGCCGTAACCGGGAACACCGATAGCGCCGACCTTGCGGATGTTTTCAATTCCAAGATGGACGCAGCCCGGTCCTATGCTTTCCGAAAGCCCGTAGTTTGTGTCATACTTGTGGCCGGGAAAATATTCCAGCCAGTGCTTTATTAATGACGGCGGAACAGGCTGGGCTCCGATGTGCATAAGTCGCCACTGGTCCAATTCGTAGTCCGAGATTTTTACGGCTCCGCTGTCAAGTGCATCGAGAATATCCTGCGCCCAGGGAACTAAAAGCCATACAATCGTGCATTGCTCTTCAGAGATTGTCTTTAGAATATACTGCGGCTTTGTGCCCTTTAAAAGTACGGCGCGGCTTCCGCTTACGAGAGAGCCGAACCAGTGCATTTTTGCCCCTGTGTGGTAAAGGGGCGGAATGCACAAAAAACAGTCGCCGCGTTTTTGTCCGTGGTGGTTCTGCTCGACAAGTGCGGCGTGGTTTAGACTTTTGTGGGTGTGAAGAATGGCTTTTGGAAATCCTGTCGTCCCGGAAGAAAAATAGATTGCCGCGTCGTCATCGTCCTTAAGTTCAATATTCGGAGCCGTGCTTGAGTAGTCTGCGACAAGTTCCCTGTAGCTTTCGGCAAAAGTGGGACAGCCTTCTCCCACATAGATTAAAAGGCGGTGGTTGTTCAGTTTTTCTTCTATCGACTCAATGCGGCCGATGAACTCCGGACCAAAGAGAAGAACATCAACCTGCGCTAAGTCCGCGCAGTAAAGGATTTCGTCCGCAGTGTAGCGGAAATTCATTGGAACTGCGATTGCGCCCGATTTTAAGACGCCGAAATAAACGGGAAGCCATTCCAGACAGTTCATCATTAAAATGGCAACCTTGTCGCCCCTCTTGACTCCGCGCGCAATCAGCATGTTTGCAAGACGGTTTGCCTTTTCGTCAAAGACTCGCCATGTAATCGCACGGCGGTAATATGTCTTTTCTGTAGGCTGAATGAGATCGTAATCCTTCCATGTGATTTTGCGTGTCTCGCTCTGCTCCGGGTTTACTTCTACAAGAGCAACTTCATCTCCGTATAATTCTTTGTTGCGCTCAAGGTATTCTGTGATTGCCACTGTATTCTCCAAGACTCAAGGCATTCCCGACATTGTCGGTTTGCCGCGCGTCTAATTAAAACTGCTTCTGGTGTAAGGTGAGCCAATCCACATCCAAACGTCTTCGCCCGAACCGATATAATCCTTGCGCTGACCGTCAACTAAAAACTGAACGCTCTCTACTGTGGCAAATTCAGTCGCTGTATACACAATCTGCATAAGCTGGGCGCGATAGCCGTCCGCTCCAACAGAATTAAATTCAAATTCCTCGCTGAGATTAATGGCGGCAATTCCGTCGCGGACGCTTGCCCCGAGAATTTTTGTTCCGGGCGGAATGAGTGTCATTGCCTTTTCTGAGTCGGACGGGCCCTGCAAAAGTGCGCGGATTGTATTTGTAAGAGGCGAGTCGCTTTTTGGAATTGCGCGGATTACGCTCTTTCGGTTTACATTTCCGTCTGCGTCCACAGAGACAAAAAATAATTTTGCGTTTACAGTCTGGGCCGCCTTCGGCTTTTCCGTTTCTTTTGCAGTCTCTTCTGTTTGCGCACTTTCGCTTTCCGTATTCTTTTCTGTTTCCTCGGTGATTTCCATTTCCTGAGACTGACTTTCTGCTTCTTCCTCTGCCTTAATATCTGTCCGGGGCTTGTTCAAGTCATTAAGATCGTAAGTGCCCGGCTGCTCGGTCTCATTTTTTCCGGGCTCGGGAGCAAGATCAACGTCCAGGAGGCCGTTACTCTTTGTCTCTTTTTCCTTGCCGTCATAGTTCTGGACAAATTCCGGAGTTGTGCCGACTACTCGTTCAAAGAAATTCGTTGATTTTAGGTTTGCGATAAAATCGTCTTTTTTTACGAGAAAAACAATTACAAGAATCAGCAGAAGCAAAAACCATATTGCAAAAAATATTCCGTTACGCTTTGCTTTTTTTGAATTTTTAGAGGCCATTCTTTTATTATAAAGTATACTCAATAAATATTCAACTTACTTCTATAAATTTGTTCCATTAGAATTTAATTGAACCTATGTCTATTGCAAAAAAGCCTGTTATGTCTCCCGCCCTATCTGTTCCGGCTCCTCCACGCATATAAAAACTAAAATGGTTTTTAAGGCGCACACCAAAACCTATTGATGCGGACCAAATTATTTTTTCAGGCTGGTAGAAAAGAACTGTCCTGTCTCCCGTCTGAATATCAGTGATTCCGTCTTCTGAAGCGAAAAGTTTACTGTATTTGTAGGCGATGTTTCCGACTGCGCCTGTAAGCCTAAAATAGGCGTCTCCTCACAGAATTGTTAGGGAGTCTCCAAGTTTCATCTGAAGAGAAGCGGCCGCCGCGATTTTATGCAGGCCGTGGCGTTCCGGCGAAGTGGTCTGCGGAAAATAAATTCTGTCGTAGTTTGTAAATCCGTCTGTAATAAGTGTGCTGACAGCCCCGTCCATGCGTTCCAGAATATCAAAGCCGGCAAATTCGTTGAAAACAAGCGAACATTTTTTTCCGAGCGGAAGAGCCTGCTGCATATCAATGCTTACCTGATAGACCGGTTTGATTCCGTTGCCGTCGTCATGGTCAAGCGGAATCATAAGTTTTCCGTTAAGTTTAGCGTAAAGACCCTTTTGCGCAAAAACGCCCGAGTCCAGCGTATTTCCCATTATTTCTATGTTAAGGCCTGCCGTCTTGAACCATTCATCGGAACCGTCAAAAGCATCGTCTTCATTGTGAAAAACATTAAAGTAAAGTTTCGGATCATCTGTAAAAGAATAGTCTCCCGGTCTGTTCATGGCAAAAAAGGCGCCGGCCTTTACGGTGCTGTCGTTTCTTGTTCTTGTCCCCAGATTAAAGAATAATCTCCACTCGCTGGATTCCCGTATAATAGAACCGCCTGTCTTTGCTTTTGCAGATGTGGGATAGCGGTCTCCCAAATATGAACCCGAAGTCTCAATGAAGAGGTTTTGCGTAAAAGGCATAAAATAATGAATGTCGCCGGCAATAAGATTTACGAAAGTTCCGCGCAGGGCAAGAACTGAGCCCGGGCCTGTAAGTCCTCTGTACTGAATTTCCGGACTGAGCATAAAGCGTGTCATTCGTCTTGAGCCAAGAGAAGTCTCCAGATCTGTGTCTATAAAAATCTTGGCAACATTTGTTTCGGCGGCCTCAAATTCAATCTCAAGCGTTTTTTCTGCGGTGGCGGACAAAAAACGCGGGAGAATGCGCTTGTAGTTTCCTGTCGCATACATTTTTCTTACAATCTCCTCGTAAGCCTGAGGAGTAAATGTTTTTCCGACATATTTTTCAACAGTTTTCTCAAAGTATTTTGTGTCAGATGGAAGCTGGTTTCTCAAGGCATAGGAAGTAAAAACTCCGTATGGAAGGTTTTCATAGCCTGGTTTTTTCGGAGAAAGCCTTTCTCCGGAAATTCTGTTTCCTCTGCTGTCATAATCAGAAGGAAAAATTTTTTTGCGGAGCTCCAAAAACTGTTCGCGGTATTCATCAGCGCATTTTTTTCCTGTGTCATAGATTTCTTTTGCCTTGCTGAATGTCAGTATTCCGTAGCCGGAAGTGTCAGGTGTAATTACAAGAGTCGCATCTTTGAGCATGGCATCAACCGTCTGCCTTTGAGGAATTGTTATTGAGTTTAAAAGCGCGGCTGTCGGAGAGCCTTCATACATGCGCGGGTCATCTCTGATTTTCTGCGAAATGTCAATCGCAATGATAATATCGTAGCCCAATTTCTTTGCGACATCTATAGGAAGGTTGTCCGAAGTTCCGCCGTCAATGAAAGAATGCGCACCGATTTTAAACGGACTGAATACACCCGGAATACTCATTGAAGAGCGGATTGCCTCGGCAATGTCTCCGTCTTTAAAAACATAAGTATCACCGCTCAAAGTGTCTACCGCGACAGCGGCAAAGGCGGTTTGCAGTTTGAAAAAGTTTGAGTCTGAACTGTGCTTGATAGTGAGTTCTCTTATAAGATTGTATACGCCCTGTCCGTTTACGAGCCCGCTGCCTAATTTTGGTTTTAGTCTCCAGTCCAATGTTGTTGAAAAGGCGTTTGCGTCAACCGCATGTTCTTCCAGAGTTGCTTCGTATTCAGAGACAGTCTTGTCGGCAAAAAGAGGCGTCCAGTTTGTATTTGACATAACCTCAAACATTTCTTTCGGCGGATATCCGGCCGCATAAAGGCCGCCTATGATTGAGCTGATACTTGTTCCTATTACCATGTCAACCGGAATGTCGAGTTCGTCAAGAGTCTGAAGAATGGGAATGTGAACAAAACCGCGGGCACCGCCGCCGGACATGACAACCGCAACACTTGGCCGTCCCGCCGGCTTTTTAGTGTCCGACGGTTTCAGCTCGCTTCTGAGAACCGGCTCAGAAAAAGTTCCTGAGATAAAAATGAATGATGTCGCAAGGACTGAAATAATTTTTTTATTCAAGGTAATATTATACAATAAAGTTTACACTTTTGGCAAGAATGTTCCTGAAGAATAAGTGGATTTACTGAAGACTGTTTTTCAGTCTATTTTATCTTGCGTTATGTGCAATAATTTATTGTAAATCTTTCACTTTACACAATATAAATTT
Organism: uncultured Treponema sp.; assembly: GCA_964346805.1. Lineage (GTDB taxonomy): Bacteria > Spirochaetota > Spirochaetia > Treponematales > Treponemataceae > Treponema_D. The sequence goes on along the minus strand of CAYFWC010000006.1, from coordinate 61,422 downwards.
ACTGTTAGAATATACTTGAAAATGCTAAAGGATTTTATTATGAATGAAGTAACTTGAAATTAGCCTCATGGCAATTTCGGGCTGACATAGGTTCTGCATGCAGAATCTATGCAATCACTTCAATTCAAATAGGGCGACTCTAAAAATCCAATAAGTTGGCTTTTTAGAGTCGCCCTATAATGCGCCGGCCCTGGCGCAAAGGAGCAGAAAAATGGGAAACAATTACTTCAATTCAATTCCGTGGCGTGAGGCCCGGCTTCAGCTTGGACACTGTCGCTCAATGGCAAAGGAAGAATTCGCTGACGGTGTTAATGCGCTTAAAGGCAAGAAAATTGTAATCGTCGGATGCGGCGCTCAGGGATTGAACCAGGGACTTTGTCTCCGTGATTCGGGACTTGATGTTTCTTACGCTCTCCGTGAGGCTGCCATTACAGAAAAGAGGCAGTCTTGGAAGAATGCGACAGAAAACGGATTCAAAGTAGGAACTTATGACGAGATGATTCCGACCGCTGACTTGGTAGGAAACCTTACTCCGGACAAACAGCACACTCCAGTTATTACAGAAGTTATGCAGAGAATGAAGAAGGGATCTGCCCTCTGGTACTCACATGGATTCAACATGATTGAGGAGGGCATGCAGATTCGTCCCGATATTACTGTCGTAATGTGCGCTCCAAAAGGGCCGGGTACAGAAGTTTGGCACGAGTTCCAGCGCGGATTTGGTGTTCCGGATTTGATTGCCGTTCACCCGGCAAACGACCCCGAAAAGAAGGGCTGGGCTTATGCAAAGGCTTTGGCTGTAGGAATGGGCGGCTCAAAGGCCGGTGTTCTTGAATCTAGCTTTATCGCTGAAGTAAAGTCCGACCTTATGGGTGAGCAGACCATTCTCTGCGGAATGCTTCAGGCAGGAACTATTGTCTGCTACGACAAGATGGTTGCGGAAGGCATTGCGCCCGAATACGCCACAAAACTTTTGATGCACGGCTGGAATGTAATTTCAGAGGCCCTCAAATGGGGCGGAATTACAAACATGATGGACCGTCTTTCTAACCCGGCAAAAATCCGTGCCAACAAAATTTCAAAGGACATCAAAAAACTTTTGACTCCTCTGTATCAGAAACACATGGACGACATTATCAGCGGAAAATTCTCTTCTACAATGATGAAAGACTGGGCTGCCAAAGACCACGACCTCCTTACATGGCGCGAGGAGACTGGAAAACTTCCGTTTGAGACAACAAAAGAATCTGCAGAGGAAATTACCGAGCAGGAATATTTTGACAAGGGAATCTTGCTCGTGGCTATGGTTAAGGCCGGCTGCGAACTCGCCTTTGAGACAATGGTTGACGCAGGAATCAAACCCGAGAGCGCCTACTATGAGTCACTTCATGAAGTTCCGCTTATCGCAAACCTCATTGACCGCAAGCGTCTCTATGAGATGAACCGTGTAATTTCTGACACTGCAGAATACGGCTGCTACCTCTTTAGTCGCGTAGCCGCCCCGATGATGGCAAAGGATTTGATGCCGGCTCTCCATACTGATGTAATCGGAAAAGGACTGGACTCAAAGGACAATTCTGTAAACAATACTGAACTCGTTCAGGTTAACGCGGAAATCCGCAACCACCCGATTGAGATTGTAGGAAGAAGACTCCGCGAATACATGACTGCAATGAAACCGATTGACGCTACAAAGTAAAATAAGTCTTGAGTTTCAGTGTTAGGAAAAGCGGAAGAAGGCGCAGTGCTTTCTTCCGCTTTTTTTATATATAAAATAACTTTCCTATTGAAAATAAGAAAGTCATATTGTAGAATTATTTTATGAAAGGCTTTCTTTTATCATGCGTATTCTTTGTTTTTTCATATAGAAGAGTTACTCTTTTTTGCGGCTCAAGTGGCCTTGCAGGTTTTTAGTCGTGATAACGCTCTCTGATTTTTACAAAAAGAAATTCGGAAGAAAAGTTTATAAAGTCGCCGTTGATTTGGGCTGCACTTGTCCTACCCGTGACGGAAGTCTCGGAAACCGGGGCTGTGTTTTCTGTTCTGAGAACGGGTCGGGCGACTTTATGCCCTCGCGAACTCTTTCCATTCCCGAACAGATTGAGGGCGCAAAAGCGTTTGTGAATAAGAAGGCCTTTGGACGGGGCGGCCGGAAGGCAGAGGTTTCCGCCGGCCAAAAGATTGCAGAACCGCCTGCTTATATCGCTTACTTTCAGAATTTTACAAATACTTACGGCGACCCGGAAATTCTCAGACAAAAATATTATACAGCGCTTGCCTGTCCCGGTATTGTGGGCATTGATATTGCAACCAGACCCGACTGCCTTTCTTCTGAAATTCTTGGCGTAATAAAAGAACTTTCTGAAATTACTTTTGTTACCGTAGAATTGGGGCTTCAGACAATTCACGAAGAAACAGCCGTCTATATAAGGCGTGGTTACAAAACCTGTGTCTATGACAATGCTCTTGCCCGGCTAAAAGAAATCTGCCCGTGTGTCCACATTGTAACTCAACTTATCCTGGGACTGCCCGGCGAGTCTGACGGGCAAATGCTTGACTCTGTAAGGCATGCGGTTCAGTGCGGAAGTGACGGAATAAAACTATCTGTCCTGTATGTGCTTAAAGGGACTGATTTGGAAAAAGACTATCTTGCCGGAAAATTTGAATGTCTTACAAAAGAACATTATTTTGAACTTATAAAAAAAGTCCTTCCGCTCTTTACCGAGAATCTTGTTGTGCACAGGCTTACCGGTGACGGTCCTAAAAAAATTCTTACAGCGCCTTTATGGACGGCCAACAAGCGCGCGGTTTTGAATGAACTGGCTGCAATAATGCGACGGGCTGATGTTAAAAAACAGGGCCTGCCTCAGGAATAAAAGAATCAAAAATAATTGCCGCGTATTTCTTCTGCAGCCCGGCGGTCTCGTCAGCATTGCGGACCGTCCAGCATACGGGGTGGGCGCCGAGAATCTTTGTGCATACCTTAAAGGCAAATGCATAATCATGCTTATAGTTAAAGGCGATAAAATCCGGCCGGGAAATAAAATTTGTCAGCATGTTTTTCATTGCGAAAAATTGGGCGGGCGTTGCGCCGTTTAATTCGCCGACGGCAAAAAAGTCCTGTGACAAAAATCCGCGTATTACATCGGGCCTGTTCTCTTTATACCATTTCAAGACAAAAGGATTAAAAGACTCAATCAAATATTTTGTATCGTGAGCGTCCAAGATGGCGCTTGCTTTTTCGCAAATCTCCGTCGCACCTTCTCCGGCGCTGACTTTATATTCACAGAGAAGTTTTGATTTTCCGTCAAGGATATTCAGTACATCGTCAAAGAGCGGAATTTTTTCTTCCGTTCCGAATAAAGAAAACTTCTGTAGCTCCTCGTATGTAAAGTCGCGGACATTTCCGTCAACTCCGCAGACTCTGTGCAAATCGTCATCATGGAATACGACAACCTTACCGTCTTTAGTCAGCCGTATATCAAGTTCCACGGCGTAACCCTTGTCTGCGGCCCGGCGAAAGGCGGCGAGTGAATTTTCCGGATGGTCTGAGTCCTTTTCAAAAAGCCCTCGGTGGGCAAAATAAATTCCCTTAAAGAGAGTAAAGTCTGGCCTTGAAAAAATCCGTGGCATTATCAAAAAGAAATATCCTGTAATGAAAATAAGCGCAAAGGCAATGGCCGCACAAATAATAAATTTTACAGACTTGATTCCCCGCATAAAAGACCTCCGCCTTTTATTTTCTGATGTATTTTATGACTTCAATATTGTTCATTTTGGCGCGCTCGCACATTGCATTGTAAACCATATCACGCAGGGCCTTGCGCTTTTCTTTTCCCGACAAATTCTCGTCGGCGTAAAAGGGACCGTCAACATATGTTACAATTTGCGGTGTTACGCCCTTTTTGTATTTTTGATATGTGTTTGTAAGACAAAAAACCGGTGTCCTAAAGTCAACGGGATATTTAAAGGACAAGTCTGTAAAGGGACGGATTTTTGTGTAATAGGGCCAAATGTGCGCCTCGGGGTAAATCATAATTGAGCGGCCCTCACCGACGCGAAGTTTTAACACCGCCATAAAATTTTTCATTGCGTCAAAATTGTCGGGCAGGGGGAGCGCGCCAAGATAAGGAGTAATCTGTCCCAGTACCGGCATGGAAACATTGTTGGCGTTTACAATTACAAATGTGTCGCGGGGCTTGCTTACAAAAGTCGGAATGAGAGCGTCCGGAATATTGTTGGTATGGTTGCCGTAAATAAAAAAGGCGGATTTTCCGACAGACTTTATCTTTTCACGGCCCACAATTTTATGATGGAATTTCGTAATCATAAAGAATTTTGCTACGGGCCACGCCACAATCTTGTACCAGAAAAAGTGTGCGATCTTCCAGCCGGGTGATGAGCCGCCGTATTTATAATTCTTGTCTATAGGACGGGGCTTTATCGAGTCGCCGGCAAATTCGTCATTGAGTTCGTCGCTAAAATAAATTATTTTCTCTTTCATTATTTATGTTATTTCAAATATTCCAGTTTTTTTTCGTAGAACTCTTCATAACACTCAACATTCATCTCGTAATTTTTCCGGTTCATCTCACGGATATTCTCACGCTCGGATTTTTGCGGGTCCGGGAAAATTGCCGGCATAATGTTGATTGTGTATTCCTGGACAGGGAATCCGTCTCCGCCGACAATATCGGAGTCAGTCATCGTGATAAAAATCGGAAGGACGGGAACATTATTGTCAACCGCAAACTTAAACGCACCGTTTACCATAGGGCGTGGCTTCCGGTAGTTCCACCACATTCCCTGCTCGGCATAGACAAGAATTTTTTCTCCGCGGGCAAGAAGTTCCTTCATTCCCGCAAAGAATTTTTTCATTGTTGAATGGTTCTGGCTTACGGGAAGCGTATTGCAGTGCCTGAACAAAAATCCGTATAGTCCCGGAAAGGAAGTGTAATTACCCTCGCGGATAACACGCCACAGAATGTGCTTGTGTGTATAGGGTTTGAGAACTTCCAGAACGGCAAAATTGTCAAAGGGATTAAAATGGTTGCATGTGATTATAAGCCCTTTGTCCTTTACGGCAAAGAAATTCTCAATGCCGCGGGTTTCTTTTATAATCAGTTGTCTGCTTTTAAAAAGTCCCGCAATGAATTTTGTTCCTACAATATTTGCAATCCAAGTTTTTAACTTGCTTGAAATTTTTGATTTTGTGTAGTCAATCTGGTCGGGTTCAAGAGGAATCGTCGGCGGATCGTCCTCTACATCGTGAGACCACAACTGCCGGCGTTCCAAGTCGTCAATCTTCTTGAGAATCTCCAGGCGTCCCTGGTCTTTTTCTTGCACTGTTTTCTGCGTTTCCATAATTATAAATTATGCGTGTTTTAGAATTTTTTTCAAGCCGTTGACCGCATTGTTTGCAAAAGAACTGGCAATAGAGACAGTCGCCTTTGCGGAAGTAATAATTATCTCACGCAGTCCGTGGCCTATGCGCTCACGCTGGATTGTATTCCAGTAGTTGTGGAAATCGTATGAGTCCTCAACTGCCATTTTTGAAAGCTTTTCCAAAATAACATTATCCTTTGCCTTTTCCTCGTCGGAATAATTTGCAAGCATTGAGCGCAATGTGTCGTAAAAAGGAGTCTCTTTTGCGTACTTCCAGAAATAGTCGCCGTATAAAACTCCGTCGTATTTCCACGGTCGCCACATCATCTTATAGTGAATGATGCGCAGATTTTTATCATCAAACTTCTTGTTCTCAAAAGAAGTCTTGTTCCAGCCCAGATCAAAGTAATGAATTCTGTCCTTGCACAGAACATTAAGGTAATCCTCGTCCTGTGTTACACGGAATACAAAACTGTTCAAGAGTTTTACGAATTTTTCCTGAATCTGCTCTTCGCGGAAAAGTTTTGTGTTGATTACGATGATTCCGGCGTTAATATATTTTTCACGCTTGATGCCCAGGGCCTTTTCAACATAAGTTCCAAAGACATCGTATTCTGTCATAACCTCTTCGACAGCTCCGCCTAAAAGGTTGTTGCCCAGGTCCGCGGTATACATTTCCGAAATGTCTCCGACAACAAGCAAGTCGCTGTCAAGGTAAATCACTTTGTTGTATTCGGGAAAAAGGCTTGCGATAAAAAGTCTGAAATATGTTTCCTGTGAATAGTAGTCGCGTAAATGGAACATATTTGAATAGGAGTCGAGTCTCTCCTTCAGCGAGATAAATTCAATGTCGGAATTTTCAGAGAGAGATTCTGAAACTTGAGCCCTTAATTTGTCGTCCAAAGTTGTGGTTAAAACATAGATCTTGTAAAAGTATTCTTTAGAGGCGTTGTCAAGCATTGATTTTAAGGCGACACCCAGCATAGGTGCATATTTATAATCAACTGCAAAAAAAACCGGAATAGTATCTTTGTAATTATTCATATTCATATATCCTACTATAAATTAGACACAAATTCAACAAATCTGTTGCAGACATAAAGGAAGTTTTTCAATCTCATCATTATTATTTTGCCGCCGTAAAAATCTCAGAATCCCGGCTGCCCATGACAATGTTTTTAAGGTTGAATTCCGTCTTTTTAAAGTAGAGCTGCTTGAACGGATGAATGTCCATTGCGTTTGAAATCCAGCCTCCGATACTGCCTAAATCAATTACGCTGCAAGTTACGGGATGGCTGATGGGAATTACTTCTCCGCTTGCGAGCAGAATGTCCTCTGCCTTTGCGAGCAGTGAATTGTGTTCCTTTATGTCAGTCGTAAAGGCGGCTTCGTCCAGCAGGCGGTCAAAGTCGTCGTTTTTCCATTTTGAATCGTTCATCGATGAATTTCCGCGGAACAATTCCAAAAAGGCCAGCGGGTCGCTGAAATCACCTACCCATGTGTAAAGAAATAAATCCGCTTTTGTAGTCCCGATAGAGGGAAGATAAAATTGCAGGGGGATTTTTACAGGTTTTAACTCAACACCGATTTCCTCAAGCGGACCTCGTAAAAGTTCCGCGCGGGCCGACATGTATTCAGTGTCCGGAATTGCGAATGTTAACTCGATTTTTTCATCTGTTATTCCGGCGCTTTCCTTTGCCGCCTGCAGCATGAGTTTTGCCTCTTCCGAGTCAGTGTAGTTCAGACCCTCGGGACTTGTGTAGCCGGAACTCGGACAGACAAAAGTCTCTGCCGGGAACATGCTTCCGTTGCGGAGTTGTTTCCACGGTATGGCCGTAAGAACTGCGTTGCGAAATTCTGGCTTACTCCAGACAGGCGACTCATTTTTAAAGAAAAGGTATTCAGTTCCAAATTCTGCGGAAAGCTGAATTGATTTTTTATCCAGGATTTTCTTGATTTCCCCTGTGCCCATTATCCAGTCTGCGTCTCCTGTGTTAAAAGCATGTGCCTGGGCTTCATTGCTGTCAGTGAAATTTATAACGACAGAAGGAATGTGAACTTCCGAGGCGTTCCAATAATTGGGATTTTTTTTGAGGACAAGTTTAAAAGGAGTGTTGCTTTCTATATAATATGCGCCGCTTGCACTTGAATCCTGCGGAACGGCCGCAAATGCATGGTGGCATAGAATCTTGTTAAAATGGCTTGCGGGCTTTACAAGCGTAACGCTCAGTTTTTTTTCGCCGGCATAAATTGCGACCGCCTCGCGGCTCCCGGTTCCCAACCTGTATTCGCGCGCTCCTTTGATTACGTCAAGAAGTGAAGAGTAGTATGCGCCTTTGTTTGCAATTAGATCCAGCCATGAATTTTTTATCGTTTCCGCCGTAATGGCGCCGCCGTTTGAGTCCTTTGCATTATCCCTGATTGTAAAAGTCCAGCGTAGTTTGTCGCGCGAAATCCTAAAGTCGCTTGCAATGGCATTGTCAGGTTCCAGTGTGGCGGCGTTGTAAGAAAAAAGTCCTTCGTAAACGCTGTTCAGAATCTGGGCCTCGCTTACATAGGCGCTTATGTGCGGATCAAGTGACAGGTTTGCCATTGAATGGTAAATTACCAGTTCCCTCTGAATGGAGTCGTCAATTTTGTCTGTCTTAAAAAAAGATTCGTCGCCTGCAAAAAGTAAAGAGCCTGCAATAATATTGCAAAGCAACAGTGGAAGTATTTTTTTAATTTGTTTTTTAGTTTGTGATTCCAAGTTTTTTCATCTGCTCCTGTTCTTCAATATAAGAAATGTATTCTGCCCGTCGCTGGTTTGTGTTGACAAGATTATTTTTAATTGCCATGAGTTCCATGGAAATGCCTTTGATCTTTTGTCTGTGTTCCGGCAGTGCATTGTTTTTAAAGAAATCGTCAAGCGCCTTCAGCAGTACTCTGATTTTCTGAATGTCCGTAATCTGCTTGTTGAGAAAATCCAGAAGTTTGGATTCAGATGCTTCCAGAAATTTTTTGTAGCCGGCGCTTGCCTTTACAGAAAACGAATTGTAGAAATTTATCTTTTTCTGAAGATTTGTGCAGAAAGGAACAAAGTCAAGCTTTTGCTTGCGCTGCGTGTTCGTGGAAGCCTCTATGATAGTCAAATCGTATTCAACAGGAGACTCGGAAATTCCAAAAGCCTTTCTGAGAATGGCGATGAGTCTTTTCCATAAGGAGTTGGATTCGCTCTGCATTATTTCGTTGTTCTCTGAAATTTTATTGTAGGCGGACTGGAATTGTGTGGAAAAGGCGCATAGTGTCTGAATTGCTCCCAAAAGCATTTCCCTGGTGTCTATGGTCTTTGCCTTTTTCTTGTGTGTGTCTTCCTCTATCAAAAGTTTTTTAAGAACCGCTTCCTGAAGCAGCTCTTTGTTTCCTGACTGATCCTCTCGTATGACTTCCTCAACCAACTGTCCGTAGAAAGGTTCGTTTGAGAAAACATGGGGGAATGCTTTTTTAATCTGCGTCATCTCTTCGTTTGCAGAATTGAACGCCCTTCCGCGGTCAAATTTCGGATGCTGAAATATTTCTTTTCTTATCCGGCATTTATAGACTTCTTTTTGGAATTCGGACAGGTCGCGGAACATAGCGGCCAGTTCCTTTGTAACATTCTGACACTTGTTTATAATGTCAATGACAGAGCTTGATGTAAGGGCATCGGCGTTATGCTTTATTTCCATAATCAGCTGGCCTAGTCCGCGCGTGTTGGGCATAGGACTGTTTGGCGAAAGGTTTGCCCATAAAAATGAATTATTGTAGTCCAGCAGTTTCTTTATTTCGGGAATTGTAAGATGCTCAATTGAAAATTTATAATATGTGCAGATCCAGTCGAGTATGGTCTCGTATTCAGAAAAACGGATTCCGATTACAGTGATTCTATCATTCTCAATGAATTGAGAGTTATCCAGCGGAGTGATTCCTGAAATTTTTCTGTCAAGCTTATATGGATCAGGTTTTATGAGAGACTTTTTAATTAATAAATCGTAAAGGTTCTTAACGCAGGTGTGGAGAAGGCGGTAGTTGTCCAAAAACTGCGGCATAACAGTCTGGTTGTACCATTCTGTTTTGGTTTCCACAGCATTAATTACTTTTTGCGAAAATTCTGTAGGGTCTGCCATACTTTCGATTATCGGCGGAATTGTCCCGAAAAATTAGGGGCATATAAAAAAATCCGGTAAATTGAATTTTAAGCCTCCGTCTAGTCTCTGGCGGTTAAGATTCCGTCCACAGCAAGGTTAAGGGTTTCACGGATAGAATCTATTGATTTTTCACTTAAAACTGACAGTCTGAAAATTGCAGACTGAATAAGTCCGTAAAACATCTCGTATGTTACTCTTACAGAAATATTTTTAAATTCCCCTGATTTTATTCCGCGGATTATGATTATGTCGATTAAGTGCTGAAGGCGGACAAGGCGCCTTCTTACGCTTTCTCCGGGATCTCCGCCGGTTTTTTTGAGATTCAGCAGGTAAGAAAGAAGAATTGTAAAAAGTCGGTTGTTTTTTTCGCACTCGTCAACGATGACCGCAAGAATTCTTCGGAGACAGGTTTCCGCATTGATATTCTGGTCGTTGATTATTCCCTTGAGATTGTTCTCAATCGCGCCGGTAAGCTGTTTGATTGACCACAAGAAGATTTCCCGCTTGTTCTTAAAGTAAATGTAAAGAGTTGTGCGTGTAATACCGCAGCGGTCAGCTATTTTCTGGAAGGTAACATCTTCATAACCTTCCTCAACAAAAACGTCAAACGCCTTTTCGAGAATCTCGTGCCGTCTCTTGTCGTGCTCAACTACAATTGCCATTTACTTATTACCTTTCTCCGGAACTTTTGTGTACATGTAAAAACAGGTGTCCAGGTTGCCGGACTTTATGCTCTTTAAAAGAGAGGCATAGTGTCCGATGCATTTCTGGAAATTCTTGTTTGAGGTGATGAATCCCATCTGCCAGCCCTTGAAATTCTCAAAAAGAAGGCTCATTTCACGATAGAGCTGTTCGGCCTGGGCATCGTCTCCGATGCGCTCGCCGTATGGAGGATTTGCCAGAAGCAGTCCTTCCGGATACGGGGCATACAGTTCCTTAAAGTCCGCCTGAACAAATTCGGGGCGTTTTATGCGGGCATCACTTCCGATTTTCTGCAGGGCGCGTCCGGCCATTACGCAGGCGTGCTCGGCATTTGTCTTGGCCCGGTCAACCGCGCCCAAATCAATGTCGCTTCCTGTAATATGAAATTCAACATCCGTACGGATTTTTGCGGCCTCTTCCATGCGGATTTCCTCACCGCGTTTTTTGTTAAAAATCGGGAGGTCTTCCAGTGCAAAAGTGCGGCCAAGTCCCGGCGCCACATCGCAGGCGTACAAAAGCGCCTCGGTCGGAATTGTGCCTGAACCGCAGAAAGGATCGTGGAGGGGAGTCTTTCGTCTCCACAGCATAAGCTGCAGGAGAATTGCGGCTGTGGTCTCGCGCATAGGAGCGATTCCGCCGTTGGTGCGGTAGCCTCTCTTGTGGAGCGGCTCTCCCGAAAGGTCAAGAAGAACAAGAACTTTGTTGCAGTCCAAATAAATTCGAACATCGTTCTTTACGCCTGTCTCCGGCATCGTGGTCATGCGGTAGACATCGCCCAGTTTCTGGTAAATGGCCTTTTGCGCCATAGACTGAATCGTATGCTCGGAGTCCAGCTTGCTTTTGTATACCCGGACTTTGTCTACTGTAACGCGTCCGTCCTTCTTAAAATATTTCTGCCATTCAATCGCGTAGATTCCGTCAAAAAACAGGTCAAAGTTGTCGGCCTCAAATTCCGCCAGCTGGAGAAAGACCCTGTCCGCCGTGCGGAGGCAGAGATTTGAGCGGAGAAGGGCGTCGTCGTCGCCGGTAAAGGTAACCCGGCCCGGAGTGCGCACTGCGTCCGCAGAGGTGAGTTTGTAACCCAAATGTTTAATTTCGTTTCCAAGAATTTTTTCCGCGCCGACAGCGCACAATGCGACTAGTGTATTCATATTATAGAAGAATAACAAATTTACAGAAAATGTCAAGGTGTATGACGAAAAATACTTTTTATTATGATGAAGGCCGGTTCTTTACTATTTATTTTTTTTCTTTTATAATGCCTTATCATTTTTTGTGAGGTTTTTTTATGAGACGCGTTGTTGTTACAGGACTTGGTGCGGTTACTCCGCTCGGAAACAATGTTCAGGATACATGGGAAGGAATTAAGGCCGGAAAAAGCGGCCTCGGAAAAATTACCCTTTTTGACGCAAGCAACTACAAAGTTCAGGTTGCCGCCGAAGTAAAAAATTTTAATGTTGAGGACTACGGTCTTGATCCAAAGGAATGCCGCAAGACCGCGCGCTTTACGCAGTTCCTTCTCGGCGCTTCCGCACAGGCGCTGAATGATGCCGGTTACAACAAGGAAAACCTTGCAGGTGAAAAATGCGGAATCATGATTGGAAACGGAATCGGCGGCTTTGATGTTATTGAGCAGGCCTTTAAGAAATACTTTGACCCGTCGGCCGGCGTTACCCGCATACCTCCGCTCAGCGCCCCGGAATTTATTCCCAACGAAGGCGCGGCTAATGTCAGCATGACTTTCGGTATTCACGGACCGGCATGGACTCTGGCAACCGCCTGCTCTTCGGGAACAGATGCTCTCGGAAACGCACTTGACTTGGTAAGAAGCGGCCGTGTTGACATCTGTGTTGCCGGAGGTACGGAAGCCACCATTACTGGTTTCGGAGTAGGCTGCTTTATGGTATTAAAGGCTCTCTCAACCCGCTATAACGATGACCCCGTAAAGGCAAGCCGCCCCTTTGACAAAAACCGTGACGGCTTTGTAATGGGCGAGGGCAGCGCGGTGCTTATTCTTGAGGAACTCGAGCACGCCAAAAAACGCGGGGCACACATTTACGCAGAATTTGCCGGATACGGTTCATCATCTGATGCCTATCATATTACGGCTCCTCTCCCCGACGGAACAGGCGGCGCTCTTGCAATCACCCGTGCTCTGGAAGACGCTAACCTCAAGCCGGAAGATGTTCAGTATTATAACGCCCACGGAACAAGTACACATGCCAACGATTCCGGAGAAACAAAAATGGTAAAGCTCGCCTTTGGAGAACATGCAAAAAGCCTGAAGATTTCTTCAACAAAATCAATGACAGGCCACATGATCGGAGCGGCCGGAGCCATAGAGGCGCTCTTCTGCATTAAGGCAATCAATGACGGTTTCTTTCCTCCGACAATCAACCTTGACGAGCCTGACATTGAGGGCGGATGCGACCTGGATTATGTTCCGAATAAGGGACAGACTGGCACTATCAATGCCGCGGCTTCCGCCTCTCTGGGATTTGGAGGTCATAACGGCTGCGTAGTATTCAAGAAGTATTCCGAATAGCCTGCCTTTCGTAGCTGTAATTTTTTTCGGTGCTATGTTCTCTCTTATGATTTTTGCCCTGTAATTTACGGGGCAAGATGTTTTTTTCTTTTCGTCATAATTTTGTCACAAGCTGCTCTTATTATGTAAAATATGGGGTAGCTGCAAACGGCTACAAGGAGATATAATGAAAAAATCATTAACTGTTGCAATGGTAGTTTTGATCGCTATGACGGGATTGTTTGCGGAAAAAAATGTTCAGAAAAAAGGCGATGCCCTTCCTCCGCCGCCAGCGAATGTTGAATTGCCTGACCCGGCTGTTGTAAAGGCGTATCACGAGGCCCGGGCAAAGGCTCTTGAGGAAATGCTTGACGCTAAGGTTAAGGCGGGGATTATTACACGGGAATGGGCTGATGCGAAAATGGATCTTTTAAAGGCAGTTCAGGCTGACTGCAAGGGGCAGTGCATCTTGTATGGTATGGCGGACGGTCCTTTTGACGGAATGGGGCCTGGTGCCGGAATGGGGCCGCGCGGTGATTGGGAGTATAATAGGCGGTATCGGTGGGATCGCGATTGGGATTATGGTAGATGGGGATGGGGCCACGGCTGGGGATATCACCGGCGTTACTGGCACCATTAAGCATCTTTTTTGATGCCTGCAGAAGCAGGGAGGCTGGTGCTTTTGACAAAGTAGAAGAATAGGCTTGTCAGGTTTATGATAAGGAAGCTGCCCGGATTTTTCCGGGCAGTCTTTTTTATAAAAGAGAGACTTAGTTGAAAAACGCAATAAATTGTTTTTTAATGCTTTTTAGTCTTGTTTTAGGTTTCTTTTTGTTTGACTTTTTGCGCAATCGGTTGAATAATAGAATAAGAAGTTTATAAAAACTAACTACTGTAATTCAGAAGGAGTAAAAATGAAAAAGACAATGTTGGCAATACCCGCGCTCGCTTTGGCGGCGCTTGCTTTTATCGGTTGCTCAAAAGAGACTGCTGGAAAGATAGTTCAGAACAAAGACAAACCTTTCGTATTCTTTAACAGACAGCCGTCAGATCCTACTTCCGGGAAAATTGACATGGACGCAATGAACTGGAATGACAAGACATATTATGTAGGTTTTGATGCCGCAGGCGGCGGAGCCGTTCAGGGAAAACTTATTACAGATTATCTGGCGGATGCGGACTCTGCTGTAATTGACCGCAACGGCGACGGTGTTATCGGATATGTTCTCTGCATCGGTGATGTCGGACACAACGACTCTAAGGCCCGCACACAGGGAATCCGTCAGGCTCTTGGAACTTGGAACGGATCAACAGATCCGACTGTAAACAAGGAAGGCTCGGTAACTGTAGGCGGAAAAACATTCAAGGTTGTCGAGCTTGAGGGAAAGGCTATGACCGGAACTGACGGTTCGACATGGAATGCCAATGCTGCGACAGAGGCTATGGGTAACTGGGCCACAAAATTCGGAGACAAGATTGATATGGTTGTCTCAAACAACGACGGTATGGCCATGGGCTGTCTACAGGCTTCCAATTATCCTGCCGGTGTGCCGATTTTCGGATATGACGCCAATGCTGACGCTGTAGATGCCATTGGAAAGGGACAACTCACGGGAACAGTTTCACAGAATGTAGACGCTCAGGCTACCGCCACTCTTCAGGTTCTCCGCAATCTTATGGACGGACTCACCGGAGCTGATGTCTACAAGAAGGGAATCTCAGAGCCTGATCAGTATGGAAACAAGATTTCCGCCGCTGTTGAATACAAGGCTGACACAAAGGCTTTGCTTGCCTCTAACTCAGGTGTAAATAAGGACAACTGGAAAGACTATGCCGCCGGAAGCCGCGACCAGGGAATCAAGCAGACGACTGCTCCCAATAAGAAGGTGATTCTTACAATTTACAACTCTGCTGACAACTTCCTGTCATCATCTTATCTTCCTGCCCTTAACTACTATGCTCCATTGCTCGGAATTACGCTGAATGTAGTGCAGGGAGACGGACAGAACGAGTCTTCTTGTCTTGATAAGTTTACCAATCTCAACAACTATGATGCCTATGCCATTAACATGGTTAAGACAAACTCTGGTGCTGACTACCTGGACAAACTTAAATACTAGACTTATTCAACCGGTCTGAAATAGCCGGTATAATATAAAGTGGCGTCCGTTGCTTTCTCAAGATGGGCGCCACTTTTTTCAATCTTTTAGAGGTTATTACATGGAAGAAGACTACATGCTGCAGATTAAGAACCTCTCCAAGTCATTTGCAAAAAACAAAGTTCTGGACGGAATCAATCTCACTGTAAAGAAAGGGTCGGTGCTTGGCCTTATGGGCGAGAACGGAGCCGGCAAGTCCACAATGATGAAATGCCTGTTTGGAATTTACGCAAAAGACGAAGGACAAATTTCTCTCTGCGGAAAACTTATTGATTTCAAGAGCCCTAAAGAGGCGCTTGAAAGCGGTGTTGCCATGGTTCACCAGGAGCTGAACCAGTGTCTTGATCGCTCTGTTATTGACAATATTTATCTTGGCCGGTATCCGAAAAAATTCGGTGTGATTGACGAGGCCAAAATGCTAAAAGACAGCATCAAACTTTTTGCCTCGCTCAAGATGAATGTTAATCCGCAGCAGATTATGCGTAAGATGTCCGTCAGTCAGCGGCAGATGGTTGAGATTGCAAAGGCCGTTTCTTATAATGCAAAGATTATCGTTCTTGACGAGCCGACTTCCTCATTAACAGAAAACGAAGTTAAAAAACTTTTTTCAATCGTAGACGATTTGAGAAAAACAGGTGTCTCTTTTGTCTATATTTCTCATAAAATGGACGAAGTGTTTGAAATCTGCGATGAAGTCTCAGTTTTGCGTGACGGCAAAATGATTATGACAAAGCCTGTCAAAGAAACCGACATGAACGAGCTTATTGCTGCTATGGTAGGACGCTCGCTTGAAAAGCGGTTTCCTGATGTGGACAATAAACCCGGAGATTTTGTCTTTGAGGTAAAAAATCTAAGTACAAAATATGAACCGGTTCTTGAAGATATTTCATTCAAGGTAAAGAAGGGTGAGATTTTCGGACTTTACGGACTGGTAGGTGCCGGTCGTTCCGAACTGCTTGAGGCTATGTTCGGAATCAGGACTCTTGCTTCCGGCGAGATGATTTATGGCGGGAAAAAACTTCACTTTAATTCAAGCCGCGAGGCTATGGACAATTCATTTGCGCTGGTTACGGAAGAGCGCAAACTGAACGGAATGTTCGCCAAGGCCGACATTGAATTTAATACTGTGATTACGAATCTTGAGGCATACAAGTCAAAGGGAATTCTCTCAAACCAGAAAATGTATGAGGCCGCAGTCCGCGAGGTGAGGCTTATGCATACAAAATGTGTCTCTCCAAACGAGTTGATTAGTTCGTTGTCGGGCGGAAACCAGCAGAAGGTGATTATCGGCAAATGGATTGAACGCCAGCCGGAAATCTTTCTGATGGACGAGCCGACGCGCGGTATTGACGTAGGCGCAAAGTACGAAATCTACCAGCTTATAATCAACATGGCAAAGCAGGGAAAAACTATCATTGTGGTTTCAAGCGAAATGCCGGAGATTCTTGGAATTACAAACCGCATTGCGGTTATGTCAAATCATAAACTTGCGGGTATTGTAAATACGAGAGAAACTAGCCAGGAAGAGCTTCTCCGCCTTTCTGCAAAATATCTGTAACTTGGAGGATTAAGTAAGATGGAAAATATTTTGGAAAATGATGCCAAACTAAAAGAATATAATGAAAAACTTGACGCTCTCCGAAAAGACGGCGTTAACAGAATTACGGAACTCCGCCAGGATATGGCAGCCGTACGCCGTAACCAGCTTTTGGATAAAGCCCAGCGCGAGGAGCGTATTGCCGCGGATCTAAAAGCAATTGAAGAGGCTAAAGTTGTCGCTGCGAAAAATAAGGCTCAGATTGCAAGCCTTTCGAGGGAAGGAGTCGCCTATACAAATTCAATTGCGGCAAAGTATATTGCCGATGTTACTGCCGAGCAGAAGGAAGTCATCGCAAAGGCAAAGGAAGACTATGTATTAAATATAGAAAGGGTAAAGGCAGACTTTGCCGCAAAACGCGCTGATATTGTGATGGGCTACGAAGGAAAGACTGATGATGTTTCGAGAGCCAATAAGAAGGGCGATCTTAACAACTGCGCCTACGAGTTAAAGTCCGCTCTGTTTGACGAAAAAAGCCGCTGCAACAACAAAATTCAGTTTGCGAGAATGGCAATCAATCAGGCTTATGTTGACCGCGTTCAGGAAAACCGCTCTCTCCGCAATGGAAACACAAATTTTGCCGAGGACATCGGTCTTTCATGGCAGAATTACAAGAACTCCTTTAAGGCCTCCAAATTCTTTCTGGATAACGGACTCTACATTACGATTATCATTTTCTTTATCGTATGTATCATCATTGCGCCGCTTACCGGAAACGGCGCACTGTTCAGTCTGCCCAACATCTTTACTATTCTCGAGCAGTCCTCAACCCGTATGTTCTACGCTTTGGGCGTTGCCGGTCTGATTTTAATTGCCGGTACCGATTTGAGCGTAGGCCGCATGGTTGCTCTTGGCTCTGTGATTACCGGTCTGATTCTGCATCCCGGAAAGAATATTGTTACGCTCTTTAAGATGGGGCCCTGGGATTTTACCGCCATGGGAACAGGAAGTCGTCTGGCAATGGCTCTGATACTTTCAATTTCCCTGTGCGTAATTTTCAGTGCCTTTGCAGGTGTCTTTTCTGCAAAACTAAAGATTCACCCATTTATTTCTACTCTTGCGACGCAGCTTATTATTTACGGTCTGCTTTTTTTTGGAACTTCGGGAACTCCGGTCGGTTCTATTGACGGCAAAATTAAGGATATGATTGGAGGCCGCTGGGTAATGGGCGTAATAAACGGTGAACTTGTAACATTTCCAAAACTTATTATTCCTGCAGTCATAGCGATTCTTGTAGCCTGGTTTATCTGGAACAAGACTACATTCGGAAAGAATATGTATGCTGTCGGAGGTAATGCCGAGGCGGCCGCGGTAAGCGGAATCTCTGTATTCTGGACAACGATGCGCATATTTATTATGGCGGGTATTTTCTACGGCTGCGGCGCTTTTCTGGAGGCATTTAAGGCTAACGCTTCTGCCGGTACCGGTCAGGGGTACGAGCTTGACGCGATTGCTGCCTGTGTAGTAGGAGGTATTTCATTCAACGGCGGTATCGGAAAAATTTCCGGAGCCGTAATCGGTGTCATCATTTTTACATCCCTTACTTACTGTCTGACATTCCTCCGTATTGATACAAACCTTCAGTTTGTGTTTAAGGGGCTTATTCTGATTGCGGCAGTAGCGCTTGACTCGATTAAGTACTTAAAGCGCAAGTAGTCTGAATTGATATATTTAATAATGTATTTAAAGATGGGGCAAAGCCTGTTTCTGGTTTTGCCCCATCTTTTTTTGTGATGCGGCTCTAAGAATTGTGGTTTTTGGGAAATTCCTGAATTTTTATTTACCAGTATTGACAGATAAAAAGTATTGTGCTATGTTGTTTTTTAATTAGTAGTAATAAAGATACTACTAACCGGAAGTTTTTTGTTTGCAAGGAGCTTGTTTTGGACACTGCGCTTTTAGACAATCTTTTAAGACTGGGCTTTACTGTCATGGAGGCCAAAGTTTATACAGTCCTTGTCCCTGTTCAGAAGATGGGCGGTTATCAGATTGCCTCTCAACTGGGAGTTGCCCGTCCGTCTGTATATTCCGCCCTGGAAAGCCTTTCCTCAAAAGGCTATGTAACGGCAATTCACGGAGAAAAAACGGAATACACCGCCGTAAAGCCGGCCGTTCTTTTTAAGAGACTTTCGCGCGAATATGAGAAGAACGCAAGGGAGGCGGAAAATGCGCTTAAAAAACTTGTGCCTGTTCCCGGAGGACAGGAAAGATTTGCGAATATCGAGGGAAAATCCAATATCATTGCGGCCGCAAATTCACTGATTCAGAATGCAAAAAAAGAAATTGTATTCACCTGCTCCATGAGTCTTGAGTGTTTTGAGACGGAACTGAAGAAGGCCTCCGAAAGGGGAGTGAGGATTATCTTATTTAGCTGGAGTAATCTTGACACACTTGGTCTGAACCTGGAATTTTATTCAGGCTATGACGGACAGGAGCTCTGCGCCGAGAGCCGTATTCTCCTTGTTACCGATGCCTCGCACTGTCTTATAGGCAGCAATGACAGAATTACTTTATACAGGCATGCAGGAATTCTTGAGAAGCTGCCTGACGGAGAAAAGGATTTTCTGGGAATGTCCAGCGACAACCGGCTCATGGTGAATCTGGTTATGGAACATATTCACTTTGATATTTACTTGCAGCGCCTTAAAAAAGCGCACGGCAAAAATCTTATAGACAGTGCAATTCAGATTGGTTCGCTGATGGAAAGGGGAGACTTATAATTTATGGAAAACAGAATATTCGGCACAAGAGAGTTTTATTCAAGGGCATTAAAAATCGCAATTCCTGTAATGGCGCAGCTGCTCATACAGAATTTTGTCTCGCTTGTGGATAATTTTATGGTGGCCGGACTGGGAGACATAAAAATGAGCGGCGTAAATGTCGCGGGACAGATAAACTTTGTCTTTATGATTCTCGTCAATACCATCTGTATGTCAGGCGGAATTTTCATGAGCCAGTTTAAGGGGGCTGGGGATTCCGAGGGAATGAGGCAGTCTTTCCGCTTTAAACTGATTTTCGCAGGCCTTGTAAGCATCGGCTATTCTGTAGTCTGCTTTATAGCTCCGCGCGGTTTCTTTAACTTGATGGTGACTGTGAACAAAGACGCCTCGGTAATTGTTGACCAGAGCGTAATCTATTCAAGGGCGGTTGCCTTGTCGTGGATTTTTATGTGTGTCTCGCAGTGCATCGCCTCTTCCCTGCGCGAGATAGAAATAGTGCGCCCTCCACTTGTTATCTCGATAATAGCCACGCTGGTAAACACATTCTTTAACTTTGTGCTTATTTACGGAAACTTTGGCGCTCCGAGACTGGAGGTTGCCGGTGCGGCTTATGCGACTGTAATTGCCCGCGGTTTAGAAATGATTCTCTTCCTTTGCTATGCGATAAAGAAGCGGCCGGGATTTCTTTTTAATCCTTTTCTTTTGCTTGCTGTTGATTTTTCTCTTTTTGTAAGGATATTCAGAAAGTCACTTATGATTCTGTATTCCGAAGTCTTTTGGGCAGTATCCGAGACAGTTTCAAGTGCGCTCTACAATACTAGGGGCGGTGCGGAAGTTGTTTCGGGAATTGCCGCGGGATATGCGACTGCAAACCTGTTCTATATATGTTTTTCCGGAATTGTTACGTCGACTTCTGTAATACTTGGTCAGGAACTGGGCAAGGGAAATATTGAAGGCTGCCGCCGATACAAGAACTGGGTTCTTTCCGGCTCAACAGTCTTTGGCTCATTCTTTACCGTCATAGGAATTTTGACTATGTTCCTTGTGCCTCTCGTATTCGGAAACCTTACGGCAAAGGCCCAGCTGACGGCGCAGTTATGGGTTCTGGTGTCAGTCCTGTATATGCCGCTGTGGGCTTACCTCAACGCCCAGTATGCAATGTCAAGGACCGGCGGCGACACTCTGATGGGTGTTATCTGCGATACTGTGGGAAATTTTCTCTTTGTGGGCGGAATGTTTCTCCTTACTTTTTTTACGGGGCTTGGGCCGGTCGCTATGTACGGAATAGTAAAACTTTCAGATGTTCCCAAAAGTGTCATTGCATATGTATGGCTAAAGAAAGAAAAGTGGCTCGTAAACCTTGCTGAGAAAAATAAAAGCTGAACTTACATTGCGCCGCATAAAAAGGGCAGGGACGAGAGTGAGATAGATCTTGTCCTCCGCTTTTTTTTCTTAAATTTGCCTTCTGACACTTGACAACTTCTTGATTCGAGCATATATTTAACCTATACCGTGCACGAGCACGGATGCCGCAAGGCAGCATTAACAAAAGAGGAGTTTTTTATGGCCTATCTTATCGGTGTCGATTTGGGCACTTCGGGAACAAAGACTGTTCTCTTTAAGGAAGACGGTACTGTTGCCACTTCCTGTACCATTGAATATCCGCTTTACCAGCCTCAGAACGGTTGGGCGGAACAGGATCCTGCCGACTGGTGGCGGGCTGTCTGCGGAACTTGTAAGTCTGTTATTGCTAAAGCCGGAATCAAGGCGTCCGAAATAAAAGGTGTCGGCCTTTCCGGTCAGATGCACGGTCTTGTCATGCTGGACAAGGCGGGCAATGTTCTCCGCAAATCCATCATCTGGTGCGACCAGCGCACTGCAAAGGAATGCGACGAGATTACGAAAAAGGTTGGCGCCGAAAAATTGATTCAGATTACGGCAAATCCCGCCCTTACAGGCTTTACGGCTTCTAAAATCATGTGGGTAAAAAACAACGAGCCGGAAAACTACGCCAAGTGCGCTCACATTCTTTTGCCAAAAGACTATATCCGCTACATGCTTACAGGTGAATTTGCCACAGAGGTGAGCGATGCCAGCGGAATGCAGCTTCTCGATGTTCCCGGCCGCAAGTGGTCGGACGAAGTTCTTTCTGCTCTTGACATTGACAAGTCTCTGCTGGGAAAAGTTTACGAGTCGCCCGAAGTAACGGGAATGGTTACGGCTCAGGCTTCTGAACTTACCGGTCTTGCGGACGGAACTCCGGTTGTCGGCGGAGCCGGCGACAATGCCGCGGCTGCTGTCGGAACCGGCACTGTTGAGGACGGACGAGCGTTCACCACAATCGGAACAAGCGGCGTTGTCTTTGCCCATACAACAAAACTTAGCATTGACTCCAGAGGAAGAGTACATACATTCTGCTGCGCTGTCCCCGGCGCATGGCATGTCATGGGAGTTACACAGGCCGCGGGCCTTTCGCTCAAATGGTTCCGCGACAATTTCTGCCATGAAGAAATGATAGCCGCCGATGGTATGGGCAAAGACCCCTACTATATTATGGACAAGCAGGCTGAACGTATTCCGATTGGAAGTGACCGGCTCTTGTACCTGCCGTACTTAATGGGTGAGAGAACACCTCACCTGGACCCGGACTGCCGCGGAGTATTCTTCGGACTGAGTGCCATGCATACAAGGCAGCATATGCTGCGCGCCGTAATGGAGGGTGTTACCTTCAGTCAGCGTGACAGCGTTGAGGTTCTGCGCCAGATGGGCGTTGACATCAACGAGATGCTTGCCTGCGGCGGCGGCGGCTCAAGTCCTCTTTGGAGACAGATGCTTGCCGATGTTTACGGTTGTCCCGTAAAAACGGTAGTGTCTAAGGAAGGCCCGGCGCTCGGCGTTGCAATTCTTGCGGGAACCGGAACAGGCGTATATTCGAGCGTTCAGGAAGGCTGCAGGGCGGTTATCAAGACAAATCCGCCGCAGAATCCCATTAAAGAGAACAGCACTGAATACGAAAAGTTCTATGAGATTTACCGCCAGTTGTATCCGGCGCTGAAGGATTCCTTTAAGAATCTTTCGCTCTTGTAGTCAGTCCGGGCATGAGTTCGGCAAAAATAAAACGATTGTAAGGAGGCATGATAAAAAGTTCACAAGATATTGTTCGCTTTTTTATCAGCAAGTTCGCGTTGCGAACTTCCTTATAAACCGTGCTTCTACCGGAGCACGCTAAAAAGTTTTTTCGGAAACCGAGGTTTCCTGCAAGACTTTTTATGGGAGATGTTAAAATGAAAATTAAGTCTGTCTTTGGAAAATCCTTTGCGAAATACGGAAAGGTTCTCAGCGGATACGATGTTAAGGATTTGCTCAAAAAACTTGACGAGACAACCGACAAGCCTTCTGACAAAACAATCTATGAACCCGGCGACGCGGCCCTTGAGAGTCTTCCTGTCGCAAAAGAATTCTCGGCAAACGCATACGGCGGAATGCCCATTCAGGTGGGATACTGCAACGGTTTTAATACAAAACTCAACTGTCTGGAATGGCACCGCGGAAGTGAGATCAATATTCCGTCGGGAGACATAGTTCTGCTTTTGGCGAGCCTTCAGTCTGTAAAAAAAGGAAGGCTCAACACAAATTGTGTAGAGGCCTTTTATGTTCCTGCCGGAACAGTAGTTCAGATTTATGAGACTACGCTCCATTATGCCCCGTGCAATGCCGTAAGAGACGGCGAGGTGAGCAGGGACGGTTTCCGTGTAATAATAATTCTTCCAAAGGGAACAAATCTTGCCAAACCTAAGATTGACAATGTTGACTTTGAGGACAGGCTTTTATGGGCCGCCAACAAATGGCTGATTGCCCACCCGGACACAACCGAGGCAAAGGCCGGCGCTTTTGTCGGACTTGAGGGTGTAAACCTGAACATTGCGTCCGCAAAATAAAATCGGTTGAGAATACGGTGCTTTTCGCTTGACACTTTTGCAAAAGCATCGTATATTAAATATAGACCGTGCACGAGCACAGAGACCGGAAAATTTCCCCTTTCAGAAAGTTTTTCGGCTCCCAAAGGCAGTTTTCGCGCGTAAGAAAGGACTTCGCGCGGACAGGCACTTGTTTTGAATAAATTTTTATATAGGAGTAACAATATGGCAAACATGGAAAACATTCCCGAAGTAAAGATGGGAATTATCGCTGTAAGCCGCGACTGCTTTGTAATTTCTCTTTCTGAGCGTCGCCGTGCCGACATTCTAAAGGCATTCAACGGACGCGGAAGCCTCTACGAAGCCAAGACGACTGTAGAAAACGAACTGGATATGCTCAAGGCTGTTGACGAGGTTAAGAAAGCTGGATGCAACGCACTCTGCGTTTTCCTCGGAAACTTTGGACCGGAAACACCGGAGACTTTGATTGCCCAGAATTTTGACGGCCCTGTAATGTATGCCGCCGCTGCTGAAGAGCACGGAGACGACCTTATAAATGGCCGTGGTGATGCCTACTGCGGAATGTTGAACTGCTCTTATAATCTCGGCCTCAGAAAACTCAAGGCTGTGATTCCTGAATACCCTGTAGGAACAGCCGGCGATGTTGCAAAAATGATTGAGGATTTTATTCCTGTGGCACGCACCCTTATCGGTCTTGCCAGCCTAAAAATCATTACCTTCGGACCCCGTCCCCAGGACTTCTTTGCCTGTAACGCCCCGATTAAGGCTCTTTATGATCTCGGAATTGAGATTCAGGAAAACTCTGAACTTGATCTTCTTGTTTCATACCGCGAGCACAAGGACGACAGTCGCATTCCCGAAGTTGTCAAGGACATGGAGAAGGAACTGGGCTCGGACGGAAACAACTTCCCCGACATGCTTCCCCGCATGGCTCAGTTTGAACTTACTCTGCTTGACTGGGCGGAAAAGAACAAGGGCAGCCGCAAGTATGTTGTATTTGCTGACAAGTGCTGGCCGGCATTCCCCAAGGAATTTGGTTTTGAACCCTGCTATGTAAACAGCCGTCTTGCCACACGCGGAATTCCTGTTGCCTGCGAAGTAGATATTTACGGTGCGCTCAGCGAATATATCGGAACTTGTGTAACCGGTGCTCCCGTAACCCTGCTCGACATCAACAACTCTGTTCCTGCCGACATGTTTGAAAGCGACATCAAGGGCAAGTTCAACTATGACTGGAAACTTACGGATACCTTTATGGGCTTCCACTGCGGAAACACACCTTTCTGCCGCCTTGCACCCCAGAGCAAACCCGGCGTAAAATTCCAGCTTATCCAGCACCGTCTGCTTGAGCCGAAAGACTCAAAGCCGGACTTTACACGCGGAACTCTGGAAGGGGACATAGGAGCCGGAGATATTACATTCTTCAGACTTCAGACAACTCCTGACACAAAACTCCAGGCATACATTGCTCAGGGCGAAATCCTTCCTGTTGCCACACGCTCGTTTGGCGGCATCGGAATCTTCGCAATTCCTGAAATGGGACGCTTCTACCGCCATGTACTCGTTGCAAAGCGTTATCCGCACCACGGAGCCGTTGCGTTCGGTCATGTAGGAAAAGCCCTGTATACGATTTTCGATTACCTCGGAATTCCTGATGTTGCTTACAACAAGCCCAAGGGAGTTCTCTACGAGCACGAGAATCCGTTCAACTGATGATGGCGGCGGCTTAAACTATGTCAGTCACAATTAAAGATATAGCCGCGGCCGCCGGCGTTTCACGGGGTACGGTTGACAGAGTTCTGCACAACCGGCCCGGTGTCAATGCGGAAGTTGCCGCGCGGGTAGAGCAGATTGCCCAAAAGCTGGGCTTTGTTCCGAACCGCGCCGGCAAAATACTTGCGGCAAGAAAACAGCAGATAAAATTCGGCTGTCTTTTGCCCGATGAATCCATTCCTTTCTTTAAACTGGTAACAGCCGGCTTTAAGCGCGCCGCGCGGGAACTTTCTGATTACGGCGTTACAGTAGAAATAATTCATGCGAAACAGTATGACTCCGAGAACCATGTTAAGGCGCTGAAAAAACTGGCGCAAAAGAAATATTCCGGTCTCTGTGTAACAACTCTTGACACTCCGCTTGTTCAGCTTGAAGTGAATAAAATCGTGCAGGAGGGAATTCCTGTTGTAAGCGTGAACACGGATATTCCCGACTCCGGACGCATCTGCTATGTAGGCACGGACTACACCCGGTCCGGTTCCACTGCCGCGGGAATGATTGCTCTTTTTAACAGGCAGAAGTCCAAGGCTCTGAATATCCTGATAATTGCGGGCTCTTACAATATCCGCGGACACAAGGAGCGCATAAAGGGATTTTTGTCCGGTCTTGATGCGCATAAACTGTCGTATACAGTTCAGGATAAGATAGAAACTCTGGACAGCGATGAGATTTCCTACCGGAAAACGATTGGCTCTCTTAAAAATAATCCGTCCATAAACTGCGTCTTTATTGCCTCGGCTGGAGCGGGCGGTGTATGTCGTGCCGTTCAGGAATCCGGCAAAAAAGATATAAATGTAATTGCCTTTGACACAGTTCCGGAAGTCCGCAAATACCTTCATTCCGGCCTGATAGACTTTACTATTGACCAGGAGCCGGAACTCCAGGGATATATGGGAATCCAGCGCCTTTTTAGCTGGCTTATGGAAGAGGGAAAGCGACATTCTGAGGATTACAACACAAATACCGTTATCAAAATCGCGGAAAACCTCAGCCCCGAAAAATAAGACCCCGGAAAATTGGAAATCCCGGAAAATGAGAATTTGAGAAAGAAAAGCCCCGGAAAATAAAAAAACCGCCGGTTTGTTCCGGCGGTTTTTGTCATTTTATTTAAGACTATCTCTTTACATTTACTTTTTCAAGCTTCCAAATATCGCGGACATAATCCTCGATCGTGCGGTCGCTTGAGAACTTGCCGGCGTTGGCAATGTTTATGAGGCATTTCTTTGCCCAGTCCTTCTGGTTCTGGTAGGCCGCCGCAATGCGTTCCTGGGCCTGGCAGTAGGCACCGAAGTCTGCCAGACAATAGTAAACATCGGGGCGCTGGCCTTCAACACCGTATACAAGAGAGTCGTGAATCTCCTTGAAGATCTGGTGTGTCGGATCATAAGTTCCGTCAACCAGCTGTTCGACAACCTTGCTAAGGGCGGGGTTGCGAGAGAGGCATTCTGCCGGGTTGTATGTGTGCTCGCCTTCCATCTTGATGATTTCTTCGCTTGTGAGACCAAATACAAATCCGTTCTCTTCTCCGGCCTCACGGAAAATCTCAATGTTGGCTCCGTCCATAGTTCCGAGTGTCAGCGCTCCGTTCACCATGAACTTCATGTTTGAAGTTCCTGACGCCTCAAAGCCCGCTGTGGAAATCTGCTCGGAAACATCTGCCGCAGGGAAGATTTTCTCGGCGATGCTTACACAGTAGTTCTCGACAAATACTACACGGAGTTTTCCGCGGACGCGGCGGTCATTGTTGACACGGTCTGCAACTGTGTTTATGAGTTTGATGATGCTCTTTGCGCGGCGGTAGCCGGAGGCGGCCTTTGCGCCGAAGATGAATGTGCGTGCCGGCGGATCGTATGTCGGGTCCTCGATAAGACGGTTGTACAAATACATGATGTGGAGAACATTCAGAAGTTGTCTCTTGTATTCGTGAAGTCTCTTTACCTGAACATCAAAGATTGAGTCCGGGTCAAGGAAGTCGTTCTGTGTGTGCTTGAGGTAGTCGGCGAGAATCTGCTTGTTTGTGTGCTTAATCTGAATGAGCTCTTTCAGTGTAGCCTCGTCGCTGGCATATTTTTCAAGTCCCTTGAGTTTTGTAAGGTCTTTTTCCCAGCCGCCGCCTATTCTCTTTGTGATGAATTCTGAAAGAGGCTCGTTTGCGTTCAAAAGCCAGCGGCGCTGTGTAATTCCGTTTGTCTTGTTGTTGAACTTGGCGGGATAAAGTTCAGACCAGTCTTTTAGCTCCTTTGTCTTGAGCAGTTCAGTGTGAAGCTCCGCAACACCGTTTACGCTGAAACAGGCGTGAATGGCGAGCCATGCCATGCGGACTTTTCCGTTACCGATGATTGACATGCGATTCTGGCGGTCATAGTCATCAGGGAACTTTTTGCGGAGATCATCAATAAAGCGGCGGTTGATTTCCTCGACAATCTGGTAAATGCGTGGAAGAAGTCCCTGGAAGATGTCGATTGGCCACTTTTCCAGCGCTTCCGCAAGAATTGTGTGGTTTGTGTATGCGAATGTTTTTGTAACTACGCTCCAGACCTCGTCCCAGCCTACACCGTACTCGTCCATCAGAATGCGCATGAGTTCGGGAATGGCAACTACCGGGTGAGTGTCGTTCAGCTGAATTACATGGAGTTCCGGGAACTTGCGGAAATTGGGACCGTGGTTTGCTACAAAGTGGTGAACCAAATCCTGCAAAGACGCAGAAGAGAAGAAATACTGCTGCTTCAGACGGAGTGCTTTCCCGCTCGGGCCGTTGTCGTTGGGGTAGAGAACGCGGGAAATGTTTTCCGCTGAGTTCTGGCGCTCAACGGCACGGTTGTACTGCATGTCGTTAAAGAGCTGGAGATCAAAGCCGTCGGGACTTGTGGCTTCCCACAAGCGAAGCGTGTTAACTGTATTTGTTCCGTAGCCGACAATCGGCATATCGTAAGGAGTCGCGGTTACTTCTTCCGCATTCTCAATGTAATAGCGGCTCTGTCCGTCGGGAGTTTTTCCGTAGGCGATGTTTCCGCCAAAGCGGACAGTAACGGCCAAATCGCTGCGTTTTGTTTCCCATGGGTCGCGGTGGCGGAGCCAGTTATCGGGATACTCAACCTGATAGCCGTCCTCAATATGCTGCTCGAACATACCGTATTCGTAGCGGATTCCGTATCCATGTCCGGGGTAGTCCAGTGTCGCAAGGGAGTCGAGGAAGCAGGCAGCAAGACGGCCAAGTCCGCCGTTGCCAAGACCTGCGTCCGGTTCCTGGTCTTCCACCAGATTGTAATCAATGTTCATTCCATGTAAAACTTCTTTTACGGCGTCCTTAATCTGCAGGTTGATAAGATTGTTGCTGAGCGCGCGGCCCATAAGGAATTCAGCAGACAAATAGTAAAGCTGACGAACTGGTTTCTTTTCGTATTCAGCGCGGGTTGCCATCCAGTTTTCCATGATGAACTCACGAGTTGAGGCGGCGACAGCATCGTACAAGTCATGACTGTTGGCATGCGCAATGTCTTTTCCGTACTGTCTCTTGAGACGACCCTCCAGCGCTTTCTTAAATTTTTCAGCGTCGAATTCCATTTTATCCTCCAAAAATTATGTTAGCAAAAACGATAGTTCATTCTACTTTAATTCCGCCATAAAATCAAGAAAAAAGCGATGTTTTGTGAAAAAAAGCGTATTTTGTGCTATTTTTTTATGGTAAAAAGTGAATTTTGACCGAAAATTATGCTGTGTGGAACTCTGCGCCGGCGCTATCTGCGGCCTCCTGCGCGCGAAACAAATTATTCAGTAAAAGGACCTCCCGGCCGGGGGAGACCGGCCCTTTTGAGAAGCACCTTATTATAATACTGAATTGAGAATAATGTAACTTAGACCGGTTGCATTATGCGGAGACACCGTTTTTCCGATGTGAGACACGCCTTTTTATCTTGCCACCAATACGACCATCGCACCCGCCGGAAGCAGGTAGCGGTTGGTCATCGGAATCACTTCCTCCTGTCCGGAGCGGCATATTTCCTCGCCGGCCGGAAAAGATGTGTCCACTGCGCGGGCCCAGTTTTTTCCATTCTGCAGGGCGGGAAGAATAAGGTTCATATCGTGGACATCCGTGTTGGCCGCGATATAAATGTCGTCGTCGTAAATGCCGTCCGATTTCTTAAAGCGGCTGCCGTGAATCTCGCAGGCCAGGAAACGGTTCATTTTAGACCAGTCGGGCATGCGTCCGTCAAAGTCATACCAGACAATGTCCACACCGTTCGCCTTTTCCGTCTCGCTCTCGCCGAAAAATTCAGGGCGGCGGAGTGTCGGATGGTCTTTTCTAAACTGAATGATGTCCCGGGTAAAGTTAAGGAGTTCTTTGTTCTTCTGCGCCAGATTCCAGTTGAACCAGGAAATCTCGTTGTCCTGACAGTAGGCGTTGTTGTTTCCGTTCTGCGTTCTGCGGAACTCGTCCCCGCCCAGAATCATAGGCGTTCCCTGTGCAATCAAAAGGCATGTAAAGAAATTCTTTAGCTGGCGCAGACGAAGGCTCTCAATCCTGGGGTTTACGCATTCGCCCTCAAAGCCGTTATTGTAGGAATTGTTTCCGTCGCTGCCGTCGCGTCCGTCCTCGCCGTTTTCCTCGTTGTGCTTGTTGTTGTAGCTTACGAGATCATTCATGGTGAATCCGTCGTGGCAGCTGATGTAGTTGATTGAGTCAAAAGGTTTTTTGCCGTTGTGAAGATACAAATCGCTTGAACCTGCAAGGCGTGTGGCGGCGGCAGTGGAAGTGTATTCGTCTCCGCGGATAAAGCGCCTTATGTCATCTCTAAAACGGTCGTTCCACTCGGCCCAGCGTCCTCCGGGGAAGTGGCCGACATGGTAACCGCCGCCCGCGTCCCATGGCTCTGCGATAATCTTTGTTTTGGACAGAATCGGGTCTACGGAAATGAGATTTGTCATGGGCGGAAATCCCATCATCTGGCCCCATTGGTCGCGGCACAAAATGGAGGCAAGGTCAAAGCGGAATCCGTCAACATGCATTTCCTGAACCCAGTAGCGCAGGCTTCTTATAATAAAGTTCATCGTGTTGGGCTGGTTGCAGTTGAATGTGTTTCCGCAGCAGGAATAGTTCATGTAGTATTTCTTTTCGCTCGGCAGAATATAGTACTGGTCGTTCTGTATTCCCTTGAACTCAAATGTATAGCCTCTCTCGTTACCCTCGCTGGTATGATTGTAGACAACATCGAGAATTACTTCAATCCCGGCGGCGTGCAGGTCTTTTACCATCTGCTTAAATTCGCGGACGGGTGCGCCCGGATTTCTGTCGCTGGAATAATTTGTCTTTGGTGCGAAAAATCCTATTGTCGAGTAACCCCAGTAATTGCAGAGCCTCGCACCTGTCTTTGGGTTTGTGTTGCCGTTTTCGTTCTCGTCAAATTCGTAGATGGGAAGAAGTTCAACTGCGGTAACACCGAGTTTTTTAAGGTAGGGAATCTTTTCTGCAAACCCCTTGTATGTTCCGGGAGCGGATACGCCGCTTGACGGTGAGGCTGTAAAACCTTTTAAGTGGACTTCGTAAATTATGCTCTGGTCAAGTGGTCTGTTAATAGGGCGGTCATCGCCCCAGTCAAAAGCCTCATCGTCAACTACGACGCATTTTGGAAAGTGATGGGCCTTTGGCGGATTCCTGTCCTTTATGTATATTGTGTCGAGGTCGCGGGTCGGCGACTCACTGAATGACTTGTAAATTGAGCCTTCGCTGAAACATTTTGCGTAGGGATCCAGAATATATTTGCTGAAGTCAAATCTAAGACCTCTGTCAGGTTCATAAGGTCCGTCTATTCTGTAAAGATACAGATCGCCGGGAGCGGCTTCAGGAATTAAAACATGCCAGATGTCTCCGGTCTTGTTTATATTCGGATCTAGTTCAATGCATGTGTAGGGCTCGGCTGAGGTGGCTTCCTCAAAAAAGCAGAGTACAACACGGGTAGCATCCTTTGAAAAAATGGAGAAGTTAACACCGCGAGAAGTAACAATTGCGCCTTGTGAAAGCAGTGGTTTTCCTTTGAGTGCCGTCAATGTTTGCATGCCGGATATTATAGCACTATTTTCAAAAAAAAATCTAGAGAAATCAGTTGAATTTATGTGTTTTTCTGATATAATATATGTTGTGCTTAATAATAGACTTGTAGACATAATAAATGATGACATTCTTAAAAAAATAGAAGATGCGGGTCTTTCGGAAGAGTTTCGGACCGGTGTTGCGGAAGTTTTGTCAAGACTGGATTTTAATAACCCTGTTCTGTCAGAAAGAGAATATGATGTAAGAAATCTTATTCCGCCTGTAATAAAGGATGTCCGGTCTTTTGCTGATAAGAAAAGCATTGTTTTTTCGTACAATATAGACGGTTCTGTTCCCCGTTGCCTGTTCGGGGACGATAAACGCCTTTCCCATATTTTTTGCAGGCTTTTAAAGGCCAGCGCAAGGCATCTTCAGGGCGGCCGTGTTGCTTTTGAGGTGTCCGCAGAAAAAAGCGGATACGCTACGACTCTGATTTTAATGTATACAGACTTGACGCAGGGATTTGATGAAAACGACTTGAACGGTTTGCAAATGTATATTGAGACCGGTGACGAGTCATATCTTGACGGAACTAAACTTGTCGGAATGGGGTACAGAACTGTTTCCCGTCTTACTCACCAGTTATACGGTTCCCTGAAATTTGAGATTGTTTCCGATACGGAGACGCAGTTTGTAATAAAGATTCCGCAGTTGGAAGTCGAGGTGGCAGAACTTGGCAGTTGATGTTTTACAGCTTTTTCCTGCAGCATTAGAAAATGAAGAATTTCTTGTTTACTATCAGCCTAAGGTTTCGCTCAGAAACTACAGGCTTGCCGGAGCGGAAGCTTTGTGCCGGTGGAAGCACGGTGATAAATTTATTTTCCCTGACGAGTTTATTCCCCAGCTGGAACGGAGCGGTGCAATCTGCGACCTTGATTTTTATATGCTTACCCATGTCTGCCGGGACCTCCGTCATTGGCTGGACCAGGGCCGCCGTCTTTTTAAGGTGAGCGTGAATATTTCCCGCCGGCACTTGCTCGAAAATGAGCTTGTTGAAAAAATCATTGAGATTATTGACAGTAACAATATTCCGCACGAGCTTTTGGAAATTGAATTGACCGAGACCACAACCGATGTAGGATTTGGAGACCTCCGCCGTGTAATTGAGGGATTGCATGAGCAGCAGATTCTTACTTCAGTAGATGATTTTGGAATGGGATACTCGTCAATGAACTTAATCCTTGACTTGCCATGGGACGTCCTGAAAATCGACAAGTGTTTCCTGCCAAAAAGCGAGAATGACCACCGCCAGTATGTAATGCTAAGGCACATTATTTCACTTGCCCGTGATATAGGTTTGGATACAATTGTCGAGGGCGTTGAGACGATTGAGCAGGTTAAAATGCTAAAAGAAAACAACTGTTTTCTTGCCCAGGGCTACTACTTTGACAAGGCACTTCCCCGCGAGGAGTTTGAGACAAGACTGACACAATAGGCGGCAGTCGTGTATTGCAGTTACCGCGCACGATTATTTGCGTTGCAAAGCCCGGAAAACCAAAAAGTTTTCCGGGTTTTTAATTGACGCTGTTAGGTTTAGTCCTTGAAAATGTTCTTTACTTCTTTTGAATACAGTTCAGTAATCTTGTAACGCATCAGTTCCTGTTTTGCCGAAAGTTCCTTGCCGACTTCAAACGGTTTTGCGAGCAGGGCAAAGCGGGGAATTTTTTCAAACGCGCGGAATCCGTTCTTTGAAGAAATAATTTCGCGGACAATTCCGTCCATAAATTTATACACATCGGGATTCTTTACAAGTTCCTCAAAAGATTCATATACGATATTGTTGTTGCGCGCCCAGATTTCAAGCTCCTCCTGGTTTGGGAGAATGAGGGCGCCCAGATTGCGCTGGTCCTGACCGATTACAACTGCCGTTGTAATGTATACTGATTCCTCAAGTTTCATTTCGAGAGGAAGCGGCTCAACATTTTCTCCGCCGCGCAGAACGATCGTGTCCTTTACGCGTCCGAGGATTTTAAGCTCGCCGTGATGTCCGATAATCGCCATGTCGCCTGTATCGAGCCAGCCGTCCTCCGAGATTGTCTTTGCGGTAAGTTCGGGGCGGTTGTAGTAGCCCTGCATAACAGTTCCGCCGGAAATCTGAAGGACACCCTTCTGTCCCTTTCCGACATCGTTCCCTTCCATGTCAACGATACGGACCTTGATTCCGTATAGAGGCGCTCCGATACAACCGAATACCGGCTTTGAGATATAGCGGACGCTTACGATGGGGGCGGTCTCAGTCAGACCGTAACCCTCAACGATATTGATTCCGAGAGACCAGAAATACTCATCGACATTTTTGGGGTATGCTCCGCCTCCTGCGATACCGGCACGGAAGTTCTTTCCAAGCATCGCGCGAATCTTTCTGAATACCATAAGGTCGCCCAAAACTTTTAGCGGCCATAAAAGTGTCCACGGCAGGATAAAGAGAATCCACCAGAGTGGAGTGCATTCATTCTTCGGCATAAAGTTCTGGCGGAACATCTTGCGGTGCATACGGCTGTGAAAAATTGCGACATGAACAAAGAAATTATACATGGCGAGCGTTATTCCGCCCGTGCGACGCATCTTGCGGTCAACGCCTTCCATAACCGCCTCAAAAACGCGGGGAACGCCGGGCAGAATCACAGGGTTCATCTTTACCATGTCTTCAAGAAGAATCTTTCCGATTGGCTTTGAATATGTGAGGGCGCAGCCCTGGCTCAAAATAACATATTCAACCTCGCGCATGTAAACATGCCAGACAGGAAGAATGACAAGAGCGTTTTCGCCAGGATGAAGTTTTACCCGATCCGTAACTTCAATAAGCTGTGTCAGGAAATTTTCGTGGCTCAGCATTACACCTTTTGGAACACCCGTTGTTCCCGACGTGAAAATAATTGCCGCAGTGTCGTCCCAGTTGCCCTTTGCCAGTTCCTCGTCCACGCGGCCTGGATTATTCTTGTTGAATTCCCTTCCTTCCTCCAGAATCTCACTGAAGTGGAATAATCTCACCTTTGTGTTTTTTGCGAGTTCCTCTACCTCGTCAGAAATATCATCAAAGAGAACAAGTGATTTTAGGACGGGAAGCTCTTCCTTTAAATCAAGAATTTTTTTTGCCGCTGAACTGGTTTGCGCTATACAAATACGGCAGTCCGTAAAGGACAGAATGTATTTTAAGTCGGAAGGGCTTGCGTCTGTTCCGCGGGGAACATCGATTGCTCCTGCTGCCAGAAGTCCAAGGTCGGCCTGCTGCCATTCCTTGCAGTCTTCCGATATGATTCCTATTTTTTCTTTACGCTGAACTTTGTGGGCCAGAAGAGCGCCTGCAAAGGCTGTTGCTCTTTCCCACATCTGGCTGTACGTTAAGCAATCAAACTCGCCGCTTGCGTTTTTTGTGTACTGTGCCGGAATATCAGGATGCTTTAAAACCACTTCGTGAATAAGGCGCGGTATTGTCTTGTCTTTAACGTCCATCATGTTTTTACCCCTTGAAAATCTATTATGTCAAAATGACAAAGTATGAGATTTTGTAAAGTTACTTTCTGATTTTAACACAATTTAATAAGAAATTCAAGCAGTTGCCGGGAAATTTCAATTACCGCAATGAATCCATGTGAGTTCGTGTTTGTTGTAGTTAAGGTGAACGACACGGCTGCAGGGAATCGCCTCAAATTTTCCGGCCGCCTCCCAGTCTATGCCGCCCTGCATTTTTATGGTGCAAATCATGTTCTTTGTAAGGCCCGACTCAAGCCATTTATTTACCCAGTCGTAGAGACGGTCGGGATAGCAGATTACATCGCTGAATACCCAGTCGCAATGACCGACTTCCTGAGGTGTAATTGTAAAGGCATCGTGCGCGGCAAACTGCACTAGCGGATTTTTCATCAGGCGGGGATCGAGTTCCGCGCGGTCCACCGCAAATACATTTGCGCCGAGCGTTGCGAGAACCCATGTCCAGCCGCCAGGGCATGCTCCCGCCTCAAAGCATTTTTGGTCGGGGCCGGGAAGTTCAACTCCGAAAAAATGGTTTGCCAGCGTGAGCGATTCCTGAATTTTCAGATAGGCTCTGCTCGGCGGGTTTACATGGTCTTCCTTAAAAACGATGGAGCCTGCCGGGAGCGCGCTTGTGGTTGCGGCGCTTGCCAGAATAGTATGTTCGTTTAAAAGAGAATAAAGCCCCATTGGACTTTGAGGAATTTTTACGGGGAAATTTTTTTCCTTGAGATTTATGTAGGGGAGTTTCTGTTGAATCAGTTCCGCGCGGCGGAAATGCTGATACTGGTATGGTGCCCAGTTACGCTGGATTTGTTTCAGGGCGTTTGCCGCCTCGCCGATGGAGTCAAAGTGAAGCAGAAAAGGTTCCAGCATCTGTGTGCGGGCAAAATAAATATTTTCTTTTAAGTCAGGAAATTCGGGATAAAAAAACAAATCGCCGTATTTTTCTTTTGGAGAATTGAGATTAAAGCGTTCTGTCAGTTCAGACTGTAAAAATACATCAGCCTCTTTAAATGGAAGAAGCGCTCTTCCTGAAATTTTTTCTATATGAAATGGCATTGTGAGTCTACGATTTGATCCTGCCGGCTGCTTTCCGCATTAACTTTCTTGTGAAGATGGTCAATGAATATACCGAGTTTTTCTGAGTCCGGTGAACGCAAGATGGACATGCCCAGAACTGTTTTTCCGCTGTCTTCGTTGACCCAGGCCGGCTGACAAATCAATGTAAAGTCGCCGACAAGAGAATCCGCTGTATGAAGTATAAGGTTATAGTCGTCTTCCAGATGAACCGTGACGGGAACGTTATAAAATATTTTGCAACCGTGCAGACTCAAGTCAATAAGATTTCCGGGCAAGGCGGATATTTCATTGCACTGCACACGTCCCAAAACCTCATAACGAGGGTCCTGTCGTAATTTTGCGCACATTTTTACAGTATAAAGGAAAGGCGGCACTTAGTCAATATTCTGCCTTATCGTTTTCCCTGTGTCCTATTTTACGCACATTACCTTACGGGTTTCATCAATGCCGGGTCCTGTTATTCTGACAAAATAAAGACCTCTCGCAACAGGACTTCCGCCCTTGTTTCTTCCGTTCCAGTTATAACTGTGCATGCCTGCGTCTGTCCATCCGTGCTGTAGATATGTGACTACATTTCCGTCAAGTGTCATGACAATGACATTAAGACTTCCGGACTCGGGCATGTTTACCTGAATTACGGTGTTTTCTCCGTTATCAACATTGATTACATTATTTAAAATTGTAACGCCGCCTCTCTGCTGTATGCCTGCCTTTAGTCTGAAAGACCATAAGTCGAGCGAGGTTAAATCAGACGGATTTTTAAGGCGGAGAGCGTACAGGGGCATTTCCGTATCGGAACTTCCGTTATGTCGGACTTTAAAGTCGCCGAGCATAAAGAGGAAACTTATCTGGTCACCGCTCTTCCAGTTTGTGGAAACGGTTTCCTTTGCAATGTCAAAGAGGAACCCCGTGCTTTTGGCCGTGCCTTCCTCTGTAATATACTGGCTGTTGTTTACCGGCGCTAAATTCTTAAATACGCTGCCTTCTGCCGGAAGCCATATACGCCAGTTCTTTTCGGTTACACTGTTGATGGTTGTTGAAACTGCCCCGGCATCAGGAGAAGCGTCAAAGTAGGCGGATACCCTTGCGACATCACTTGCGCCGCCGGAAGAGTCTGATGTCCCGTCAGTGATTTTTGTCTGCATGATGATTTCATTTCCGGCGTTTATAGTTCCGTAGTTTTTTTGCTCCGCGTCCCAGTCGTGTACGGCGTAAGTTCCCTCGCTGTACAGATTGAGCGCGACGGGTGTTCCGTCCTGATTAAGCGTGTTGTCATATGCGTACAGGGGCTGAACCGCGTCTATCGCAAAGTCACTGAATGCGTGTTCAGAACCTGTGGTAATATAGTTGGACTTCTCGTCCTGAATGTATGTAATCTGCGCGCCGTTGCTGCCTAATATAGGATCATAACTATAGTCCGAACTTGCAACAGTTTTTACAAAGACTTGACTTGTAATGTCCTTTAGAACCGTATTTTTTGTTAGCGTTATTATAACTCCTGTGGTCTCATTTGTGATAAAGGCAAGTTCCGCCGGTTCTGTCTGGTCAATCTCAAGGCCTGTTCCCGATTCTGTGGTAAGTACCAGTGATTTGGGAATGAGGGCAAGTGCGGATTTTTTTGTAACAGAGGTAGTTCCGTCTGGATTAAGTGTATAGAGTTCAAGGTCTTCGACCTGCAAGTGTTTTGAGAAAATAATCAGCATTTTGTCTGTTCCGACAGGGGCGGCTGTTATACCGAAGTTGGGGGGTGTTCTGTCTAATGAAGTGACGGTAATCGTGTCGCCCTGAATCCTGTTTCCTGCCAAATCTGTAAGGTAACAATCGGACGGATTGAATTTTATTGAGAATCTTGTGGATACACTGAAAGTTGTGTCCAGAGGAATCCTGAAATAATGGCCGTCTGCGCCGCCTGTGGTGTTGCCTGTTTCCTCGCCGCTGTAGGTAAATATGGAACTTTTTGCTCCGGGAATAATTTTCTGTGTAAAGGTTGAATAGCTGTCTCCGCCGTAAACAGAATAGGTGAATGCACTCTGCGCATTGTGTAAAGTTGAATAGCGTATTCCGCCGTTTCTTGTATCCGCAGCTTTGCTGTCAATAACGGTATAAGCATTTTCTGCGTCGGCTGCGGCCCAGCCTATGCGTGAGAACCACTGCGGATTTTCAGTACTGCTATAGGCCGGTTTGTCTCCGAACATGTGAAAATCCAGATGGGTAATGCTTACCCCTATGTCACTTGTACCCACAATCTCATATTCGCTGCTGCTGCTCGTGACCGGGTCTGTCCAAAGAGTGCGGTTTGTACGGAATGGAGCGAATGAAGGCGGTGTAGTGTCCCAATCATTGTCAATGGTTGATTTTTCAACAACAAGTCCGGTTTTTGCAAGCGTCTGCTGATTATAGAGCGGGGTAACGCCGTCAAGTTTTACAGCGCAGTCAGTAACATAATGATTTGCTGTAATTCCTGAAAGAGAAACTCCGCCGCTGGGAACAATCGCCTTTGTGATATAGCCCGCCCACTTTTTATACTCATTTGCATCAGATCCGGTAAAAGTTCCGTCAGTCCAGCCGGCTACAGACAGCCGGACTGAATACTCGTCATTTCTGTAAAGGGTGTTGACATACTTGTTGTCGCTTCCGTCTTTTCCTGTGTGAATCAGGCCGCTTGTAATTTGTCCCAAGCCCGCCACTGTAACCGTTCCCCCGGAAGTGGCGGCAAATTCGGAGATGCCGCCGAGGCTGTCTGTTACCTGAACATTTTCCATGGTTGCATAGTTTTCGGCCGGATAGAAGTCAGACGAGCCGGGCAGTCCGAAATTTACTTTCTCGGAATACTTGAATTCAATGTAATTGTGGCCGTCGTAAGAGTGCTGGGAGGCTTCTCCTGCAGCGGCATCGTATTCAGTATGTGATTCACGGCCTGTGGTTACAGTGATAAGAACCGGCCCTGCGGCATCGTAAACATTTTTATAAGATTCAGTTACGGTTTGCCGGCCGTAATTGATATTCATGGTTTTTCCTTCCGCCGCCCTGAATACACCCTCCAAAATGGAGAGATCTGCCGTTACAGACTGATGAGTTCCTGTCGAGTCTGTTGAGGTTGAGGTTCCTGTAGAAGTGCCTGTTGCGTCCGTGTTCCAGCGGTTGTTAGTTGTAGTAATACAAAACTCTTTTTTGTCCGCTGTTGATGTTGTGATATCTGTAAACGAGAATCCGTTGTTATTGTATTTTACTTCTTCAACACCATCTGGAGTGTATTCAGCAGGCAAATTGAATTTTACATAAACCTTATTGTCCTCTACGGTTCTTGCTTCTATGATTTGCGGATAGTGGAACTGCCAGCCTGAATTGCCGCCGCCGTCTTCGACATTGTGTCCGTGGGAAACTGTTACGCTTGTATCTGCGTTTGTGCCGTCGTAAGCGTAGGATCCGGCGGCTACGGAAATTCCTGCAGCAGTGCAGTCCGACACTTTGAGGTTAAAGGCGGCCGCATAGGGAAGTCCCCATTGCCCTTCTGTTACAGCAGCTGTTGTGTTCAAGATGGCGGACGAGGGGACAGCGCTTGGAAGTGTTAAGGTAAATGAACCTGCGTCAATGTTTGCGCCGTTTACATAGAAGTTGCTTCCGACTGCAATGACAGCCCCGGCCAGGTTACTGAAGGCGGCAGATGTATTTGTAATGGAAGAACCTCCGTCGGGATACCGTTTTAAGCCGGTCGCCGGAATGTAATAGGCAAAACGAGTGTTGGAGGCAGACCAGGCTTTGTCGGTCGGGTCATAATGTTCTCCCCATACGGCAAAATCCGCTGATGTCGTTATTTTTTTTGTTGTGCCGAGTTTTCCCCGGTAGAAGTAAAGGTTTTTGCAGGAAATGTCGCAAGAAAGTGTAAGTGTATTTGTTCCGTCTAAAAATAAATCCGTGCCGGTTAATTTAATTCCGTTGCCAACAGACCATACTGAGCCGGCAGTTCCAGTGTATAGAACTCCGTTATTTATGGAAGAAATTGTTAGTTTTTTGTCCGCAGATGAAATGCCGGCATTAAAGGTGATGAAGTCTCCGGCATTGGTTGAGCTGTTGGTTATACTTGCGTCTTTGTCGCTGATTGCAACCGCACCATTATAAGTCTGCGGACCTGTTGTTGTAATTTCTCCTCCCTTGATGGCGCAGGTGCCGGATATTTTAAGAGAAGAGAGCGGAGTGTTCTGCCCCACCGCACCGCCGAATGTAACGGCTGTTCCTGACGCATCGAGTGAGAAGAAACTGTCTGTCTTGCTGTCTAGTGTGCCGAATGATACGGTGCCTGTGCCGGCGTTTATATAGTTGTTTTCGGCAAGCGTGGTTGTCCCTAAGTTTATTGGCTTATCGCCTGTGGTGATTGTTCCTGCGATAATGGTTTTTCCCGTCGTGTGTGTTAGACCGCCTGTAAAAGTTGAGTCGGTTAGAATTTCTACATTACCGCTTGTGTAAAAGACTGCCTCCGGCGTAAAGTCCGCGCCTTCCGTGAATTCTACATTGCCCGTATTTGAGGCAGAATCGGCAAAATCGGCAAAATCGGCAAAATCGTCGGTAACTGTAAGTTTTTTACCAAAACTTATTTTGCCCGTATTATCGGTAAAGTTAAGGGATTTTACTTTTAATTTGTTGTCATCTACAGAAAAATTTCCGCCCTTACTTTTGTTTATGATTACTGTATTATATACAGAACTCTCATGCGGCGTAAAAATCTGGCTTGCAGGAGCATCCCCCTCCGTAAAAGTTATTTTAGCATCTTTGGCAGAATCTGAATTTGTCAGACTGATGTTTTTGCAGGTGAGTGTATGTGTAGAAGAAGTTAATGTTTTTTCGCAGGTAAGGAGTTTTCCGCTGTTGCTATCATCTGAGATAATTATGTCTGCGTCGATACTTGCGGGGCTGCAGAATGTTGTGTTTGCGGCGAGAGACGCATTTTTAGACATACTGATGGTGTGTCCTGTCTTAACTTCTATTTTCCCTGCCAAAGTAAGAGCGCCCAATGTTGATGGGAAAAGCAGGTTGCTGTCAGTAACATTAAAACTGTCGTCTTCATTGTTTCCAATGCTTATTGCGCCGGTGGTGGAAAAGTCTACGGAGTTTACATTTGTGACAGTGACATTTGTTGCGTTATTAAAATTAGCGGAAGCGGAATTTGAAAC
Source organism: uncultured Treponema sp. (assembly GCA_964346805.1). GTDB lineage: Bacteria > Spirochaetota > Spirochaetia > Treponematales > Treponemataceae > Treponema_D. The sequence goes on along the minus strand of CAYFWC010000006.1, from coordinate 20,648 downwards.
TGTAAGTTTTCCCCTGATGTTCAGTGAGTCTGATGCAATTCCGTTTCCGCCGGAGATTGTAAGGTTGTGGTAGGAAACACTGGATATGTCAGATGCATCGACGACATCAAAATCTACAGTCCCTCCGTTATAAGCATCATTTATAAATGTAGAAGTGCTGTCTTTTATGCGGCCGCTGCCTTTATAAAATATTGTTCCCATGTTTTTTAGGTTTTTTGAGCTTGCCGTATCAACTAAGACACTGCCGCCGGTTAATAGGAGTTTGGCGTTATGTGCGGTTTCGGTGCTTGTGCCAATTATCAGGCTGCCTGTTTTATAGTCATTGTTTACAATAGGATAACAATCGTTTGCAACGGAATCCGGAATTTCTATGTCATATCCTGTAGTCGAGACGCCGCCTGTGGCGGCCGCAATACCGGGAACCAAGTTACAGTCCCAGTTTTCCGAGGTTTCCCATTCTTTTGAACGGTTTCCGTTCCATTTAAAAGTCATATGGGAATTTACTATGATCCACTTGTTATACAATCCGTACGTGGAGTCTGAGAAACTAGAGTCTGTCGCAATATAATACACTTTTCCGCTAACGGCAGAGATAACGGGACCTGACTTATCAATAGTAAGAAATCTTCCTTTTTCCGTCTGACTGCTGCTAATCTGGAATCCTCCGGAGCCTGTAACGGTGAGCGGGTGGCTGGCGTCCTTTCCTTTTAAAATAAGTTTTTCACTAACCGTTTCTGTGCCGTTTACTGTTATAGTTACCCCGTCGCCGTCGCCGTCGGCTGTGCATGAGAATGTTTTAAAGTTATTGTCGCCGTTTAATTCAAGGCTTCTTCCGCCTGTAGCAGTCGGGGCACCTGTAGCAGTCGGGGCATATGTAAGGGAATTTACCGTGCATCCGCCGCCGGCAAATGTTACGTTGGCTCCCTTCATTGTTATGCTTGCGTTCGGATTGTCAAAAGTCCCTGTGTTTATAAAGTCTCCACTGACAGTGATTGCGTTCGGATTGGAAAAAGTCCCTGTGTTTATAAAGTCTCCACTGACAGTGATTGCGTTTGTTCCTGCATCGACAGTGCCGGTATTTTCGAAATTGCCGCTGACAGTCAGTGCGTTGTTTAGTGTGAGAGTACCTGAGTTTT
>CAYFWC010000006.1:0-19412 GCA_964346805.1 uncultured Treponema sp. | reverse complement strand
ATTCAGACTAATATACCCGCTTGTCGTAATCACATTTGATGTTGTGCCGGTCGAAGTTAGACTTGCAATGTTAAGCGTCCTTGCACTTTCACTTCCGCCTTTTATTGTCGCGTCAGACATAACACTTAGTTGATTTAGAGTTCCGCTGATACTACTTTCGCCGGAGCAGTCAAAAGTACTGTTATCCAGAATCAAGGTACTATTTGTAGCGGGTTCAACTTCAACTTTGGCTGCAATTAAAGTTCCGGTATTTATAGTTACTTGTGTGTCTCCTGTGTTTGCACCCCCTGTCGGATCTTTTCCCAGTATAAGACCAAAAGTTGTTCCTGCGATAGTCAGCGTGCTTGAGTTTAAATTAAGTGCGACGGTGCAATTTGTTATAGCCAGGGCGTCTATAGTTATAGCCAGGGCGTCTATAGTTATAGGACTGTTTATATCTATTGTGAACGATGTCGCGGGGGCATCACTTCTTATCATTACCTGTGCATCTGGTGCATTGGGGTAGTTGTCTTGAGTCTTTCCCCAGTTTCTTCCGTCAGTCCAGGAACTTCCGTCTCCGCCACCATTCCAATAATAAGAATCTGCCCGGGCGCAGGTGATTGCCACTGCCGCCACTGCGAGAACTGCGGCTCCTGTGCGGACGAGCCTTGAGAACTGAGAAAATAAACTGTTTAATTTTATAATAATATTTTTCACCGGTATATATAATAACACAAGTCAGAAAGAATTTAAATATTCATTCTCTGTATTCAGAATGTTTCTGACACGGGCGGAATGCGGGGCGTTGGGCAGGAATCTTGCAGGCGACTGTCCGCTCTTTCTATTATCGGTAGAATTGGATTGCAGGTTTATAGAATAAAAGTCAGTTTTTTTCCTATGGCGGAGCCTGCCTTTACAGGGAACTCTTGTCCGAGAACAGCGGCCTCCTTTACGGAGGAAAAAAGTTCTGCCTTTTCTTTTTGAAGCAGAATTACTATTGTAGAACCGTGCAGGTCAAAGTAGCCTTTCTCGTCGCCACGCCTTATCCGGCAGTTTTCGTCATGGTTTATGATACCACCGACACTGAATGCGCCTACCTCTATCTGCGCCACAGTTCCAAAATGTTTTGTCTTCATTATTGTCCAGGAGCGGCGGTTCAGAGCGTAAACTTTAAATCGGCGGCAGGCTGTATCCTGAACGCTGTAGAGACTTCCCTGAATAAAATGGTTTTCTTCTATTGTGCCGTCATCTATATAGCAGTAACGGTGGTAGTCAGAGGGTCTCAGCCTAAAGACCAGACATGTTCCGCCTGTAAAAAGTTCAGCACTGACGCTGTCCGTTATAAGATCTGTAATATTGTAGTCAAAGCCTTTTATATGGAAAGAACTCTCTTCCGTAATTTTATAGACGCTGAGCATTCCGTCTGCTGGGCTTATGAGCGAGGCGGGGTTTGCGTCAAACTGAATTTCCTTTTCGCGCGTAAAAAAATCGTTAAAGCTTTTGAACTCTGCGTTCTCAAACCCCTGCATATCTATATGATTTTTTTTGACGAATGATTTTATGTAAAAGCGTGAGAGCGGCGCGCGGAGAAGAGCGCCAAGCAGGGCCGGAATTCTAAGCGCCAGAATAAGTTTTAGTAAGAATAACCCTATGGGGGTTCCGTACAAAAAGCGCACGGAAGCATCGTTCTGGTTTGACTTCATTTAGTTCAGCTTATTTGATAAAGAGCAAATAAAAGAATTCTGCGAGACCGAGAACTATCAGGAGAATTTTTCCGATAAAATGCGCTTTGGGGAGTTTTATCGGTGTGATAAAGGTAATCCCTGTTACGGCAAGAAGTCCGCAACTCCAGGTTTCGGCCCGGTAGTCAAATATTCCGGCATCGGCGTTGCGGCTAAAAAGTTTTGCGGCAATATAAATTAAGGGCAGGAACATGGCAATCATCGTTACTGGCATTCCCGCATAGAACATTCTTTTTTCTTCGCCCTGCTCGTTCTGGCGGTTGGCCTCGTCAACATTAAAGAAGCTCAGGCGTATGAGGGCGCATAATAAATAGAGGGCGCATACAATATCTATTACGGTATGAAAACCGTTTATCTTGCATACAAAAATCGCCGGCAGAACACCGTAGCAAATGAGGTCGCACATGGAGTCGATTTGTATGCCGAAAAGTTTTTCGTCGTCGGAGCGGTTTTTTTTAGTCGAGGCGATTGCGCCGTCAAACATATCCAAAACGCCAGAAATCATAAGACAGAGCAGGGCGCCCTTAAAGTCTCCGCGCAGAATCAGAAGAATTCCTGCGTAAGAAAAAAACATTTCAACATAAGTCGCTATGACTGTGTAATTGTATACTCCAAGCATATAGTCACTAAAAAAATATTCGCCCAAAAATAATGCTGTAACCCAAGATTGTCCAGGGCTTTGCAGTTAAAATTATCAGGGCGAATTTTTTGAACGATATTGAGGTAAGCCCTGAAAAATAACACAGAAAATCATCTGGTGAAAACGGAAAGCATATCGCAAGCCATAAGAAAACCGGATACCGCCTGTGTTTTTTCGTCATCCACTGGGAATAACGCTCAAAGCGTTTTCCCGTAAAAATAAAATTCAGCAGTCTCATTCCGTATTTCCGCGACAACAGAAATGCTGCAAAAGAGCCGAGACAGATTCCCACATAACTGCAAAGGAATCCGCCTACAGTTCCGAACATCTGTGCACCGGCGATACAGCCGACTGCTCCGGGTACAATGGCGTAAAGAACTTTTACGCATTGAAACACCGTCAAGACTATCGGTGCAAGCACTCCGTAGGACGCAATGTATTCATCAAGAGAATCTGCATCGCTGAAGTGGCCCGCACGATATTCATGAATAAAATAAACCGTAACTCCTGCAAAAAACAGGATAAAGACAGCAATGCTGGCAATTTTTAATGCAGAAGGTTCCGATTTGTTTTTTTTCTCCACAAAATTACTGCTCCGAATCAGTCTATTTTTGTCATGTCCGTAACATCTTTGTTATAGTCAACGCCTTCCACATCAAAACCGTTTGTAACAAGGAAGTCGTGCTTATAGCCCTCAAGATCACAGTACTGTTTAAGGTTGTCCTCATTTACAGCAGCCATCGCTTTTTCTGCTTCGGCCTGAACATCGTCGCGGAGTTCCCAGTCATCAATGCGGATACGGTGCTCGCTGTCAACAGGAACATCGCCCATTGAGCAGTCTGCATTTTTGTAGAGGCGTTCTGTAAAGAGGCGCTCCATCTGCTCGATGCATCCTTCGTGAATTCCCTTACCCTTCATAATCTTGAACAGTACGGCAAGGTAGAGGGAAATAATCGGAATAACCGCGCTTGAACGGGTTACAAGTCCCTTGTTTTCCGAGACATAAGCCGAGCCGTTTACAGAAGCCTTGAGCTGCTCGTTAAGGCTGAGGGCTGTTTTTTCCAGATGCTTCTTTGCCTGTCCGATTGTTCCGTCGCGGTAAATCGGATGGCTCAGTTCAGGTCCTATGTAAGAATAGGCTACAGTGCAGAAGCCGTCATTGAGGACACCGGCCTTTGTAAGTGTGTCAATCCAAATCTGCCAGTCTTCGCCGCCCATTACTTTTACTGTTGTCTCAACTTCAGCGGGAGTGGCGGGATCGGCACTCATTTCCGTAAGCTTCTCGTTGATAAAGTCAAGGCATTTTCCGCCGTAAGATTTTCCCTGCGGTTTTATTACAGAACGATACATTACATGAGCGCCTGTTGCCGGATCAATCTTGTCGGGATCGTTGCGGACAGGACTTGCCAAAGAGTAAACCAAAAGATCAATCTTTTTTCCTGTCTTTTTAATTTCTTCTATTACATCGGCGCGCATCTCGTTTGAGTAGGCATCCCCGTTCAGTGTTACAGACTTGTATCCGGCGGCTGTTGCGGCGCGGTCAAAAGCGGCGTTGTTGTACCAGCCCGGAGTTCCGCCCTTTGTCTCTGTAGGCTCTTTTTCAAAGGAAACGCCGATTGTGTCGCAGCCGTACTCGAATGCCGCTGTTATGCGGCTTGCAAGCCCGTAACCTGTTGAGCAGCCGAGAACCAGAACAGTCCGCGGCCCCTTGCCGCCCTCTTCTGCGGATTTGACTCCACGCTTGGCTTTCTGCGCCTTTACATATTCAATTTCTCGTTCAACTTCTTTTGCGCATCCTACCGGATGAGCGTTGATGCAAATGTTACTTCTTATTTTAGGTGTAATTACCATCGTTATTCTCCTGAGAATATATCGTGTCTATAAATAATATATCAATTAGTGCTAAATGTCTAGACATTTTTGCTTTTTCTGTCAGTTAAAAATTATGACAAAATTATGACAAAAAATCAAGTCGCCGCCACAAGAGCCGGCTTTTGTGCTATAATTAGTCCGTGAAAATTTTAATCGCTGATGACACTGAGCAGATTGTAAATATCCTTGCCGCCTATTCCGAGAAAGCAGGCTATGAGGTTGTAAAGGCCTTTGACGGAGAATCTGCGCTGGATTATTTTTTTAAAATAAAATTTGATATTATTCTGCTAGATGTTATGATGCCCGGACTTGACGGTTTTGAAGTCTGCCGCCGTATCCGCAAGACCTCTGCGGTTCCTGTAATCATGATAACCGCGCGTGGTGAGGATTTTGATAAGATTATGGGGCTTGACATAGGCGCTGATGACTATATTGTAAAGCCGTTTTCTCCGCCGGAAGTTATGGCCCGCATAAGATCAATAATGCGCCGTATTTCTCCAAAACATGAACAGCATGTTCTTGCCGTAAAGGAGTTAAAAATACTTACCCTTTCCGGCGAGGTTTTTGTCAGCGGCAAAGAGATTTCCGTAACAAAAAAAGAACTGGAACTTCTGGAACTTTTTGCGGAAAACCCGAATCAGATTTTTACCCGCCAGCAGCTTTTGAACAATATCTGGGGCGTTGACTATGACGGAGATATCCGCACGGTTGACCAGCACATAAAGCGCCTCCGCGCTAAACTTGATTCAGTAAAACACGAGGGGTGCAAAATTTCTACTGTCTTTGGAACGGGGTACAAATTTGAAGTTTAAAATTTCCACAAAACTTACAGTCTTTTTTCTGACAGCGCTTTTAATTTCAACCGCCGTAACCGGAGGACTTTTCTGCTTTTTGATTGGCCGCCACACGACGCAAATTTACAAGGGAGACTTAATCCGCCGCGCGGAAGTTATGTCAAGGACAGTCTCCCGGTTTTACTCGCTTTCCGTTGATGGAGACAAAAATCCCCTTGTGGTTGTCCGCGGACTCAACGAAATCTCAATGGCTGTCGTGTGGCTGGTGAATAAAGATCTGAGCGTTACGACTTTGAGCGGACCGGGAATTCCTCCGCATCATCATCATCATGGAAAGAGGTACGGCTTAAAGGAAACTGTCCTGCCGATGATGACAGACAAGACCTTGGACAACATGCCGTTACCGCCCGGCGCTGACAAGGCGCTGAAGAAGGCCTTTGAGGGAGAGACATTTGTTACAGAAGTTTTTAATCCCGTTCTTGAGACAAAATCGCTGACCGTAGGCGTTCCGGTATACGATGGCCGTGACAGCGATAAAATATCAAGCGTCCTTCTGCTCCACTCTCCGATTGTCGGTCTCCACGAGGCAATTCTGCAGAGCATAGAGATTCTTGCGGTGAGCGCGGCGGCGGCATTTGTCATAGGAATTGCTGCGGCTGTCATACTGAGCCTCTCCTTTACAAAGCCCCTGAAGCTGATGAACTCCGCCGCCAAGGAACTGGCGGACGGAAACTACTCAATAAACACAGGAGTGCGGCAGAATAATGAGCTGGGAGAACTCGCCAAGACTTTGGACACCCTTGCCGTCCGCCTGAAGGACGCGTCGGAAGAAAGCGCGCGCCTTGAAAAACTGCGGCGTGACCTTGTGGCAAATGTCTCGCACGAACTCCGCACTCCCGTTACCGTCCTTCGCGGCTCGCTGGAGGCGATTATTGACGGTGTGATTACCGGGGCGGATAACCTTGCCGAATACAACAGGCAGATGCTCGGCGAGACAATCCACCTCCAGCGGCTCGTGAACGACTTGCTGGAACTGTCGCGTCTCCAGACAGTGGACTTTAAGATAGAAAAGAATCCCTTTGATATAAAAGAGGCTGCCTGCGCCGCCGCAAAATCAATTCAAAAGACCGCGGCTCTAAAAAATGTCTGCATAAAACTGGAAGGGCTTTCGGAAAGAGATGCGCCGGACAAGAAAGGCGGAGCGTACGAGCCTAAAATAATAGAGGGTGACTATGACCGTGTGAGACAGCTCTTTATTACGATTTTGGACAACGCCGTAAAATTTTCTCCTGAGGGCGGTCAGGTAACAATGAGAGTAGGAGAGGGCGAGATTTCTGTTACAGACCATGGAAGCGGAATTTCTCCAGGGGACCTGCCTCATATCTTTGAACGCTTTAAAAAAGAAAATTCTTCAAGGAACAAGGGCGGGACAGGACTGGGGCTTGCAATAGCAAAGGAGATTGCCCGCCGCCATAATTTTACACTGTCCGCCATAAGCCCGGTCTTTGACGACAAGGAAAACCCCGGCACAACCTTTACAATCAGATTCTAGCATTCTGGAAGAAGCCGGAAAGAAAAACGAAAGACAAAAAAAGCCGCCCCTTTCGGAGCGGCCTTTTAATTTAGCGTCCGGCTAAATTATTTTTTTGCAGTCTTTTTTGCGGCTGCTTTCTTAGCGGGAGCCTTTTTTTCAGTAGCTTTTTTGGCTGTCGCTTTCTTAGCAGTAGACTTTGCAGCGGCTTTCTTTCCGGCAGTTTTTGCCTTTGCGCTGTTGATAACAGCCTGAGCACCGGCAAGACGAGCAAGCGGTACACGGAAAGGAGAGCAAGATACATAGTTAAGACCAATCTTGTAGCAAGTTGCGATAGAAGCAGGATCTCCACCGTGCTCACCGCAGATTCCGAGGTGGAGGTCAGACTTAACTGAGCGTCCCTTCTCTTCTGCGATTTCCATCAAAGCACCAGGTCCTTCCGGATCAAGTGTTGTGAACGGATCTTCGGCAAGAATGTTCTGCTGGAGGTAAGAGTCGATGAACTTGCTGTAGTCGTCGCGGCTGAAGCCGAAAGTTGTCTGAGACAAGTCGTTTGTTCCGAAGCTGAAGAAGTCAGCATACTCGGCGAGTTTGTCAGCTGTAAGAGCGGCGCGGGGGAACTCAACCATAATTCCGATTTCGAACTTGAGTTTTGTTCCTTTCTGCTCGTTGACTTTGGCGATGATGGCCTCTGCCTGTGAGCGAATCTGCTTAACTTCGTTTACAGAAACAACATTCGGGATCATAATCTGAACATTGTGCTTAACGCCTTCGCGGTCAAGTTTGGCTGTTGCCAAAGCGATGGCCTCAACCTGCATCTCATAGATTTCAGGATATGTGATTGCGAGACGGCATCCGCGGTGTCCGAGCATCGGGTTGTGCTCATCAAGAGCGGCAACCTTTTCTGCGAGTTTGTCAGCCTTAACATTGAGTTTCTTTGCAAGAGCCTTGAGTGCTGAAGGTGTTTCAGCCTGAATGAACTCGTTGAGCGGCGGGTCGAGCAGGCGGATTGTTACCGGGCGACCTTCCATAGTCTTGATGATTTCGTAGAAATCTTTTTCCTGCAACGGAAGAATAGCCTTGAGGTTATCTTTGCGCTCTTCTGTTGTGTCGGAAATAATCATCTTCTGGAAAGAAGTGAGTTTGGGCTCGTCAAAGAACATGTGTTCTGTGCGGCAGAGACCGATACCGGCTGCGCCAAAGCGGAATACGTCTTTTGCGTTCTGCGGTGTGTCGCCGTTTGCGCGAACTTCAAATCCGGCAACTTTCTTTCCTGAGGCTGTTGTGCGGATAGAAGCCTTGCGAACATCATCAGCCCAGCCGAGGAATTTCTCGAGGTCGGCAGAAATAATTGCGGGTACTACCTTAACCTCTCCGTCGTATACTTTACCTGTTGAACCGTCGATTGTGATAACATCGCCTTCTTTGTAGGTTTTGTCACCGATTACAACTTTGTTTCCGTTGAACTTAACACCGGCGCATCCGCAAACACAAGCTGTTCCCATACCACGGGCAACAACGGCTGCGTGTGAAGTGCGTCCACCTGTAGAAGTAAGGATTCCTTCTGCAACTGCCATACCGGCAATGTCATCAGGAGATGTCTCTTTGCGAACCAAGAGAACCTTCTTTCCTTCTTTGTGCCATTCCTCGGCAGTGGCGGCTGTAAATACAATCTGTCCGCAGCCTGCTCCCGGAGAAGCGTTTAAACCGTCGGCAATCGGAGTTAACTTCTTAACAACTTTTGTGTCCAAAGTCGGGTGGAGCAACTGGTTGAGCTGGTTCGGCTCTACGCGGAGCAAAGCCTGCTCTTTTGTGATGAGTTTTTCTTCAACCATGTCAACTGCCATCTTAACAGCAGCGGCACCTGTGCGCTTTCCGTTGCGGCACTGGAGCATGAAGAGTTTTCCTTCTTCTACTGTGAACTCCATATCCTGCATATCGTGATAGTGCTTTTCCAGACGGTTGCGGATTGTAAGAAGTTCCTTGTAAATCTTGGGGTTTGCTTTTTCAAGCTGAGAGATTTTCTGCGGTGTGCGGATACCGGCAACAACATCTTCTCCCTGTGCGTTCATAAGGTACTCACCCATGAACTCGTTTACACCTGTTGAAGGATCGCGGCTGAATGCTACACCAGTTCCTGATGAGTCACCCTTGTTTCCGAATACCATCGACATAACAGTAACGGCTGTTCCCTTGAGCTCGCCTTCTTTGATGTTGTTGAGTTCGCGGTATTTGATGGCGCGCGGGTTGTTCCATGAGCCGAATACGGCACCGATGGCACCCCAAAGCTGCTTCTGAGGATCCTGGGGGAAGTCTTCGCCCTTTTCTTTCTTGTAGAGAATCTTGTACTTTGAAACAATCTCTTTGAGCTCGTCAGTTGTGAGTTCTGTGTCCTGCTTGATTCCGCGGTGAGATTTTACTTCATCGATAATCTTTTCAAACTTGGCATGCTCAACGCCCATTGCAACATCGCCGAACATCTGGATAAAGCGGCGGTATGCGTCCCATGCAAAGCGCGGGTTATTTGTCTTGGCGGCAAGACTTTCAACTGATTTGTCATTCAATCCCAGGTTAAGGATTGTGTCCATCATACCGGGCATAGAAATAGCAGCTCCTGAACGAACTGAAACGAGAAGCGGATCCTTTTCATCGCCGAGTTTTTTGCCCATTACTTTCTCGAGACGGGCGAGGTATTTGGCAACCTCATCAGCAAGACCGGCAGGATATTTTCTGCCTAATTTGTAGAATTCCTGACAAACATCTGTTGAAATTGTGAATCCAGCAGGAACAGGAAGACTAAGGGGAGCTCTTGCCATTTCTGCAAGGTTTGCACCCTTTCCACCAAGCTCAGGGCGCATGTCTGCATTACCCTCAGCGTCGCCATTACCAAAAAAGTAAACGTATTTGGTTTTTGCCATTGTGAATGACTCCATAAAAAAGAGATATATAGAATAGTATTTTACAATGAAAATTATTTGTTGTCAATGAAAAGCGTAAAAAATCAATCGAAAAATACTGAAAATATGCGGTTTTGCGGAACTTTTTTTTGCGCCCGCGGTAAAAAAAATTCAGGAATTTTTATTTTTTTATGACGCTTTTATTTTATCATTGCGAGCATTTCCTTTGCCGTTTTGTAGAATGAAGGTTCCACGATTTCCGGAAACTTTTCTTTTATTTCATCTAATTGCGATTCAAGGACACAAGGCATAGGGGCGCCGCCGAACAGGATTTCGCAGAAGCCCATCTCACGGCGTTGCTTTGCCGCGTCATTGTCGGTCTGACATAAATATTTTACGAAAGGCAAATCGTAGAGGGCGCGCATCTGGGCGGCGTTAAGGTTAGGGAACTTTATATTAAGATAGAGCGGAGGCGGCGCCTCCATCGGTTTTTGGCTTTGAATGCCCAGCGCCAGTTCCGTAAGAATTCTCGGAAGAGACTTTTGCTTTATGAGTGCTATCGCCGCGCTTGAACCGCTCATTCTCGGATTGATTTCTATGATGAACCATTCTTCATTGTGAAAGACAAGGTCAACCTGCGCGCTTCCCTCAAAGTGCAGGAGATCCGCGAGGCGCTCAAGCTCTTTCTGCAGTTCCCGTGTTTTAAAGCGCCCGGAAGTGAGAGGTCCGAGTTTTACGGACTGCTTGGGGCTGGTGATTCCGTACTGGTTTACGGAATACATTAACGGCGGAAAAGCAATGTGCGTAAAACTTCCGTCCGTGTTTCTTACTGAATGAATCTCCGTGCCGAACTGTATTCCGTCCAAAAATTCCTCGACCATTCTGCCCGAGTTGAATTTCTTTGACTCAAGGTAGCTGCGGACAGAGCCGATTGTGGGAAGAACTTCCATTCCGTAGGAACTCAGCCCGGTCGTATCTTTTATTATTACAGGAAAATTCAGCCTTGAGATTTCGCTAAGAATGTATTCTCGGTAAACATTGTCGCGCACTTCCGGCTTTTTTCTCGTGCACCAGAAAAGATCGTAGTCAACATAGATTCCCTTTGCGCAGTTAAAGTTGTTCTGCTCCAAAAAAATGTGCGTCTTATTTTTGTCAAAGCAGATTGCCTCCGTCTGAACCGGATGGCAGATTGCGGTAACTCCACGGGCGCGGAGAATGTCCGCCACCATTGCGTCCTGCAGCGCCAGCCAGTCGTAGGGCGTGATCCAGAAACTCGCCGCAATTGCAACATCGGGGCGGAGGGCTAGAATCTCATCCGCAATCTGAACCGCCCCGCCGCCCTTCAGGTTTGTGTAGTGAATCCCGTCCGCCTGTTTTACGCTGTCGTTCTCGTAGTCCATCAGAAACATCGAGGGGAGCATTGTCGCTATAAAGAATTCGTGCTCCGGAAACTGACTTTTGACGGAGGCCCATGTCTCCGCCCAGGAGGGGAGTGTTTTTATGTGAACGATTTTGGGATCAAAATAATTTGAGTTTGAATTGTAGAATACTATTCTCATTTTTTTATGCCGTTTTTCTTTCTTTACAATTTTTTTGTATTATATTGAATGGGAATAACAAGGAAAACCTTCTTTCAGGACTCAATTCTGAACAGCTTGAGGCGGTGCAGACAACCGAAGAACCGGTCCGTGTTCAGGCATAAGCCGGAGGCGGTAAGACACGCGCTCTGGTAAACGGATAAACGGAAACGCCTTTTTCTATACGGTAAAATTTGACTCGCCCAAAACCGGGCGGGGTGCATGGCCTTTCGGTGCCGCATTTTAGAGATGCCGCATCATCAAAGGTTTAAAGATGCCGCATCATCAAAGGTTTAAAGATGCCTATTTCACAATGGCGCCGTAAAGGCGGTCCAAATCCGCGCGGCTAAAGTAGTCAATGACGAGAGTGCCTTTTTCCAGGCCTCCGTTAAGCTGGACTTTTGTGCCGAGCGCTTCCATAAATTTCTGCTCGATTGAAATAACATCCGGGTTCTTGACCTTTGCGCCTTCTTTTTTCGTCTCCGTTTTTGCCGCGCGGCCGCCTTCGTTTAAGGACTGTGCCATCGCCTCCGCCTGACGGACAGAAAGGCTTGACCCTACTATTTTTCCAAACAGCACCCGCTGGTCCGCCGGATTCAGGACGGAGAGGAGCGCCCGGGCATGCCCCGAACTTATTTGTCCCACAACCAGAGAGTTCTGCATATCCTCCGGCAGCTTTAGAAGGCGCAGTGCGTTTGCGACGGTAGGACGGCCCTTGCCGACTTTTTTCGCGACCTCGTCCTGGCTAAGACCGCCGAGTTTCATAAGGTTAAAGTATGCCTGCGCCTCTTCTATCGGGTTCAAGTCCGAACGCTGGATATTTTCTATGAGCGCAATCTCAAGTTTTTTTTCCTCGTTGAATTTTCTGAGCTGGACAGGAACTTTCTCAAGACCTGCGAGAATTGAGGCGCGTGTTCGGCGCTCGCCCGCGATAATGTAGAAGAAACCGTCGCCTGTGTCTTCAATCACGATGGGCTGAACAATTCCGTGCTCCTTGATGGAGTCCGAGAGTTCCTTTAAAGCTATCTCGTCAAAAATCTGACGGGGCTGGTGAGGGTTTGGCTTTAATAGTTTTGGATCGGTCCAAAGTGTGCCGTTCTCATCAGTCTCTATTCCGTCGGGAAGATTTGTCTTTTTTACAGAAGATTTTTTCGCCGGGGCAGCGTCTTCAGCCTTTGCGGAAGTCTCTGCCTCCGGAACCGCCTCCTCGCCTTCCGCCTGACTTTCTGCCTCATGTATTAACGCGCTCAGCCCTTTGCCCAGTCCCTGCCGTTTTTTAGCCACGGTGAATTACCTCCTCCGCCAATTTCTCATAACTTCTTGCTCCGACACATACGGGATCATACTTGCAGATTGGAAGTCCGTGGGAAGGCGCTTCGCTCAGGCGTATGTTGCGCGGAATAATTGTGTTGAACACAACTTCTTTAAAGTAAGACTTAACCTGAACCACAACATCCTGCGCAAGCCTTGTGCGAGAGTCATACATTGTAAAAAAGATTCCGCCGATTGTAAGCTTGGGATTGATTCCCTTCTGAACCTTTTTGATTGTCTCCAGCAAAAGTGTGATTCCTTCCAGCGCAAAGTATTCGCACTGCATCGGAATTAAAACCGCGTCCGCGGCGGCAAGGCCGTTCAATGTGAGTATTCCCAGGGAGGGAGGGCAGTCTATTAAAATATAGTCGTATTTATCCTGAAGTGGTTCAAGGGCATCGCGCAAAAAGTACTCGCGGTTTTCCTGATCGACCAATTCGATGGCGGCGCCGGAAAGATCCATACTTGCGCTGATGGCGTCCAACTGCGGAATTACAGTATGCTTTACAGCCTCTTCTGGAGAAGCCGTGCCGCTCAACAGCTCGTAAATAGTCGGCTTTCCTTTTGACACTCCGACACCGCTGGACATATTACCCTGCGAGTCAAAGTCAACGAGGAGGACTCTTTTTTTGGCAAGCGCAATGTAGGCGCCAATGTTTATGGCGGAAGTGGTTTTACCGACACCGCCCTTTTGATTTACAAAGACAAACGTTTTGGCCATAGTCTTATTATATCATTTTGTATCAGTGTTTGCAAGCGATTAGGGGGCAAGTTCCTGACAGAAAAAAAGGGAGTGCCGGCATCTCGCCGTCCGGCCTTTTGCCGGCGGTCTCTGCCATAGGGCACTCCCCTTTAGGGTAAAAGAGCAGTGGCTGGCTGCCCTTTGTCGATCTTATTCCGCCTGACTTAATGTAAAGCGGATAACTTTGCTTTCTCCTGGCGCTACACTGTCCCATCGGAAAGAGAGCGTAGAATCCTGACCTTCAGTGAGACTTGGGGCGACACTGCCAAATACGGTGTCAAAGTAGTTGAACCCGTTTTCATTAGAATATACTCCGTACCAGAAGTTTGAAACATCGTCTACACCCAGAGAATTTTTGAGGAAGGCCTCAAACTTGTATGTCGAACCTTTCATTGTAAAGCCGCCGCTGGTTTCTGTGACAGCTACGCTGTCGTTGTCTGCGCTTTTTGCGGCGTCAAAAGAGTCAGCTACCAGAGTATCCATTACCGCACCGACGCTTACTGGGCCGCCGCCGGTAACAGAATGTGTGAGTTTAAGATAGGGCGTTTCTTCGTCATACTGAACTTCTGCCTTTATTGTAAGTCCTACATTTATTGTATCATCTAGAGTTAATGTAGTGTTTGTCGAAGTGTAACCTATGGCTTCATCGTCCTTTCCAAGTTTGTAGTAAGCGGCGGCGGTGTTTGTTGTAACTCCGCTTACTGTATTGCTCTTATCAGCGTCAAACCTTGCAAGGTAAATGTCTTCCCCGACTTTTACAAAGTACTGGAGACCGCTGCAGCCGTATGAGGTTACGCCCCAGCTTTTTCCTGCGTCCAGACTTCCGATAATGTCCAGACCTCCGTTACCGCTTGATTTTGTATAAATCGGGTTGTTTTCGTCATATACTTTAGAGCCAAAGGCGTAGCCGATAAGTCTGTTGTGGTCTGTTCCGCTGTAGCTGGTGTATTTATTGGTGTTTGACCAGTTTTTTGTCTCGGTTACTGTAACGAGTTTTGAGACAGGGATATTGTAGGTGTGCTCCAGAACCTGTTTTTTATTCTGAGAGATAACACTGTATTTGACAGAAATTGTTCCTCCCAAATACTCTTCGTCATAGATACCGGTGGCAATTGTTACTTTTTTGCTGTCGGAATCAATGTTAACAAGGGAAGAAATATCTTTGTCAGCATTATTCAGGGTTTTAAATGTAACGACAGGGTCTCCGTTCCAATTTTGGGTTTTGTTGCCGTCAAAGCTCGGAGTGATTACAATTTTGCCGCTCTTGTTTACATCAGTTCCGTTTACCGGTATTGTGAGTGCGGTTGTTGTAACGCCGGCATTTTCTTCTGTTTCCGGCGCGGCGGTGTCACCTGTCAGCAGTTCATCTTCACCTGAGAAGAATAAGGTTGTTGTGGAAGTTCTCCATCAGGGCGCCCCAGCTGGTTCCCTGTCCCCAGATGTTACGGCTGTAGTCAATGCCGACAAGCCAGCCGCCAAAGTTGTAGCCTATCTCGCCGCCGAAAGCGCCGCCGAAGCTGGTCATCGCTCCGCTCTGCTTGCCTGTAAAGTGAAGCGGAAAAGCGCCGCCGCCGTAAAGGTCAAGATACATATTGCTGATTTTTAATTCTGTCAGACGCGGAAAGAATTTTCCGCAGTCGTCTTCAGCAAAACCCGTAAAGCATGTCAGTAAGAACAATAATGTAAGAATTCTTACAATGTTGTGTATCAAGTTGCGCATATTCGACATAATAATAATGCAGAATCTCAAAAAAAACAAATAAATTTAAAAGTTTTTTTATTTTTTATATAAAAATCTTGCTCTGTTTTTGAGTTTGTTTATATTATCAACAAAATATTGCAAAAAATCTTTCTATATTATATAATTTTTCTCATGCTTTTGTCGGTAACATTTTCCAAGCCCACCCCTCAGGCTGAATCTATTTTGGGAAAGAAAATTGAGCGGATAAAAATAAAACAGGTCTTCTCAAATGACGCTTCCGCCGAAAATTATTTCGCCGAATTCTTTACCTCCACGCAGAGTTTTCATAAGAACTTTTCACGCGCCCGGCTTGATGATTTTCTGCAGGAAAACATCGGCATCTCCTTTAAGGTCTGCGTCCAGCAGACCGACGAAGAGGAGATTACTTTTCTGACAAACAAAAAGGGCAGGACTGCGAGGCTGGTAAAGAAGAAGTGCCGACAGAACTGCAGTTCTTCTTCTTTGCCGAGAGAGGGCGGGGCGACGGGCTTATGAAAAAAGAATTACATTATTCCGGAAGGCGTGCCGGCTCCTTTTTTGGTTGCCCTTGGCGTTATGACCGCATCGGGAAAAGTAGTCTCCGCAAAGTATGACAAGTTCCGGCAGATAAACCGCTTTCTGGAATTTGTTGATGATATAATCCCCGATGTGCAGAGGCTAAAGGCGTTTGAAGAGCCGGGCGCTTTAAAAACGCCGCTCCGCATTCTGGATTTTGGTTCGGGCAAGTCCTACCTCACTTTCGCCGTGCACTACTATCTTACCCGAGTAAAGAACATTCCATGCCTTATAAGGGGTGTGGACTTAAAAAAGGAGGTGATTGAAAACTGTTCGGCCCTTGCGGAAAAACTCGGACTGTCGGATATTGAATTCCTGTGCGGTGACATTTCAGAATACTCGGAGAAAGAAAACCCCGATGTCATAATTACCCTGCATGCCTGCGACACCGCGACCGACTACGCACTGGACTACGCAGTCCGGAAAAAGGCAAAGGCGATTCTCAGTGTTCCATGCTGCCAGCATGAAATAAATCTCCAGCTGGAAAAAGGCTGGCGCAAGGCCGGCACACTCTTTGAGCCGATTTTAAAATACGGTATTCTGCGCGAGCGTTTTTCCGCCCTTGTAACTGATGCAGTCCGTGCCGAACTTTTGGAGGCCGCCGGCTACAAAACTCAGATTCTGGAATTTATTGACATGGAACACACCCCCAAGAACTTACTGATCCGCGCGGTTAAAAAAGCCGGCGGCCAGAAAGTTTCCGGTGGGCTGGAAGACGCCCGCGGTATTGGCGACAATTCCGGAGCGCCTTATAACGTCTTTATCAATGCGTTGAATGTCAGTCAAAAATTAAAAACACTTATGGAGGAAAAATGAAAGAGAAATTTAGTTTTAGACAGTTTGTTGTCAAAAACTTTTGGAAGAAATTCTGGCTTATGACGGTTTCAATTATTCTTATGGGATTCTTCATTTCGTTTCTGATTCAGGTGGGCTGGGGAACAGATCCCGCATCCTTTATGAATCTGAATATTGCGCATGCGATTGGCTGGACTTTCGGTAACTGGCAGCTAACGATGTATATGCTCATGTTTATAATCGAGATTGTCTTTGCGCCAAAGAGCATAGGCTTCGGGACAATATTCAATATGGTTCTTATAGGATACTCGTCGGACTTTTTCTGCTGGCTCTGGAAGGGCAACGGTCTTGCCGCATTTATTTCAGAGGGCCCTTTTGCTGTAAAACTTGCCGTTTTTGTTCCTTCAATCATATGTTTTGTAATAGTTGCTGCGATTTACATGAATGCCAAAATGGGGCTTTCTCCCTATGACGGATGCGCGAAACTTTTTGCCGGGCTTTTGCCGAAAGTTCCTTTCTTTATCATGAGAATTGTTTTTGATGTGTCTTGTGTTGTCATAGGTTTTGTCGCTTCGCGTCTCGCACCCGACGGCATTCAGCAGGGGAGTGTCCTGTGCGCCGCGGTAATAGGCCTTTTGCTCGGACCCGCAATTTCTTTGATTGAAAAGCCGGTCGCAAAACTTGTCGAGTGAACGGGCCTCGTCCGGTCAGATTCCGGTGTTCCTTTGCCTGTGATAATCCCGCCGTCGGGAAAGAAGAGTGTCTGAACTATGAGTTAAGGAAACGCCGGTAAAAGGCCGGATGAGGAGCGCTTTGTCAGCGTTTCCGCCTTAATTCTGCTTTTTGCCTACTATATCGTATGTAAGGCCGATTACCTGCATTCCGTTCATAAAATCCAGCTGGATATTCACCCGGCGGTTGCGGCGGTTTACGGCTTTTACAGTGCCTTCAAGCCCGGCAAAAGGTCCATCAAGAATTACGATGCGGTCGTTCTTGTCAAAAGTTACCGGAACTATGTCTACGGTAGTGCCGTAAATCATGAGCCGTGCAATGCAGTCGTAATCGGTACCCGTAAGAGCAAGGGGAGCGGCCGCATTAGGCAGAAAGTGATAAAAACCGTCCGCATTACGGAGCAGATAAAACTTGGAAAGGTCATGGGATTCTGTCATAAAAAATGCGTAGCCCGGAAAAAGCATCTCCTCGTAATCAATGCCCTTTTTAGTCCTCATTTTCTTTTTAAAAAGAATGATTTCGCCGTCAATCCGGTTTTTACTCAGAATCTCCTGGCAACGGCACTTGAATTTTTCCTCGCTGCCAGTCCGAACCGCAATGCAATAGTAATTCATGAGTCTAGAATAACACAAATGTGCGGACTTTGGGAATATGCGGGAGTCTATTTGTCTGTCGGAAACAGGAAGGCGGACGATGCTTTCTGCGCCATGATGAATCCGGACTTTTCTCACGGCAATGTGAAAAATATGTCAAACATTTTTTAAAAAGTCCGATTGGTGCTTTCCGCGATGATTGTGAGGATTTTCTCGGCTATTCCCCGTCATATACTACCGTTTATAAAGCCCTGTCGGGTGCTGGTATTGTCTCCCCGCGTGCCCGCCTGCGGTTCGGGAAAAGAAAAAACACCTACCCCGCAAAGAGCGCCCCTGTGAAGGTGATCTCGTACAGATTGACGGCTCTAAACATGAATGGTTTATTGGCAAAGAAAAAAAACTGTATACATGGCGGGATTGATGACGCCACTCATAAAATTACGGCGCTTTATATGTGCATGAATGAATGTAAACTCGGTTATAATGAAATGTTGCGTCAAACGCTGGAGCGGTTCGGCGGTGTCTCTCTTGCCCTTTATTCTGATAAATCTACATGCTTTTTTAATATTAAGGATAGCCTCGAAAAAGTTTCTATACAGGAACAGCTCGCGGGTATGCGTGAAAAACCTACTGAATGGCAGAAAATGGCGCTGGAATTAAAAATAGATTTAATCGCCGCATTATCCCCGGAGGCTAAAGGGCGTATAGAACGGCTGTGGCAAACCTTACAGGGCCGCCTGCCTTATATTTTCCGCTATCTTGGTATTGATACAATCCCCGCCGCTAACGCTTTTCTTAAAACTTTTGTTGATGATTTTAACGCCCGTTTTGCCGTTCCTGCTGCAAATCCTAAGAAACACTGGCACGCCGTTTCGGGTGTCGACCTTGATTTCCTCATGTCCGTAAAAGCTGAAAAGAAAACCTGCGCCGACGGCTCGTTTGTGTATCATGGCTATTTATTCCGCCTTGTAGCTCCCCGCGCTTCCTGCGTCGATTTCACGCTATGCCTTAATGAACGCTACGGTCTGCGCGCGTTTATGGGCGGGAAATATTACCCCGTGGAACTTTGCGAGCCTCTGTGTGATGTGGTGGGCGATGTTATGCCGTATGTAGAAAAGGAACTTATACGCGCGTATTTACTTAGTGATACGCATGATAATAGGGCGGTGGTTTAATATTCAATTTTTGCGCCTGTTCCTATTCCAGCGGGTTCGTTTGTTTCTGCGATTAGTTCTAAATTGTCGCCAGCTTTGTAATAAAAAAAAGACAGTCCTTTGGTATAATTTTTTTTAATTCGTCTGTAGTTTTTAAGTTTGTATATCCCAAAATAAAATTATTATTGTCTATATAAAAATAATTCAATATTTTAACCTCATAATTCCAAACGCCTTAAACCGTTTGTCGTTTTCTGAATAATTACGACGGGTAACTCCGTTTATATCGTTCACTCCGTCTCCATTTGTATCTTTTTGCGTACTATCAATAAAATAAATTATGCCGTTTTCTGTTTTTTCAAAAACTGCAATATGTGTTATTTTATCGCTTTCCGCTTCCCCCATAAATATTAAATCACCTTTTCTTAACTCACTTTTTTTAATATATTGTACTTGTTTTTTGATACATATAATTTGCTGTCATGTCATTTTCTAAAAGCTGGTATTTTGTATCTACAATGGCATATTTATAACTCATCATTATTAAACCCGAGCAATCTATTTTTATTGCGCTTCGTGCTGGGTCTTGTCCACCTAGAACATAAATTGTTTCGGATTGTTCGTACAATTCCGCAAAATTAAAAGCCCGCTCCGCAATTTCTGCAGGAGTGTCTATTTCTGTAAAATTGTACGCAGTCTCATTAAGCTAAGCCCTTTGTCCAGACATTTTGTCTGAAAAATAACGAATTTTATGCAG
>CAYFWC010000005.1:3807-90524 GCA_964346805.1 uncultured Treponema sp. | reverse complement strand
CATTTTTCTATAAAAGTCAAGAAATCCCTGTCCAAAAAAACGCTCGTTTAAATGAGCAGGAAAATAGATTTAAAATTCTTGATTTGTTTTGTGGAGCAGGCGGCTTCTCTTGTGGTCTTGATATGGTAGAAGGTTTTTCCACAGAAGTTGCAATAGATTTTGATGATAAAGTGATCAATACTTTTCAAAAAAATTTCCCGAAAACAAAATGTATTTGTGGTGATATTACAAATGAAGAAATAAAAGAAAAAATAATTCAATTTTCAAAAAAAAGAAATATAAATATGATAATCGGTGGACCTCCATGTCAGGGATTCAGTTTAAAAGGGAAAAATCTTGGTATAAAAGATCCGCGAAATTTTCTCTTTCTTGAGTATGTTGATGTTGTAAAGCGATTAAAACCTGAATGTTTTATCATTGAAAATGTAAAAAATCTCTTGAATGCTGCAAAAGGATATTTTATTAAGCAGATTTATGAAGAGTTTGAGTCGCTTGGTTACACATTGAATCACGGAATTTTAAATGCTTATGATTTTGGAGTTCCTCAGACACGAGAACGAACAATAATTATTGGAAGGTTGGGGGAAAAAGGAATTCCGCTTCCAAAATTAAAAGATTTAATAAAAACAACAGTTCGCGATGCAATTTCTGATTTGAACTATTTTGAATCAGGGGAAGGAAATGATGTTTTAGATTATAAGAATCCAGCTTTCACTGAATATCAAAAACTTTTAAGAAAAAATTCAGTAAAACTTTATAATCACAAAGCTACAAATCATTCTGCGTTTGCTCTTGAAAAACTTCGTATGATTCCACCGGAAGGGGACAAATCCTTTATGCCGAAGGAGTTATACGGTAAACAGAAATTTACGACAACTTGGGCTCGGCTAAAATGGGATTCTCCTTCTCCAACAATCGATACAAGGTTTGATACTCCTTCAAATGGACGAAACTCTCATCCTATTTTAAATCGTTCTATCACTCCTCGGGAAGCCGCACGAATTCAATCATTTCCAGATACTTTTATTTTTTACGGAAACAAATGTTCTGTTTGTAAACAGATTGGAAACGCAGTTCCTCCATTGTTGGCAAAAGCAATCGGAGAACACATAAAGGATTTTTTAGAAAATGAATGAGAATTTTCTTTTGTTCAATGCAGATTCATATCAAAAAATAAATAATTTTATCGCTGAAGGTTTGCAGGTTGACCATATTATAACAGATCCTCCGTATAATATTTCAAAGGCGAACAATTTTTCAACAATGAAAAATCCACGTTCTGGTGTTGATTTTGGAGACTGGGATAAAGGTAAGTTTGATTTATTTTCTTGGATTCCACTTTATTCAACACTTGTTAGAGCAAACGGTTCGATGATTATTTTTTGTTCTTATAGATTTATAAGTTTTATTGTTGATGTCCTTGAATCAGAGAAGGTTGGATTTAATGTAAAAGATGTTTTAATTTGGCAAAAATCAAATCCAATGCCACGCAATATTAGTCGTCGTTATGTTCAAGATATGGAATTTGCAATTTGGGCTGTCAAAAAAAATGCACGATGGGTTTTTAACAAACAAGAAAATGTTCCGTATCAAAGAAGTTTGTTTAGAACTTCAGTCGTGAACGGCAATGAGCGGACAGAACATCCAACACAAAAATCTTTACAGCTTATGAAAGAAATCATTTCGATTCATACAAATAGAAATCAAACAATTTTGGATCCTTTTATGGGAAGTGGCTCAACTGGAATTGCTGCGATAGAACTTGGTCGCAATTTTATAGGAATTGAAAAAGAAAAAAAATATTTTGACATAGCACAAAGCAGATTCAAGGAGATTTTGAATGACAATAACTGAACTTGAACAGTCTCACCTAAATCCAGGACTTGCATATGTTATAGGTTTAATTTTTCCGTTTTATAAGACTGGAAAAGATAACAAGGGAGATGAATTTATAAAAGGTTGTGTAAATTATAATAGTGTAACTGAAGAAGATTTAGCTGCACATTTTAGGTCGGTATTGGCATTATTAAATGAAAATAATCTCTCAAGTTTGCAACTGTTAAGTAATAAACAAGAAGAATTTTCAATTTCTCCTAAAAAAGGTTTTTCAGTCTTAATTTACAAAGAAAATCAAAAAGATGATAAATGCCTTGATGTTTTATTGGAAAAAACAAATGAGATAAAAAAATCTGAGAATCTACAAATTCAAAAAGAATTTATGAAAGGTTGTTTTGACGGACGTGGCTCGTTTGATACAACAATGCATTTTTTTTCTATAGATACTGATAGAGATTATGAACGTCAAAATCTCATAAAAGAAATATTTGCACAAAGTAATATTGACTTGAATTTAAATCAAAGACCAATGAATTATGATAAGCATGACCAAATTAGAATCAGACCAAAGGATTTGAAATATTTCTTAAATAAAATTGGACTATTTAACGTTATGAAAAAACGACAAATAGAAAATTTTTTAAATTAGCGGAGAAATTAAATAATGGAATTTTTATATGATAAAACTTCAAAAAAATATATTTTAGGTTCAACAGAATACACAGAAGCAGAATTTATTCAATATATAAAAAGTGGAATGCTTCGAACTACATTGCAAAATTCAAAAAAATCTGATTTTGATGTAGTAGAAAAAGATAAACTTACTTCCCCAAAAGCCACAAAGCCAGCCGAACCATACGAGCAGATTGTTTTCTACGGTGTTCCTGGAAGCGGCAAGTCCTACAAAATTGATAATGAAAAAACTGCCGGAGCATTCGAATATCAAAAGCAGAAAGTTGTCTTTCACCCGGATTACACGAACTCTGATTTTATCGGGCAGATAATTCCAAAAATTAAGGAAACAGGCGAGGGGGAAAATAAAAAATCTGTGATTGAGTACAGCTTCAAGCCTGGCCCGTTCACAACAATTCTGCGCCGTGCTTTGCGCGATAAAAAACATCAGTATTATCTTTTGATTGAAGAAATCAACCGTGGAAATGCCGCTGCGATTTTTGGGGATTTATTTCAACTGCTCGACAGGGATGATGACGGCTGGAGCTGCTCGCCTGTCAATAATGATGACATTAATTTTTACATTGCTTCTGAATATGAGTTTTGGGAAGATAAATATTCGGATTCTCATCCATACAGCGCCAAAAGCGTAAATCATCCGGATGAAACAGAGCCATTTTCAAGAAATACAGGAATCCAGCTTCCGCCTAATCTTTCTATTTATGCAACAATGAATACAAATGACCAGAATGTGTTTTCTTTGGACAACGCATTTAACCGTCGTTTTTTGAGTGAGTATATTCCAAATAAGGAAGATTCAAAAAATAAGGCGCACTGCAACCAGTTCAATCTAAAAATTGGCGAGACTGGCATTTACTGGGGAAATTTCAGAAATCTTATCAACAAGGAAATAATTGGAAGCGGATTTATAAATGCGGAAGACAGGCAGCTCGGGCTTTTCTTTATAAAAAAGAGCAGAGGTTTTGACGGAATTACAGAAAAAGATTTTGCGGATAAGGTTTTAAAATATCTTTGGCATGATGTTTTTAAACGAGATAAGGATATTTTTAAAGATTCTACCGAGATGAAAATAAAAAGCTTTGAAGATTTAATCGACAAGTTCAAAGGCACAGCCGCCTTTGGAAACTGTTTTAATTCAGATTTTGTCACGGCACTAGAGCAAAGCAACAGACCGTTGTCCGAGCAGACTGAAAAGCCTGAAACGTCTGAATAATTCCTGAGATTTCAATCCTTATGCCGGAAAAGTCTTCATCTAAAGAACTTGAAATTTCTCTAAAAACTGCGCAGAATGGAAGCGACTTTGTGGGAATAAAAATCACGCAGTCGGAACGGACTGTAACTTTTCCGATGGGATATTTTCCTGAAAAATCAAGCTTGTCTGCCTCAAAAATCAAAAAGGAAGAGCGGAACGAAATCCTGAACCTGATAAAATCGATTGCTCTTTGCACTTCAAATAACAATGGAGAGCGGGTTTCCGTTCTGAACGGTGAACTGAAATGCGATTTTCCAATAAAATCTATGCTTTATATAATAGAAGATTTTTTAGACAGAGGCTCTTATTATTTTGAAAAGGAAACTTTATACGCAAAATCCAGCAGCGGAAAAATCAGCTGGAGCCGCACAATAAAAAACATAAAGCCTGCGGTTTCAGAAAGCGGACTTGCATTTTTGGATTTTATTATCCGCAAGAACCGCATTCAGGAAAATCAGCTTATAACCGAGATTCACAAATACTGCGTTTACAAATGCTTTGAGATTTTCGGTTTTCTTTACACTCCGTCTGTTCCCGAAAAAGGCCTGCTTGATGAAGATGATGTTTCAAAAAATAAAAAATATTACACACAGGTCTTGCAGGAAAAAATTGACTCGACTTATCTTGAATCGAATATTGAGCTTTTTGAAAATCTGCTTAATTTTATAAACAGCTTTGATTCTGAAAGCGAGACAAAAGAAGTAAGCTATGGAACAAACTGTTTTCAAGTTGTCTGGGAAAAACTTGTTGATTCAGTTTTTGGAACGGTTAGTCAAACAGAAAAAGAAAAGTATTTTTATCCTGGCTCAAGCTGGAATTTTACAGACGGAAAATCGAAACAAAACGCTCCTTTGCGGCCTGACACAATTATGATTGCAGAAAATCCTTTGGAGCAGAACATGCGGAAATGCTTCATCATCGACTCAAAGTATTACAGCTACACAATGCTCCGAAAACTAGATTCTGAAGAAAACGAGAGTGAGCAGGAAAGCGTTTTAGTTCACGGCTCAATTCCAGGAAGCGATTCAATCCAAAAGCAGATTACTTATGCGCAGTATATTGACAGTGAAATAAAAAGTTTTTGCTCAGAAAAAAGAGAAAAGTTCCGTTTTAGGCACAGCGATATTTTCAATGTGTTCATTCTGCCGGCTAATAATATGGAAAAAAAGTTGCAATACAT
Source organism: uncultured Treponema sp. (assembly GCA_964346805.1). Taxonomy (GTDB): domain Bacteria; phylum Spirochaetota; class Spirochaetia; order Treponematales; family Treponemataceae; genus Treponema_D. The sequence continues at coordinate 85,563 of CAYFWC010000005.1, read as the reverse complement.
CGGATTTGCGACAAGCGACTGGCATGACGGCAGCAAAAATTACCACACAATCCACGCAGTAACAATTGCCACAAAGTTTTTACTGGAAAATGGAAGCAAGAAAAGCGATGAAATGCAAAAAGATCTTGAACAAATATTTGAAGAAAGGGAAAACAGGAAAAAAAAGGGTCGTGGACACAAGTCCCTGTAAAACAAAGTGTGCGATAGAGTCCGTAAATTTCAGTTTGTAAAAAGTTACCAGACAAATTTTGCGGTAATTCCAATATCGCAATAAGTAATTTGTCCGCCGCCCTGCCCTTTTTTGGTATAGTCAGATTTTATTTCCTTGTAATAGGCTTTGCCGACAGATTCGCTGTTTACCACAAAGACGCAATTCATGCCGCATGAAAATTTATCAGTAATCCTAAAATCCGCCCCGATCTTCTGCCTGAACGCCAGAAAAGCATAAGAGGCCGTGTCCTTGAACCACAAATTTCTTAAACAGTGATAATCGTAATCCAAAAAAAAGGCAAAGGGCGCAATCTCACTAGCAAGACTTATCGTTATCCCCCGCATCAGAATAAAATCCGCCTGTATTCCTGTCCAGATAAAAAAATTATACATGTCATAAAGAATCACATTTCCGGAAAAACTTTTTTCGGTTACATGTCCCTCAGAATCGTAAGAGTAATACGGCCCCGGCGCATCCGGAGAGCTGTCAGTCTCAACATCGTTTCCATAACGGGCATATCCGTCTTTTCCCGCAAATTTCATATACTGCGCATTAAAAGAAAGAAGCGGCCGCAAGGTCAAAAAGTCAGTCGGAAAAAATTTATAGCAGGATCCGATTTCCATATCATAGCCTGCAAAACCTCCGGAACTGGCGGCTAAATAGTTATCATGCCAACTTATATTTGTTTTTGTCAAAGTGTCGTTATTATAGGAGCCGTTATTCCAGTCAGAATCCGTCATCTTTCCGCTTCTTCCCGGCAAAAAAAATTTTCCGGAAAAATTCAGTTCAAAAGCTTTGTATCCGCCGGAAACCTTACTGCCCAAATACCAGGCAGGCTTTAACTCCCAGTTCAACTCGCTCAGTTTGTAACGGCTTCCGTCCAAAGCATCGCCCCAAACAATCTCATTATAGACACCCAGTCTTGCGCCGGCAAGCCCCTCAACGGAAAAATGCCAGCCGCCTGTCTTTTGGAGACTGGTCTTTTTATAAAAAGGCGTTACATTAGAATTCTCAGCATATGATGAAAAAACAAATGCAAATCCGAGCAGGCCTGCGAATATTTTTTTCATGTTAAAGGATCAACACCAAAAAGTTTTGCAAACTGCTTTCTTGTAACTTCCATATCCTTTGAATACGGCGCGGTAAATTCAACCTCCTCATTAGTCTTTGGATGTGTGAATTTTATTCTATACGCGTGGAGGGCTAGCCTTGCCAGCAAAGGCTTTTCGTTTTCCGTGTCACCGTTATAGCGCCTCTTTAATTCAGAAAGGCGAATCGGTTTTTGATTCCCGGAATACAAAGGATCACAGACAATGGTAAGACCGTTTGCGCTGAGGTGGGCGCGAATCTGATGGGTGCGTCCCGTAAGCGGACGGGCTTCTATCCAACAGTAAGGACCACAGACTCCAATCAGTCTAAAATCCGTCTCGGATTTCTTTCCGTGCGTTCTATTTACGATTGTCCTGTGTCGCGCGTCTCCGTCAGGCATAAGCGGCAGTGTTGCCTTTAACTCATTCCAGAGCGGCCGGCCGTTTACAAGACAGTGATAGATTTTCTTTACTTTTCTTGTCGCAAACTGATCGCATAGATTTTTATGAGACTCCTCATTTCTTGCGTAGACAACAATTCCGCTTGTGTCCTTGTCAATTCTGTGAACCGCAAAAAGGCGGCCAAATTCTCTTTCCGCCAGGAGGTCAAGGCGAGGGGCCGCCTCATCATAACGGTCAGCGGCGACATTCAACCCGCTCCGTTTATTGAGAACAATAATATCTTCATCAGAATAAATTACACTGTAGTCCGGCGTCATTTTCATAAGGCAAATTATATCGTTTTTTTTTACAGACTGCAACCTTTTATTGATTTTTCTGTCTAATAAATATATAATACAAATACTTTTTTTATGAGGGACACGATGTCATCACTATACAAAGAATTTCTTGACGGACAAACAGAGTTTAGCGGCTATGAAGACTTAAAGAAGAATTTTAAAATCAAAATTCCTGAGAATTTTAATTTTTCTTATGATGTCGTGGACAGATATGCAGAAGACGAGCCGGAAAAACGCGCGCTTGTCTGGTGCGATGACCACAACGAGGAACACATTTTTAATTTCTCACAGATTTCAGAAATGTCAAAAAGGACTGCAAATTTTTTAACCGCACACGGAATCCGCAAGGGAGACGCAGTAATGCTTATTCTGCGCCGCCGCTACGAGTTCTGGCTTTTTATTCTGGCACTGCACAGAATCGGAGCCATCGCTGTTCCGGCCACAAATATGCTTTTAAAGAAAGACATTGAGTACCGCAACAAGGCCGCATCAATAAAGATGATTGTCGCCGCTGAGGAAGAAAAGGTAATGGGAGAAATTGAGGCGGCTCTGCCAAAATCTCCGACATTAAGAAACCTGGTTACAGTCGGCGGCGAACGCAAAGGCTGGATAAATTTCCACAACGAGTTTGAGCACTGCCTCCCGGTATTTGAGCGTATCGACGGTCCGCAGGGAACCCATAATGACGATATCATGCTCCTGTATTTTACAAGCGGAACTTCAGGGTATCCCAAAATGGTAGGACACAATTTCCTTTATCCGCTCGGACACATTGTAACCGCCAAATTCTGGCAGAATGTTATTGACGACGGACTTCACCTGAGCATAGCGGAAACCGGCTGGGGAAAAGCCGTTTGGGGAAAACTCTACGGACAGTGGCTTGCAGGTTCTGCGGTATTCGTTTACGACATGGAGTCATTTAAGCCGGATCTCATGCTCCATAAAATCTCACAGTATAAGATTACGACTTTCTGCGCGCCGCCTACTGTTTACCGCTATCTTATCCGCCAGAATCTATCCAAATATGACTTGTCAAGTCTTAAATATTGCGTAACAGCCGGCGAGGCGCTCAACGCGGAAGTCTACAACCGTTTCTACGAGCAGACCGGAATCAAAATGTTCGAGGCATACGGACAGACAGAGTCTACAGTAATCGCAGGAAACTTTCCCGGCATTGAGCCAAAACCCGGCTCAATGGGAAAACCAGCCCCGGGATACAAGGTAAAAATCGTCCGCACAGACGGAACTCCGTGCCCGGTAGGAGAGACAGGACAAATCGTTATCGATGTAGAAGAATCTCACCCCATGGGACTTTTTGCCGGCTATTATCAGGATGTTGTTCTTACAGCCGAGGCCTTTGACGGCGGCATCTATCATACGGGCGACACAGCCTACATGGACGAGGACGGCTACATTTGGTTCGTAGGACGCGCTGACGATATCATCAAGTCTTCAGGCTACAGAATTTCTCCGTTTGAGGTTGAATCAGTTTTGCAGCAGCATCCGGCAGTTCTGGAATGCGCCGTTACAGGAGTTCTTGACGCGAAACGGGGGCAGCTTGTAAAAGCCACAATCGTATTAACAAAGGACTATGAGGCAAGCGATAAACTCAAAATCAAGCTTACGGAATTTGTAAAGAACCAGACGGCTTCTTACAAGTGCCCGCGCATCATTGAATTTGTCGAGGAACTGCCAAAGACAATCAGCGGAAAAATACGCCGTGTAGAAATTCGTGAGAAGGATAATAAAGAACAAAGCCTATGATTAACATTCTGTTCTGCGGAAACGACAAGGTCTTTGACGGGGCGCTTACTGTAATGCTTTCGATCTTTAAGCGAACCCGGACAAGTGAACCCTTTTGCTTTTACATCTATACAATGGATGTAACTCACATTAAGCCCGAGTACAAGCCTTTCTCCGACAGGCAGATTGGATTTCTTCAAAAGGTTGCCGAATCTTACAACCCCGGCAACCTTGTAAAAAAGATTGATGTAACGGACATCTACCATAAAGAATTTGACGGCTGTCCAAACGAGCAGTGCTACTGCTCTCCCTATACCCTTATCCGCCTTTTTGCGGATTTGGTTCCCGGAATGCCGGACAAACTCTTGTATCTGGACATAGACATTCTCTTTAACAGGGACATTACACTCCTTTACGATGTTGATGTTACGGACTACGAATATGCCGCCGCCCGTGATCATTACGGAAAATATCTGGTTCACCCGAATTTTGTAAACGCCGGCGTTCTTCTTCTGAACATGAGAATAATCAGGGAGACCGGCCTCTTTAAAAAATCGCGCGACCTTCTTAAAGTAAAAAAACTTGTATTCGCCGATGAAAGCGCCATCATCAGATGCACCACAAAAAAGAAAATGCTTCCGCAAAAATTCAACGACCAGAAATTTTTGCACAAGTCTACAATCATAAGGCATTTTTCAAAGCGTCTTTTCTGGCTGCCCTATCCGCATGTTGCAAATATCAAGCAATGGAAGGTAACCCAGGTGCATAAAATTTTCGGCTATGAGGTTTTTGACGACATATTATATGAATATATTTATTTAAGAAAAACATTTGAACATTCTTAATAAATATGATAACATATATCAATGGCTTCAAAGAAAAATATTGACAAAACTTTCTTCTTAATAGCGATACTCTTTGCAGTCAGTATTTTATTTCTGTTCATTACAGTTTTATTGTCCGGAAAAAAATCCGAGAGCATAAGAATCAGACTTCATACGGCAGAAGATTTCAATGATGGCTGGTATTATTTTGACAAGGACAAGGGAAAAACAAATATTACGCTTCCCTGCAAGGTTCCCGTAACCAGGGACGGCACAGCCAGAATTTTTCATCAGATAGAGAATACAGACAAAGACAGAAAATACAAAAGCGACCTGTATCTTGATTTCTACGACAACAATCAGAACATAAGAATAACATTCGGAATAAAAATGATATATGAATACATTTCGAAGAGCACTTTAAAATGGCTAAAAACATACCGGTCTTTTCATCATATAATTCACATTCCAGCATACGAGAGGGGCAGTCTATGCATCGAGACAAGACCAAGTCTCAAGACCATGGAAAGCGATTTTCCGCCAATTTTAATAGGAAGTCAGAATGAAATCATTGCCTCGATTATTTTGCAGAACTATGAAAATATAATAATTGCTTTTATCCTTCTGGTCGCTTCAATTATATTTTTAATATCGGCACAAGTCTATATAAAAATAGAAGACAGTAAAATCATCATCTATTTGTCACTGATGCTTTTTCTCATAGGTTTCTGTCTGTTAGAAGAATCAGGCATTCTCCAGTTTTTTATCGGAAACCAGGTATTCCACTGGTTCCTCAAGTATCCATTCCAATTCCTGATTATCATGGCCTCATTTGCATTGATTCGGGACATTGCAAAAAAATCAGCGTCAAAAGATATTTTCATACTCTTTTCCATTGGATTTGCTCTCATCACAGTTCAAATTGTCCTGCAAATTACAGGAACAGCTCAGTTTCCGGAAACAAACTTCATAAACTGCATCATCTACGCGTTAGACAGTCTTTACATCATTTGGATTGTAAACACAAGCAAAGAATACTCCATGAATAAAATTACAAAGATAATTTTCAACACAACTTCAGTTCTTGCATTTTTTTCCTTCGTATCCGGTTTTATCACCCAAAACAAAATTAAGAATATATCCCGCCTGATAGATCTGTCCATTATACTTATAATAATTTCCCTGCTGCTTATTATTTACCAGCGGTTATTCTTTCGCGCCGAACAGTTTAAAATGTCGCTGCTCTATAGAAAATTGGCTTTTATAGATGTTGCGACCGGAGTTTCGAGCAAAACCGCCTGGTATACACTTACAGAACAATTTGAAGAGAAAAATAATAAATTTGAAAACTGCTGTCTCCTGATGTTTGACATGAACAACCTTAAAACCATCAACGACAAATACGGTCATCTGGCAGGAGACAAAGTAATATCAAGTTTTTGCAACTGTCTCATAAAATCCGTCGGCATGATAGGTGAGATTTTCAGAATCGGCGGCGATGAATTTATATGTTTCTGCAATAATATAACAAAGGAAAAAGTGGAAGAATCTCTTAGACATTTCACCGCGCTTACAGAAAGACAGACGGACTCTGAGATTCCTTTTACAGTCGCCTTCGGTGCCTCTTATTTTACACCCCACAGCAAAAAAGATTTTTCTGACGCTCAGATTGAGGCCGATAAAAATATGTATGCTGATAAAAAAACTAAAAAAGAGGAGAAGAGTATTTCATTGTAATTCCGGCATTCACTCTTACTTTTTTTACCGCAAACAATAAATTTATAAAAGCACCGGGACTTATTCTTATTCCGGATTTTTTTTCTTCCGCCAGGATATCAAAACCCGCGTTTTTTACAAATGATTTTCCAGGCGAAAAAGAAATCTTCAACCTTTCCGAATATTCGTTTTTGTCGGAATCTCTTGCAGGCAAAAAGGAAGCCGCACCGTAAACATAGATTCTTCCCTTTGATTTTCCGCCTGTCTTTGTTGAATAAGTTACAGCCGCAGAAAATTTTGGAAAATCAACAGTCTTTTTTGGCGCCGGCGACTGGACAAAAACAAAGTTACCCGCGCTAAAAACCAGACGGCATGTGCTGTCAAGTCCGTCTCTCTTAAAGCCAAGGGCAAATTTTCCTTCCAGCGACCGGCATTCGGTATTCTTTCCAAAATCCAGTATTTTCTCTTCCACCAGGCCGCCGGCGCCAATCTTTAGGACAGCCTTACCGTGGAGAGGCAGTTTTATAGTCGGAATGATTTTTGCCTGCCATAATTTCTTGCACTCATCGCCGTTCAAGAGTAAAAAAGGAATTTTATTTCCGTTAAAAAAATTGTCGGAGAACCACGCCTGCCCGTTCAGGTCAAAATACTTTGTAGTTACGGAGCATTCCTCACGCAGCCAGTAACGGACGGGACTTTTCTTCTGCTCTGTCGCGCACAAAGTCGTTTTGCTCTTAAAAAAAGGCAGTTCAAAGGCTGTCTCATTCGCAAAGGAATTAAAGGCGCCTTCAAATCTCACGGGAATTTTTTCCCACCATATCTCATCTTCAAGGAAAGTCTCTTCAACGCAGTAACGCCTGTAAAAAAACCCTTCCGTAACCTTTAAATAGTTTCTGTATAAAAAACCAGCCTTCCCGGCAAATAAAACCGGGCTTCGCGCCTTTAAAAAGTCTTTGGCAAGGCACGCGCCTTCAATAGAAAAAGGCAGAAAATGCACCTCCCCAAAATGAAGGCCCTTCGGCAACCGCAACCCTGCCCTCGCATACAGGGCGTCTTCTTTTTTTGCGGAGGACATAGAAGGCTTCGAGGCGCGAAGCCCTCCGGCATCAGCGGCTTTGGCGGCAAACGGTGTGAGTCCGGAATACAGAGGCGAGACGGACATAGAAGAGCCGAGCGACAGAGAGCCAAGAGAAATGTTAAGGTCAAAAAGTGAATTAAAGTCCCTGCCGTCAAATGACAGTGAATACCTGTGTGCTTTTTCGCCGGCCAAATCGTCCCAGTCAAGACTCTTTGCGCTGTAAAAGGCGCGGGCCTCAAACCCCTTCAGCGACAGTTTTACGCCGTCGCCGAAGGAAAATTTTTCCGGCGCGGAATAAGTTCCGAGCCAGTAAAAGTCAAGTCCCTTAAAAAAGGAGATAGAGCCGCCGTTTTCCGCAAAAAGGCAAAAAGCCGCCGCCAGAAAATTCAGCATAAAAAAAGAGATTTTCTTCATATCTTACAGATATGACTTTTATTGATTTTTGGTATGTTTTTTTATTCTTTGAATTGCTTTTTAAAATTCAGACTATTCGCGCCACTTATTGTATTTGTCGCACTCAAGGATTTTTCGCGCATTCTCCACACGGGCCTTGTCCGGCATCGGAACATCCTTTAACTGGTAGGGAATCCCCAGCTCCTCGTATTTGGCAATTCCGAGTGTATGGTAAGGAAGAATCTCAACGCGCTCGACATTGTGCAAAGTGCGGATAAAATCGCGGGTTCTTGTCAGATACTCGTCCTTGTCACTGATAGTGGGAACAAGCACATGCCTGATCCAGATTGGCTTGTCAATCGAGTCCAGATAGCGGAACATTTCTATGATATTATCGTTGGGCTGCCCGGTCAGTTTTATGTGTTCCTCCAAATCAATGTGCTTGATATCCATTAAAAGAATATCCGTAACGCCCATCAACTTCTGGAACTTCTCAAACCATTCACCGGAAGACTTGAACGGACCGCCGGCGGTATCAATACAAGTATTGACACCCTCTTTTTTTGCCAGAGTGAATAAATCGATAAGAAAATCGAGCTGCATCAAGGGCTCACCGCCGCTGACGGTGATGCCGCCCTTTTTGCCCCAGTAGGCGCGATCTCTCAGCGTGTCCTGAATCAGCTCTTCCGGAGACATTTTCTTGCCTTCGGACATATTCCAAGTGTCAGGATTATGACAGAATTTACAGCGCAGGGGACAACCGGCAGTAAAAACAATGTAGCGCATTCCCGGACCGTCTACCGCACCGAATGATTCAATTGAATGAATGTAGCCTTCTGTCATAATCTTCTCAAGGAAAAAAATTACTTTGTCATCAGCATAGTCTTGGAATCAAGATTTACGCTGCCAGAATTTTCAACACTGTGGTTCTTGAGAATGTTGAGGCTGATGTTTCCGCCAACAGACTCAATGTGAGCCACAACAGCAAAGTAAGGAACAACATCAGACTTGACGCTGTCAAGAAGTTTGTTGCTTTCCTTTGTGTCGCTGAACCAAACGGTAAGTTTCTCTTCCTTTGCAAAATCCGCAACAGCGGCAATGTCGCTCTTGCTTGTCTTGTCAAGGTCAAGACCGTCGATTATCAAAGACTTAACATTGATTCCGCCGCTCTTGAGAGCGCCGATTGTATTGATAACCTTAGGCAGAGTGAATGACTCCTGGTTAAAGTTGAGAATTGTGCGGTCGCGCATAATCTCGTCCTTCAACTCAGATGCGTTGAAAACATTCATTTTCTTTGCAATCTCACTGAATACGCTTGAGTACCATGAAATTACATTTGAAGAGTGCTGGTCAAAAGAAACATGAACCATCGGCTTTTCTGCCAAAAGGGCGTCCATTCCAAACTGAACCAACACAGAAGTTTTTCCCAATCCTTTTTTTGCAGTTACGAGTCCGAGTTCGCCCTCTTTGAGGCCGCCGTTTGTAACTTCATCAAAAAAACGGATGGGGCTTGATTTCAAAAGATTATTCTTATCCATTTAGCACTCCTTATTTCTGGGCGGCTTTGCGCTCTTCCTGGTATTTTTTCTGAAGCTCGTCAGAAACTGCATTCGGAACTTTACCGTACTTGAGGAATTCCATTGTGAACTCAGCCTTTCCCTGTGTAGAAGAGCGGAGAATTGTAGAGAATCCGAACATTTCGCTAAGCGGAACTTCAGCGTTTACAGTCGAAGTGTTGTTCTCATCAGTTGTATCAACAATAACACCGCGGCGCTGGTTGATAAGACCGAACATATTTCCCTGGAATTCAGAAGGACCTGTAATAGAAACCTTCATGATAGGCTCAAGGATAACCGGCTTTGCCTTCATGTAGCCTTCGCGGAAAGCGAAGAGAGCCGCAGTCTGGAATGCCTGGTCCGAAGAGTCTACCGGGTGGTACTGACCGTCGTTGATTGTGCAGCGAACATTTACAACAGGAGCGCCGATAAGGCTTCCCTTTTCAATTGCCTTTCTAAAGCCCTTGTCGCAGGAAGGAATGTATTCGTTAGGAATCGCGCCTCCCTTGATGTTGTCAACAAACTCGTAGTCCTTGTCTGTGATCGGCTCCATGAATCCGGCAACGCGTCCGTACTGTCCCGAACCACCGGTCTGCTTTTTGTGTGTATAGTTGAAGTCCGCGCGCTCTGTAATAGCCTCGCGGTATGCAACCTGAGGCGCACCTGTCTCTACCTCACAGTTGTACTCACGCTTCATACGCTCAACATAAACGGCAAGGTGAAGCTCACCCATACCCTTGATGATTGTTTCGCCTGATTCCGGATCCATATAAGTCTGGAATGTCGGGTCTTCCTTAGTGAAGCGGTTGAGAGCCTTACCCATCTGGGCGGCGGCAGTCTTGTCTTTCGGTTTGATAGAAAGAGAGATAACCGGATTAGGAACATACATTGAAGCCATAGAGAAATTGAGACCGTTCGAAGTGAATGTGTCACCGGAAGCGCAGTCTACACCGAACAAGGCAACGATGTCGCCGGGACCGGCAGAGTTGATGTCCTGCATCTGGTTAGAGTTCATGCGGACCAGACGGCCAACCTTGAATCTCTTGCGGGCGCGTGTATTGTAAAGTTCCTCACCCTTAGTGATGTGTCCCTGATAGATACGAGTGTATGTCAACTGACCGTACTGACCGTCATCAAGCTTGAATGCCAATGCAACAGTCGGCTTGTTCTCCACAGACTCAAGCTCAACCTCGGCCTCATTGTTGTCCAAGTCAAGGGCAACATTCTTAACTTCTGTCGGATCAGGAAGATAGCGGATAACACCGTCGAGCAAAGGCTGAATACCCTTGTTTACATGTGCTGAGCCGCAGAATACACCTACAAACTGCTCTGCCAGTGTACCCTTACGGATAGCGGCGATAATCTCTTCTTCTGTCTCAGTTCCCTCGAGAACATGCTCCATCAGAGTATCATCGAACATAGAAGCCGCCTCAACCAGTTCCTGGCGGTACTTCTCCACATCGTCCTTCATGTGGGCCGGAACTTCCGCATAGCGGAGCTCGTTTCCGTCTTGTCCCTCAAAGTAGATGGCCTTGCGAGAAATCAAGTCAACAACACCCTCGAGTTTGTCTTCCAAACCGATAGGAAGTTCCATCATATATGCGTTGAGTCCGAGTTTTTCGCGAACCTGCATACGTACACGGAGAGGGTTTGCACCCTGACGGTCGCACTTGTTTACAAAGGCAATTCTGGGTACATGGTAGCGCTTGAGCTGGCGGTCAACTGTGATTGACTGAGACTGAACACCGGCAACGGCGCACAAAATCATAATAGCACCGTCAAGAACGCTGAGAGAGCGTTCAACTTCTACTGTAAAGTCTACGTGCCCCGGTGTGTCGATTACATTGATTGTGTAATCCTTCCACTGAACCTGTGTGGCTGCTGACTGAATTGTAATTCCGCGTTCGCGTTCCAATTCCATTGAATCCATAACAGCACCAACACCGTCTTTACCACGAACCTCGTGAATCTGGTGAATCTTATTGCAGTAAAACAAAATACGCTCTGTGGTAGTTGTCTTACCTGAGTCAATGTGGGCGCTGATACCGATATTTCTCATCTTAGAAATATCCATACTGTTACCTCTCAAAAAAAAAGTTCTTAGACTATAAGTTGAATAATTATAATGAAAAAAAAGCGCTTAATCAATAGGTTTAGATTGAATTTCGAAAAAAAACAAGCCAACCGCTTGACATAATATTCAAAATTTTATAAAATAAAAAATACTTATGGGGGTGTAGCTCACCTGGCTAGAGCGCTTGCATGGCATGCAAGAGGTAGTCGGTTCAAGTCCGATCATCTCCAATAAACACAGTATATTTTTTTCAGTCAAAACAAGTGTCCGTTTTCCGGACGCTTGTTTTTTTTAGACAGCCGGCAAAAAGGATAAAACCTCGGCCGCACTGCCCCAATTTTACACTGCCCAGCCATAGGCACACTTTACAGCCTTGTTCCAAGATTTGATTTCGTTTGCACGCTCTTCTTCCGCCATTGAAGGAGTAAATGTTCTGTCAACAGTCCAATTCTTTATAACATCGTTCTTGCTCTTCCAATAGCCGACGGCAAGTCCGGCAAGGTATGCGGCACCCATTGCGGTTGTCTCAACACAGCAGGGACGGTTTACGGGAGCATTGATAATATCAGACTGAAACTGCATAAGGAAGTTATTGGCGCAGGCTCCTCCGTCAACATTCAGGCTTGAGAGCGACATTCCCGAATCAAGAATCATAGCATTCAGCACATCGTTTACCTGAAAGGCGAGAGACTCAAGCGTTGCGCGGACAATGTGATACTTGTTTACACCGCGTGTCAGGCCGACAATCGCCCCCCTGGCATACTGATCCCAGTGGGGTGCACCCAAGCCCGTGAACGCCGGAACAACATAACATCCGTTCGTATCTTTTACACGCGTCGCCATGTACTCCGAGTCCGGCGACGAGTCGATAATCTTGAGCTGGTCCCGCAGCCACTGAATTGCCGCGCCCGCCACAAATATTGAGCCTTCAAGAGCATAATTAACTTTTCCGTCAATGCCCCACGCAATCGTCGTAACAAGGCCGTTCTTTGAGTATACGATTTTCTCGCCGGTGTTCATCAGCATAAAGCAGCCGGTTCCGTAAGTGTTTTTCACCTCGCCCGCCGAAAAACATGTCTGTCCGAACAAAGCCGCCTGCTGGTCTCCGGCCGCACCCGCAATCTTTATAGGAGCACCGAAAAACTGCGCATCGGTCTCGCCGTATACAGAGCTTGACTCCTTTACCTCAGGAAGCATTGAACCGGGAATATTCAGTTCCTTTAGAATCTCCTCGTCCCATTTTAATTCTTTTATATTGAACAGCATCGTCCGAGAGGCATTTGAATAATCAGTTACATGAACACGCCCTTTTGTCAGTTTCCAAATAAGCCATGTTTCGACAGTACCAAAAAGCAGCTCGCCTTTTTCGGCCCGGTCTCTTACACCCTCAACATTATCCAGAATCCATTTGATTTTTGTACCCGAAAAATATGCGTCAATCACAAGACCAGTCTTTTCCCGGAATTCATCTGTCAAGCCTTTTTCTTTTAACGCATCACAATATCCGGCTGTTCGGCGGCACTGCCATACAATCGCATTATAGACCGGCTCGCCTGTCCTTTTATCCCAGACAATTGCTGTTTCACGCTGATTCGTAATACCGACGGCCGCAATATCTTCAGCGTTCGCGCCGATTTTCTGCATCGCCTCAATCGCAACTCCCAGCTGCGTTGACCAGATTTCATTCGCATCATGTTCTACCCAGCCGAGCTTTGGAAAGAACTGGGTAAATTCCTTTTGAGCCACGGAGCACATTTCTCCTTTCTCGTTAAAAAGAATACAGCGGTTGCTTGTCGTGCCGGAATCCAACGCCATAATATATTTTTCCATACCGTCCTCCATAAAAATACCGCACTTCAATTTTAAAAACTGAATAAAATAGTATAAATCAGGTCTTTCAATAAGGCAAGAAGAATTGTTGTAAACACATCTGAAGGTTTTGAGAATCATATATACAGCCGTTAAAAATATACACTATTCTTTTTTCAGAAAATATGTTATACTTTTAGTTATTGAGGTAACTATATGGAAAAATCTAAAGTCTATTGGTCTGACTTTCATACCACATCGGGCGGAGACTCACTTCCCGCAAAACTCAAAAAACTTATCAAAAAAGCCGGCATAGCCGATATTGATATGAAGAATAAATTTGTCGCCATTAAAATGCATTTCGGAGAAAAGGGAAACCTTGCATTTCTGCGCCCCAACTATGCGCATACTGTTGCCGACATTGTTTATGAACTCGGCGGAAAGCCTTTTTTAACCGACTGCAACACTATGTATGTCGGAAGCCGCAAGAATGCGATTGACCATCTCTACTGCGCATGGGAAAACGGCTTTAGCCCTCTGGCAGCCGGCTGCCCTGTAATTATCGCCGACGGTCTGAAGGGAACAGATGACATTGATGTTCCTGTATCAGGCGGTGAATATGTCAAGAACGCAAAGATTGGACGCGCCGTAATGGACGCTGATATTTTTATTTCGCTGAACCATTTTAAGGGGCATGAGCTCGCCGGCTTTGGAGGAGCCTGCAAGAATATCGGTATGGGGTGCGGAAGCCGCGCCGGAAAAACAGAGCAGCACTCGAGCGGAAAGCCCGAAATCAATCAGGAAGAATGCCGCGGCTGCAAAAGATGTCTGCGCGAGTGCGCCAACGAGGGACTTGTATTTGACGAGGCGGCGCGCAAAATGCATGTCAACTACGACAAGTGCGTGGGCTGCGGACGCTGTCTCGGAGCCTGTAACTTTGACGCCATAGCATTCTCATTCAGCAACGCCGCGAAAATGCTTAACCTCCGCATGGCCGAATACACAAAGGCTGTTCTCGACGGCCGCCCCAACTTCCATATTTCTCTGGTGCAGGACATTTCGCCAAACTGCGACTGTCACGGCGAGAACGACATTCCAATCCTGCCGGACATCGGAATGTTCGCCTCATTTGACCCGATTGCGCTGGATCAGGCATGCGCCGATGCCTGTATGAAGGAAGAACCGGTTCCGGGCAGCCAGCTTGACCGAAATATAAAGGCGGCGGATTTCCACGACCACGGAGACCCCTTTACCAATTCCGCACCGGAAACTGAATGGAAAACGCTCTTGGAGCACGGCGAAAAAATCGGAATCGGCAGCCGTCAATACGAGCTGATAAAATTATGAAAGGTGATTTACTCTTAATTATCGACATGCAGAATGTCTATACAAAAGGCGCAAAATGGGAATGCCTTGACACCGAGGGCGCGGCAAAAAACATTCTGCGCCTTGCGGAAGACGGCAATTTTGGCAATATCATTCTCACAAAATTTATCGAGAATAAGAATGCCCGGGGCGTGTGGAAAGACTACAATACCGTAAACGCAGCCGTAAACCACGACACCTGGGCAAACGAACTGCTTCCATGCCTGAAACCGCTTGCAAAAAAGAATCCCGTTTACGAAAAGAGCACATACTCATCGCTTTTGGAGCCGAATGTTCTGGAGGCCTGCAAAAAGGCAAGGCGGGTTGTGGTAACAGGCGTTGTGGCAGAGTGCTGCGTTCTCTCCACCGTGTTCTCCCTGATTGACGAGGGTATTTACACCGTCTATGTTACCGACGGAGTAAGCGGTCTGGACAAGCCCAAGGAAGACGCGACAATTCTGACACTTTCGGGGCTGTCTCCCCTGCATGTCGAGATTACTACTACAGACGGCTTTTTAAAAAGTCTCTGATTAGAGGGCGCCCCAGAAGCACCTGGTCCGCACCAAGGGCTTTTGCGGCGACAACATCATCTTTTGTCCGGATTCCGCCGTCAACCCAGACAGCCCCGCAATATTTTCTAAGTTCCTGAATATATTCACGCAGAAAATCCGCCGAAGAGCCTTCTTCCGTCTCAACTCGTCCGCCGTGGTTTGACACAAGGGCCGCATCCGGCTTCATCTCTTTTACAAGTTCCATGTCTTCCCGTGTAAAAACACCCTTTACTACAAAAGGAATTTTTGCTATCCGCCGCAGTTCATTGAGCTGGGCCGCAGTCTTTTTCTCAAGATGAACCTTGTTCCGCATAGTAACTATGTTGAACGCGTCAATATCAACGCCAAGGTATTCAGCGACAGGCAAAACCCATTCAATGCGCCGGAATAATTTTTCCTGCGGATACGGTTTTAGGAACACAGCGGCCTTAAAAGCCCGGCCTTCTTCTTTACCGGAATCCGGCGCGCGCCCTCCGTCAAGGGCCTTTACCGCTTCTATTCCGTCAAGCAACTTGTTGTCAGGACATCCGTCACCTATACTCAGAGCAAGGCGCGCGCCTTCTATGCCCAAAGGGTTTTGCAAGGAGGCGCAGTATTGAATAAAGGGCTTGTAAAAAGAATCTTCGTCAGGCCAGCCTACATTTTCCTGCGCGCCGGTAATCGGAGCCAGCCTAAGCTGCGGCAGTCCGTCCGGATTCTTTTCCTCCGGACTTAACTCCGAGTATATTTTTTCCCATGCGCTGCAGTTGAGTATATTGTTCTTTCCGCCAAAGACACCTCCCATTCCGGGAAGTTCTCCGCCGCAGGCCCGTCCGTTGCAGACAGGGCACAAACGACATTTACAGGAATCAGTCTCCAAAACTTGTTCCCAAATGGCGGCCGGCCAACAGCATCGGATGATCGAGCGGAACATTCTTTACCTTGCCGGCAACTTCTTTTAACGGAACGCCGACAATCTTGTTGTTCTGGATTGCGACCAGTTTGCCAAATTCTCCGCGGGCAATAAAATCTGCCGCCGCAACTCCATACTGACTTGCCAGAACCCTGTCATAAGGAGAGGGGGTTCCACCGCGCTGCAAATATCCAAGGACAGTCACACGGCTCTCAAGACTTGTAACATCTCCGAGTTCCTTGGCGACACGGTATGCGATTGAGTAAGGCATTTCTGCCCGCGCTTTTTTGAATGATTTTTTGTCAAGTTTGGCCTCGTCCTTAGAGAGAGCGCCTTCTGCGACGATGACAATAGAAAATTCCTTCCCGGCTTCCTTGCGCTTTAAAACGCTCCTGGCAACCTTCTCAATATCATAAGGAATTTCCGGAATAAGAATTACATCTCCGCCGCCGGCAATACCGGAATAAAGTCCGAGCCAGCCGGCCTTGTGTCCCATAACCTCAATTACCATAAGGCGGCTGTGGCTGTGGGCGGTTGTATGGATTCTGTCAATGGCCTCCGTCGCCACATCGAGGGCGGTATGAAAGCCGAATGTCATATCCGTATTAACAATGTCGTTGTCAATTGTTTTCGGAAGCCCCACGACATTAAGACCCTCTTCCGCCAAAAGGCTTGCGGTTGTATTGGTTCCGTTTCCGCCGAGGCATACAAGGGCGTCCAGTCCCCATTTCTTATAATTCTTTTTGATTGCGTCAATCGGCATCATCTTTGCAACCGGATCAGGCTCCTTCGCTTTAAATGGCTTTTCGCGGCTGGTTCCAAGAAGGGTTCCGCCGACAGTTAAAATGCCGGTCAAATCATTCGGTTTGAGAGGAATCATACTGCCCTGAACGAGGCCCCGGTATCCGTTTTTAATACCTATGAATTCCATTCCGTACTGAATCATTCCTGCACGGCAAACACCACGGATAGCCGCGTTCAAACCGGGGGCGTCTCCCCCGCTGGTCAAAATTCCGACCCTTTTAACAGATGACTTTCTCATAGAAAAGAATTATAGCATTTTTGCTTAATTAAATTCAAGACTGAATTCCATCGGCGGGTAATTGAAAAGTCGTTCTCTTGATGTTATTATTGTCTCATGAACATTTGTCTTTTTACCCCGGAAGAAATCTCAAAGCCGCTTGAATGCCGTGACGAGCGGGCTGTGCATATAAAAAAAATCCTCGGCAAAAAAGAGGGCGATACATTTACCGCAGGCGTTATCGAAGGAAAAGCCGGGCTTGCGACTATTACGAAAATCGGAGCGGCGGGCGAACCTGACGAAGGAAAAATTTATTTTTCATTTGAGGCAAAGTCTGACGGCAAGCCCTTGTTCCCGTTAAATATGATTATCGGATTTCCGCGCCCGATTCAGTTAAAGCGGCTTTTGCGTGACATGGCGGCTCTGGGTGTTCAGAGCGTAAGTCTTGCCGGAACAGAACTCGGGGAAAAATCATACCTAAAATCAAACCTTTCCCAGCCGGAAGAAATTTACAAGATGCTTTTGGACGGAACAGTTCAGGCCGGAGGAACTCATATTCCGAAAATTTTTGTTTACAGGACATTAAAAGAATGTCTGGAAAACGCAGTTCAGCAAAAAGACACAATGCTTCTGGCGTTGGATAATGTAAGTCCTGCGGCAGGCCTTTCTGATTATCTGAATGACAATTCACCCAAAGGAAAATCAATAACCGCCGCCATCGGAAGCGAGCGCGGCTGGTCTCAGTCTGAGCGCGACCTGCTTGAAGAGAAAGGCTTTACACGCCTTGGCATGGGAGAGCGCATTATGAGAACAGAAACCGCGGCGACGGTAAGCGCAAGCATAATTCTGTCCCGGTCAGGATTTCTTTCCTGACTTTTCTTTAGAATAATTCTCCGGCCGGAAGCGCATTAACTTCGCTTTCTTCCGGACCATCACTTTACGTGGCAACATCTCTGTAGTAAAGGCGGACAACCTCATGCTGCTCGCGGTGGCGGGACTTTAGCAGAAGCATCTGGCCGGCCCGGCGGTAAACATATCCCGAAGAATTATATATTTCAAACCGCGGATCCGAGCGGAAGTCCATATTGTAAATCTGAATACGAAGGAATGGAGAAATTCCGTTTACAAAAAGATAATGCGAAAGACCGACAGGGAAGTCAACATCAAGAGCTATTGTAAGATCCGCATCACGCGTATAGTTTACATTTGACGCTATCGTCCATGCCCAGACATTCTCGTTCTCCATAGTCTTTAACAAAAGGAAGTGCGGATAGAAATTATTTCCATGGACAAGGACAGGATAAAGCTCAGAAAGCGCACGCAAATCAAAAGCGGCCGTGTCCCCTGCATAGGAATTTACTATAAGATAACCGCAGTTCTCAAGACTGGCCTGCGCCGAGATTTTTCCGTAACTTATAAGTGCGTCTCCCGCTCCCACTGCCTCAAGGACAGAAAGCGGCGCGTCATTTTCTATAAGAAGGACTTTTTCTCCGTCAGGAGAAATACTCTGAACGAGTTTCTGGGCGCAGACTTCAAGAACCGGTTCCAGCGGCTTTGCGATTGAAGAATTCTGTTCTTTAAGATATGAATATGAGCGCAAGATACCGGCAGCCTGCGCAACAGACAAATTCAGTTCTGTAAAAGATGCCGGAATAGATGCAATAATCTCGACATTTCCGCGGTTGCCCTGCGTATACAGATAGGGCGCAATATTATCGACACTCCAAATATCAAGGCTTCTTTCCTGAACAGCCCGCAAAATCATATTATTCAGATTCTCAACCTGCATTGTAAGAGTCGGCATCATGTCGGCCATTCCGCCAAAATAAGGTGCGGAGCGGAAGGTTCGGCGGTTGCCCTTTACAAAACTCTCCGGAACAGCGTCAAGCGCCTCGTTGTAGCGCCCTTCCTGCGCCATTGCCGCCATAAAGGATACTACCGTCTGCTCTCCGAGCGTGGAAGCGAAATTCGCGCTGTTCTGCGAAGACGAGAGGAATCCGGAAATTATCCGGCTCTTGACAGAATTAACGGTCTGTACATAAATATCTCTTGAGGCGAATGCCAGTTCATCAACAGAATCCAGACTAAACTCGCTCTGCTTTTTCATAATTGAATAATGGGCGGACTTTGAGTTTTTCTGGAAAATCAGTCTGCCTCCGGCAAGAGCCGGCGCAATCAGGGAATAGGAGTCAACTTTTCCCGTAAGAACCGCCGACTTTGACTTTGACTCACTTATAGAGAATCCCGAATAGGGGGAATACCTTACGCTGACAGAATCCGCATTGCGGGGAAGATCTGCCGATATCCAGAGAGAGGCCGAATCGCTGTCCTCGCTCAGAGAAAAGGTAAGGCGAACATTATCGGAAAAAGTCAGCTGGTAAGAAAGATCGTCTGGCTGGGAAAAAGAGACCAGCCGAACGGAATGGTCTTTTTCCGAAGAATAATAGGTCACCGGATTTTTTTCATCCGCACTAAAGAGAAGTCCGTTAAAAGACAACTGAAAATTGTTCTTTAATACGGTTTGCCCAGAAGCATCTTCCGTTTCGGCAAGCGTAATGCGCAGGGCACGGATATTCTTTCTTATGATTGAGTCACTTTTAAACTGAAGTACAAAAACGCCGACAATACAAACGGCATAGAGGACAAGAAGTCCGACAAACTTTTTAAACGGGGCTTTAAGCATAGTATATTATTTTATTGCAAAAATGCGTTCTTTGCAAGAGCGGTTGCAGAAGGCAAAAAAATATGTTACTATTATTTCATAAAATTATTTACCATAATATACAGTTCAACAGGATTCGGTATGAAAAATAAAATATTACTGGCAGGTCTTACAGGCTGCTTACTCTTAGCGTCCAACCTTTTTGCAGCTGATCTTTCAATTTCAGAAGACAAGGCCCGGCAAAAACAGAATGATACAAATCAAAAAGCGGCGGACACACAGGCGACTCTATTTGTGAAGAATCTTCAGGACATTCTCCAAACGGGTTCTGTCAATGACGCTCTTGCGCTTTTTGCGGAAATGCCGGCTTCCCTGCAGAATGATTTTGACCTGCAGAAACTCCATTTGTCATTCTTAATTTCCGCCGGAAAATTTTCCGAGGCGCAGCAACTTATTGCCGGGCTGGAAGAAATAAATTCAGGCGACATTGAATTAAAAGAAATGAAGATGTATCTGGCAAAGGCTTCCGGTAACAAGGCCGCAAAAAGCGCTGTTCTAAAAGAAATTATCGCCATTGACCCCGACAACTCCCAGGCAAACACAGAACTGGGACAGGAACAGGTTCTCCGAAAAAAATACAAGCCCGCCCGTATGTATTATATGAAAGCCTTAAAAGGCGATCCGGACAATCAGGACGCACTCTTCGGCTACGGACAGACTTCTTATTATCTGAACGAGCTCGACGATGCCCGCACAGCCTTTGATAAAATGCTAAAAATTGATCCTGAGAATGACATGGCCTATGCCTACATAGGGAAACTCTATGCGGAGGACGGAAATTATAAAAAAGCCGAGGAATATATTTTAAAGGCAATCACTATCAATTCTGACAGTTATGACTACTATATGGATTTGGGAACTTACAGTCGATTCCGCGGAAAATATTCCGAGGCGGAAAAGGCATGGACAAAAGCAATCAATATTGATCCGAAGTATTTTTTGGCCTACGCCTACCGCGCCGGTCTTTACGATGAGCAGAATATGTATGAAAAGGCCTTGAATGATTACCGCATGGTAGTTCAGACAAATCCAAAATATTATTTTGCCTATGAGTCCCTCGGAATACTGGCATGGCGGACAGAAAACTTTGACGAGGCCCGCGCAGCCTTTGAAAAGGCCTACACCTACTATCCGCAGAACATCTCATATCCGCTTATTATTGCAGCCTGTATGTACAAGGCCAAGAAAAGTGTTCAGGTAAAGCCTTTCCTCCAAAAAGCCATGAAAAACTATCCTGACCACGACTCTCTCGAGTACTTAATGCTCCGGCTCTACAACGATTTTGGGCCGCGCAATGCAGAAAACTTAATCCTGCAAAAAATAGGCAGAGAAGATAACTCAACAAAAAAAGGAAAAATGAATTATTATCTCGGCCTTTACTTTGAACTTAAAGGGCTTACAGAAACCTCTGGCAAGATTTATGGCGAAGTGGCGGCCCTGCAAAGCCCGATGTTCTTTGAATACAGACTGGCAGAATGGGCTATAGGAAAATAAAATGGAATCAACACAGACAAAAAAAATTCTTGAACTTTCGGGCCGTAAAATTACGCTCATCGGGACAGCCCATGTTTCTCCCGAATCTGTCGAGGAAGTAAAAGAGACTATTTCCGGAGAACTTCCGGAATGCATTGCGGTAGAACTGGACGAAAAGCGCTATGACTCAATGACAAATCCGGATAAATACAGCAATGTTGACATCATAAGCGTTTTAAAGCGCGGAGAGGCACTCCTGATTCTGGCAAACCTGATTCTCGGCTCATTTCAAAAACGCATGGGAAACAATGTCGGCGTAAAGCCTGGAGATGAGATGCAGGCCGCCATTGACCTTGCGAAAGAAAAAGGAATTCCCTTTGAGCTGGTTGACCGCTCAATAAAAGTTACGCTGAACCGGGCATGGACAAAGAATTCCTTCTGGGGAAAGTGCAAGTTATTGTCCGCTCTTATCACATCTGCCTTTAGCAAGGAAGAAGTAAGTCCCGAAGAAATTGAATCCCTTAAAAAAGAAAATGAAATGGATTCAATGATGGGTGAACTCTCCGATTTTCTTCCGACAGTAAAAGAAGTTCTGATTGACGAGCGGGATTACTACCTTGCCGCCCATATCTGGGAATGCAGGGGAACTTCTGTAACCGCCGTTCTCGGAGCGGGCCATCTGCCGGGCGTGCAGAGACATCTTGAGACAATCGCCGCCGGAAAGGAAACCACTGACACAAGCGACATTTCGACTGTTCCGCCAAAAACTTTCGGGACAAAAATTATCGGCTGGATTATTCCGGCAGTCATTGTTGCCCTTATCGCCATGGGCTTTTACTTTGGCGGAAAAAATATGGGCGGCAAAATGGTCGGCTCCTGGTTTGTATGGAACGGAGCGCTGGCCGCTATAGGAACAATTCTCGCCGCCGGGCATCCGCTTACAATTCTGGCGGCATTTATCGGAGCGCCATTTACTTCGCTCTGTCCGCTTGTAGGTGTCGGAATGCTTACCGGTCTTGTACAGGCATTTGTCTGCAAGCCAAAGGTTAAGGATATGGAGACTCTTGCGGAAGACGCAGGCTCTCTAAAAGGCTTTTACAAGAACAGAATTCTCCGCGTACTGCTGGTCTTTATTCTTTCCTCGCTGGGAAGTTCAATCGGTACATTTGTCGCCGGAGCAAACATCGTAACAAATCTGACTGCAAAAATCAAGGAAATGTTTGTAAAATGAGAGAATTATGAGCATGGACAAAAACGACACTTTTATCAGCGGCGCGGAGATGATTTCAAATGTATTCAGGAATATTTCCTGCGGCGAAGTCGAGCAGAGCGACAAGGTAGTTCGGGCATGGCAGACAACTGTCTCAAAAATATCAGGCAACGGACAGCAGCTGGCAGACCATAGCCGCGTGATTGACTTAAAAAACAAAATTCTTCTGGTTGAGACAGACCACCCCGGCTGGAGTCAGATGCTCCAGATGCACAAAAAATTTATTCTTATCGGCCTGAACAGACTGAGCGGAGATGTCAGGATTGAGTCGCTCGCCTTCCGTGTAAAAGGAAGCGACGCGCGCCTGTCCGATGTCGCGGAAATTGATAAAATTACGCAAAGAGCATCTCAGGAATATAAAGACAAAATGGATGCGGAACAAAAGGCGCTGGAAGCGCAGGGCTTTGTAAACAGAAACACAGAGCAGAGAGAAAAAGGCGGACTTCCGCCCGAACTAAGCGCCATTTTTGACAGACTAAAAAAATCTTCCCGTTCCTAGAATATCATTCACCGCCATCTGAATCTTACGCTCGCTCTGAACACCGCTTATTTCCTTTTTGTGTATAAACCCCACATCATAATAACCGAGGGCGTTACCGGCCTCATGAACCACAAAGCGCCCCTTGTAAGGGCCGTTCTCCAGAACAATTCGCGGGACAAGGGCAAGGCCGAGCCCAAGCTGTGCAATGGCAAGAATAGCCTCATTACCTTCCGTTTCGGCGGCAATATTGGGTTTTACATTCCGGGACCTTGTCCATCTGTCAAAGCGTTTTCTTGCAAGTCCTGTTTTTGGAAGAATCAGCGGAACGCTTGAAACAATATCCTGCGGCGAACCGTAAACATCTGTCCAAGGACCGTCAACACTTGCGGCATAAATCAAGGGCGTTCTTATTATCGAGGTGGATTCAATGGCCGCATTGCCCTCTTCAGGAATTGCGGCGACAGCCAGAAGCACACGCCCTTCTTTTACAGCATTGAATGCACCGGCGGGGTCGCCTGTTTCCACAGATAAATGGATTGCGGGATACTTTTTTGCAAGTTCTTTGATAAAAGGCGGAAGAATTGTATAACAGGCAGTAACACTGGCATAGACTTTTAAAACGCCGCCGACTTCGTCCTTGTGCATCGCAAATTCTTCCCGAAGGTTCTTCCGCCTGCTTACAACATCCTTTGCAAAGAGCAAGAATTTTTTCCCCTGTTCAGTGAGAATTACCTTGCGGTTATCACGATCCAAAAGTCTGACCCCGTTTTCTTCCTCCAGGCGGGCTATCATACGGCTCAGAGCGGACGGGCTGATATTACTCATTGCCGCAGCCTTTGCAAAATGAAGGGTTGTACTTAAATTTATAAAAGCATTGAGTTCATAAAAATCCATAATGGCAGGCCCCTATGAATCAATATATTTGTCTGCACTCAGCTGGGTAATACAAGGGCCTTCTTCCAGAGATTCCAGACTATTTTCCAACTCTTCCGAAGACTGCATTCCATAGAGAAGTATTGGTTTGGGAAATTCAGAAAATTTAATTTTTCCGATAATTCTGAGACGCCGGACTTCTTCTCCGTCCAATTGATTTACGGCCTGTTCGGAAATGATTGTCGGAATATTCATGCTAATACCAATCCGGCAGTTCTTTTCCGTAAATTCAATATCCGGAGACAAGGCTGTAAAGCCAATGCGCTTATCATCTCCTACCAAACCGCACAAAACCTGACCGTAGTGAATTGCGACTGTAAACAGAATGCAGGGATAGTAGTCCTCTGCCCGCTTGGTATTCATAGTTTGAATTGTGTCCCGAATTTTATAGGCAGTCTCAAGAGCCTCACGAGTTCCCCCTTTAAAAATAACCGTAATCTTCTGAGAGGTAAGCGTAAAAATAATACCGTTTCCACTGTCAATAAGCTCAATAATCTTCGCGGCATAGAAATTTAAAGTCTCAAACTCCACACGCAGACTTATCTGCATATTGTCAGGAGAAACAACCATCATTCCAAACATCATAATTGTTGTATCAGCGGAGCCTCTGTCACTTAAACTCAGTTCAGCAAAACTATCCTTCTTTAGAAATTTCAGAAGTTCCGGCGGAACAAATTTCCGGTAAGTAAGATAGTATTCGGAAATCACAGCCTTTTTCCTGATTACACGCTTTTGCAGAAGCTCAAGCACAACAGACAGATAAGCAGTATCAAAAACAATAAGCAGAAGGACAGATATTTCCGAACAGCAGACAAATATGTCGCCTCTTGGCTTTAAGATATATTCATCAACAACAATCCCCGATGCCACAATAATGTAAAAGAACATATAACAGGCAGCGGTGTAATTCTTTTTTCTAACAGCATATACAGTACATACAAGCGCGAAAAAACAATAGAGCAAGCAAATAAAAAGCGCGATATTCACAACCGGAATGGCAATACGGATAGGTATGCAAATAAAAATTATAAGGAGGAAAAATGTAAAAACAATAAAGAAGTTATTCACCACATTATAGAAAAGCGGCAGTGCAATCCTATTCTTATACAACACGCTGAATACTGCCGGAGAGAACAAAACTATATATTCAAATTTGAATTGCATCTCATATGGAATTGACAGGCCGAAAGAATACAGGACATTGAATCCATAGAATCCGCTCCTGAAAAAGATGGCCAGAATCATAGCTGCAAACACAAGATTAACAGTGCGGGATCTGTCCAAAACCCAAATCAAAAAATTCATCAGGAAAATAAAGAAGAGGCCTCCCAACATAATCGACTTTATCAAAAGTATAAAATCAAAAATATTATGAATTCTTTCAAATTCACCGAAAATTATAGGAGTTAAAATTCCGCCGAATCGGTCCGTATAATTGGAAACCTGTATTACCAGCTCAATACTTCCGCGGCTGTCAGAAGTAGCCCTGCACAAAAGCGGCCGCTCAGACGGTTTGCAGTCTTCATAGTTCCCAAAAGAATTTCCGTATTCCACACTCAGCTTTCCGTTTACAAATACACGGGCATTATAAGCCGGTGTTCTCCTGGAAAAAATTCCGTATTCAAATTTTGGGCGCAGTCCGTTAATCATAAGTCTGTAAGTGTTGCAGCCAAATTCTGGAGAGTTCCTGTCCTTGGCCATATTCCTATTCCAGGAACCGGGAACCGGAATAAAATCAATTTTTACCTGTTTTCCGCCAAGAGAAGAAAAAGTCTGATTTTCATAAAATTCCCAGTCTCCGTTAAGCATAAGAACTCTCTCTTTGCCAACAGTGCGCTCAAAATTAAGAACGCCGTTACTGACATTTTTTGCGGAAAGCGAGGATGCTATAAATAAAAATAAAAATGCAAAAAACTTAACTTTCATTCATCATCCTCTACAGGGACAAGAACATCTTCATAAGAGTCTTCTAATTTTCTTATTGGAATCGCACTGTATGTCAGAATCTGTTCTCCGTCCGAAATAATAAAATGTCCGTCATACATAAAATCCGTATACTGGCGGCAATAGGGCATTGCTTCCTCTGTAATTAAAATCCGGGCATTTATCTTTGTCGACTGGCCGCCAATTTTGACTGCAAGGTCCGCCGCCGGAGAAAGCAGGACAGAATCCAGACGGATTTCCGTTCCCAGCATTCCAACCGCAAGTTTTCCGGTATTGATGACAATACCGACTGCAATGTCGGCGCGATGTGAACGACGGAGGTTCATTCTTACATCACGGAGTTTTTCCTGCATTCTTGCGGCACACTTAATAACACTCTCATTCCGCTCCGGAAAAATGGAAAGAAAACCCTTGTTCATATAGCTTACGATAAAACCGCCGTATTCATCAATGACAGGCGCCACTTCTTTATAATAATCGCATATAACTCCGAACAACTCATTTTGCTCGACAGCTTCCAACAGCTGGTCAAAATGCTTAATTTCCGCATATAAAATCATTGCGTCAAACACATGACACTCACCCGGAATTATTTTTGTAATGTTATCCGCATTCATGTATCGCAGAATCTGCTCCGGAATAAATTTTGAGAGTTTCAGGTTGTACTTCTCAATAACAGCGACATATTTGTTCACACGGTAATTAGTCATATCACGGTGGAATGCACATACTCCGCACTGAAGGATTCCAAAAAACAGGATTGAAATTTTGAACAGAATATAAGTATTGAAGTCTTTCGTCGTAACAGGAATAATCAGAAAATCAATAATACAAACTATAAAGATGATAAAAGAAAACATCAAATTTGCATTATAAAAAGTTGAAATGCCTGTGTAACGGATACGCAATCTTAGATTTCTTTTTAACAGGAAACGAAGCGGCAAAAGCAGGACGATAAGCACAAAGAACAGAGAAATAGAAATAAAGAGATACTTGAACTTTTCCAAATCTCTTATCGGAATGAATAGCGTTACAAGAAAATTTATAAAAGTTCCCGCATATAAAGAAAGGGCAAAAAACCTGAACGGAAGCTTGTAACTTGAGAAAATATAGAGAATAAGAAATGAGGCGGAAAGAGTAAATAAGACAATATAAATTCTGCGCTCAATGTAAAACATAATGTCAGGACTATAAAAGTTATACAGGGATATTCCCAGCGATGCCGTCAGAAGACAGAACATAATGCACATGGCAGCCTGAATAAAATGCGTGAAATTTTTATTATTCAGAACACCGAGAATAATATGATAGCAGGCGATTGCAAACATAAAGACCATGACAAAGAGGGCAATGGCGTTTTCTCTGTGATAAAGCCCCTCCAGATGCTCCTTCTCGGTTATTTTAAGAACACGGGTAATTCCGCCCTTGTCCAGCTCATAGTTGCTGACATGAATCACAATATCCAACACACCGTCATCATCTGTCAGCAAGTCTACGAGCTTTGTGCGCTGAGCCGGTCTCGAAAAAAGACAGCTTCTGCTCAAAGAACCGGATACGGCCGTAAGTTTTGTGTTGCACCAGATTTTGCAACAGGTTAAAATACCTGAATAAATATTCATTCCGTAAAACTTGTTGGGAATTAGCCCTTCTATGCGACAGTGATACGAAGAAAAATATGTGCTGTCATCAAAAGAATGGGGCAGAGAAACAATAATTCCGCCCTGATTTATTTTCTTGGGATAAAAATCCTCACTGCGCACGAGATTGTATTTAAAGTAATTCCACGGACCCTTGAGAGGAAGATAGTCATTCGCAAGAATTTCCGGATGATCCATTACAATCACCGCGTCATTTGTAAAGTGAAAATCTTTTTTTAAACTGGCTTCGGCAGCAGTTGAATTTATTTTAGAGAAAACTAATATTGTAACCAAAACAGCTGCTTTTAGAACACGGAAGCAGAAATTCATAAAAATATTGTAGCACAAATTTTAATTTTTTGCTACAATATTTTTATGAACACAAATTCTTTAGCTGATGAACTTTCAAAAACTTCGTATCCGGGCCGCGGCATCGTTCTCGGCAAATCTCCCAACGGAAAATTTGCAGTCGCCGCATATTTTATCATGGGACGCAGTGTAAACAGCCGTAACCGCATCTTTATCGAGGACGGGGACGGAATCCGCACACAGGCATTCGACCCATCGAAAATGAGTGATCCGCACCTTATTATTTATTACCCCGTCCGTGTTTTAAGCCAGGGGAATGTAACAAAAACAATCGTAACAAACGGAGACCAGACAGACACGATTTTTGACGGCTTGCAAAAAGGCCGGACTTTTGAAGAATCTCTACGCTCACGCGAATTTGAAGACGATGCCCCGAATTTCACACCTCGCATTTCCGGCATTATGGAGATTGAGGACGGCAAATATAAGTTCAGCATGTCAATACTAAAAAGCGACAACGGAAACGGCGAAAGCTGCAACCGCTTTACCTTTGACTATTCAAATCCGCAAAAGGCAAAGGGCCGCTTTATCCATACCTATACCGGCGACGGGTCTCCGCTTCCGAGTTACGAAGGCGAGCCGACACTTGTTGATGTCTCATCGGACGATATTGACGAGTGGACATCCGCAATATGGAATTCTTTAAACGGGGACAATAAAATTTCTTTGTGGACAAGATTCATAGATATTGAGACAGGAAAGAGTGAGTCCCGTCTCATAAACAAAAACATCTGAGCAATTTATTCCGCTTCGCTGGCCGGGCTGAGTTTCCCGGCAAAGCGAGTATTTGCAAGAAGCAGTTCGGGATGATATTCAAAATGCATATTGTCCCAGATTGCCCAGCGCCCTCCCCATATAAAGCCGTAATCCTCAAATGCCTTTATGACCGGGGCAGGCGGCATCCAGCGATTTTTCAGCGGAATAAGCATCCATTCCTTGTTTCCCTTCTGCTTTTCGTAGCCCCAGTATAAAATTTTATTCTTCCAACCGCGAGGCAGAATATCAACTGCAATTCCGTAACTGTGAAAGGATTTTGTCGGACTGTCACGAATCTGCCGCCAGTTATAGCCGTAACAACGCCCGATGGTTTTTAAAAACTCCGCCACTTCAGCGTCCATTTTTGCAAGCTCAAGAACCCGGGACTCAACCTTGTCAAGAATAAGACCGACCTGTCTGTTCATATTTACAGAATAGTTCCAGAGCGTCATGCTCCGCAAATGAGACTCAGTGGAAGCGCGTGTCTTGCAGTCATAAATTGCGTCAAAAATAAATTTTGACGAGACCGCTCCGTTTCTCCGGTTCTCGGCGGAAGAATAATCTTTAATCCGTTTCTTCTGCTCTTCAGAAAAGTCGGCGGGGTCTTGAAGAGTGCGTGAATAATTGTAAATTACGCGCCAGAATTTTTTTCTGTTGGGAATCTCTTCCCTGGGAAGATAAAGGCCGTCGCAACGGTAAAAGACTGAAGTTTTTTTGTAGGAGGTTACGGCGAGAGTCCAGTCTTTTTCTTTTTTGTCATACCCCAATTCAAATTTTACCCAGGGATAGGCGTCACGAAAAATCTCGAATTCTTCTTTTGGGGTTAATGTTGAAAAGTATGACCAGTTTTCTTCCTCCGAGTCTTTTGCCAAAAGCAGCATACACATCAGCAAAAAAGCAAGGACGGCGATATTTTTTTTCATTTAAATTCTTATCTATAACAGAAACTGAATGCCAAAGTTGCGGCGGAATCCCACTTTCCCATAAGAGAAAGTTCTGTTCCATCAAGTGAGCCCAGGTAATCTACGGCACGAAGCCCATCCGCATACCGTTGCTGCCTTCCGGCTCTGGCGGGGTTTTGCGGCGGACACCTGCATAGCACCTGGACTCACTTACCATTATATCGAAAAAAGTTTTTTTTTGCAATAGTCATTCTTACATTGAATAAAATAACAAAATTTGATATTATAAATTATCTTTCCACATAAAAAGGAGTTCTTAAAAGATGGAAAAGTTATTTAAACTTCAGGAGCGCGGAACAACCGTCAGCAAGGAAATTGTCGGCGGAATCACAACCTTCCTCGCAATGGCTTACATTCTTATTGTAAATCCGCAGATTCTTTCAGCGGCCGGAATGGCATGGGACAAAGTATTCACGGCAACAGCAGTTTCCGCCGCCGTGGCAACAATCGTAATGGCTTTCCTTGCGAACCTTCCGGTTGCACTGGCACCGGGACTCGGACTCAACGCATTCTTCACATTCAGCGTCGTTCTCGGAATGGGATGCTCTTTCCAGCTGGCACTTACTGCTGTATTCCTCGAAGGAATTCTTTTCATCTTCCTTTCTATTTTTGGAATCCGCGAGGCAATCATTCACTCTATTCCTAACAGCATCAAAAAAGCGGTTGCTGTCGGAATCGGCCTCTTTATCACAATCATCGGTCTTGCAAACGCCGGTATCGTTTCTACAAACACAGGAACACTGATTGGCTTTGTTACATTCAACGCGGCAAACAAGGGCGCGATTGTAGCAATGCTCGGCCTTATCATCACCATTGTTCTTTACATTCTTAAAGTCCCCGGCTCAATTCTGCTTGGAATCATCATCACAACAATCATCGGAATTCCTTTCAAGGTAACAGCCCTGCCGGAGAATTTCTCACCCTTCTCTGCTCCCGCAAACCCCTACTGGTTCGCCTTTGACTTTAAGGCAATCGTCAGCAACCCGGGCCAGTTCTTTGTAATTTTCTTCACTTTCCTCTTTACAGATATGTTCGACACAATCGGAACACTTCTCGGAGTTGCCGAAGAAGGAAACCTCAAGGACGAGAACGGCGAAGTCAAGAACGCAAAGGGCGCTCTTCTTTCTGACGCAATCGGAACAGTTGTAGGCGCCTCTATGGGAACTTCAACAGTAACTTCATTCGTTGAGTCAAGTTCAGGAGTTGCCGCCGGTGCCCGCACAGGTCTCGCTTCTGTTACAACAGGACTTCTCTTCCTCATCGCTCTCTTCCTCAGCCCGATTTTCTTCCTGGTACCGGCCGTTGCCACAGCCCCTGCCCTGATTTTTGTCGGATACCTTATGATGAAGTCTGTAGGCGGAATTGATTTCTCTGACCCGACAGAGGGAATCCCTTCATTCATCACAATCATGACAATGCCCTTTGCCTACTCAATTTCCAAGGGCATCGTTTACGGAATCATCGCTTTCTGTATCTGCAAACTCGCAGGCAAAAAGGCAAAAGAGATTCCGCTTGTTACATGGATTCTCGCACTGATTTTTGTCGGCGACATCATTTTTGAAGCCGTCAAATAGTTTTTATTATGAATAAAAAAGGCGTCCGAGAGTTGTCGGACGCCTTTTTTCTAGCCTGATAATTCAACGGTAAGCCGAACAGCAAAAACCGCCGGCTCAAGAATAAAAATCCACGACATCATCGGCAACCAGTTTGCCAATCTTTGTGCGGCGAACCAAGAATCTGCAAATCCTCCGGCTTATAAACCATGCGAATACAATTCCCGCAAGCACCACAATCTTTGAGGCAACTCCCATTACAGAGACATCGGCCTGAACCACGCGGCCCAAAAACCATGCGGTCGCAAATTCCAAGACCATAATAACGGGAACCGCCAGAACCAAAAGAAGCAGAGAGCCGAACATCTGCAGGAAAAAGGAATTGCGCCTGCGCTCACGCTCCGTAAGTTTAATCTCATTTGACGGAGCCTCAATATTCTTTAATTCTTCCTCTGTCATTTATTCCTCCCGGCAAGTAAAAAAGATACAATCAAAAGAATTCCGCACACAACAATGACCGCATCCGCAACATTAAAGGTAGGCCAGCGTTCAAGGCCAAAAATTCCGAAGAACTTTACATCAACAAAATCAACGACACCTTCCGCACGGAAAATACGGTCAATAATGTTGCCGAGGCCGCCGCCCACAATACCGCAGATGCACCAGCGCTGCAAAGAATTAAATTCATTGTTCCTGAAATAAATTGAGACTACAATTCCAATCACAAAAAGCGGCATCAAAGAAAACAAAATACGGCGGAGGGAGTCGGAAAAAGTTGAGCCGAGGCTAAAGGCAACACCCTTGTTGGCAACATGGATAATCCGCAAAAGGTCATCGCCGAGCGTCCAGCCCACGCTAAAGGGAGGAATTGTTTTTATTATCAAAAGTTTTGTCAGCTGGTCCGCAAGAATTACGGCGATTGTCAAAATAAAGGG
Source organism: uncultured Treponema sp. (assembly GCA_964346805.1). Taxonomy (GTDB): domain Bacteria; phylum Spirochaetota; class Spirochaetia; order Treponematales; family Treponemataceae; genus Treponema_D. Next base: position 53,467 of record CAYFWC010000005.1, on the reverse strand, counting down.
AAGCAGTTTTTTATTCAAATCCTTATTCATCTTAACTCCTATAAATTTGTCGGAAAATCTATAAAGATTCCCTCAATGCCTTTTTCGGCAATCAGTTTTTCGCGGACGAGGTTCACCCCGACAGTTTCCGTATTATAGTGGCCGCCGGCGATGACATTCATACCCTCTTCCTTCATCGGATTATAGTCGCTGTGCCCCATCTCTCCGGTAATATAACAGTCAAGGCCTTCTCTCCATGCCCAGTAATGATCACCGCCGGCACCGCCTGAAACAATTCCGACCGTGGAAATTTCTTTTTTTCCAAAGGACAGAATCCGGTTGGGTTTAGCACCAAGCAAAGCCTTTTCGGCAATCGCCTCAATGGTCATGGGCTTTGAAAGACGCCCCATTACGCCAATCTCCATTCCGCGCCAGGGGCAGAACATCTTTAAGTCTTTTAGTCCTATCCGGCGTGCGATTCCATAATTATTTCCTGCCTCTTCGTTTGCGTCAAGAGGAATATGGTAGCCGATGAGCGCAAGATCATTTTTTAGAAAAGCCGCCACGCGCGGATACTGAATATAAGTCAAGGTGTCCACATGATCCCAGAAAATTCCGTGGTGGACAAAGAGAACATCGGCCCCCAGTTCCGCAGCCTTTGTAGCCGTGTCCAGAGAAGCGTCAACGGCAAAGGCGACTTTTTTTATCTGCTTTTTGTCCGGCGCTGAATTTTGTATTTGAATACCGTTATGGCTCGGGTCAGAGCCGAAATTTTCTTTTTTTAAGAATGAATTAAAATATTCGTCCAACTCGTTTAATGTCATATAATTTTCTCCTTCTATTTTGCACCGATTATTATCGCTGTCCGCATTGCACAGTAACTGGGCTCAAACAGAGTTCTGTCCTTTTTTTTGTCAAAAAGCATTTTTGCAAAAAGAGGATCAGACTGAGTGATAAAACCAAAACCCGGAGTTGAATATTCTTTTATAGCCGAAAGATTCAGCAACCCGGGTGCACTACGAGTATCGTAGTCTCCAAAAACATCTTTAAAGACCGCATTCATTTTGGCCTTGGGTAAAAAAGCACTGGCATCGCTCACCACAAAAATATTCTTATTCGGATACCTTTCCTTTGCAAGTGCCGCAAGCGCTTTATAACTTGATTCATAAATATCATGAAAGTCATGCGCACGCCTGCCGAGAAATTTCTTAGAGGCACGCTCTCCGCTATTTGAAGATGAATACTCATTACACAAGAGCAGAAAGCGCCGCATACATTTTCCGCCGGCAAAATCCGCGAGGGCATGGAAATTTGTATCATATAAATCGGCGGTCAGGACAGTATACCCCTTTCTTGCAAGCAGAATAAAATATGTCTCATACTGAAGTGTCTCTGCCAGAACATCAGGCACGAAGAGAATAACAGTATCTTTTTCCATGGTGTGATTCACATTTGAGAATGTATACAGAGTCATATTTTTTTTATCCGTAACCTCAGATGCCTTTTTTAGTCTGAACGAGTCATTTGCAAGCGGACAGGAAAAATATTCTCTGTTTACCTCAATGTTATAGCGCCTGGTCTGCAGGCGTATAGGCTTTACAATAATATCAACTATAATAATAAAAATCGTCAGAATCAGAAGAAGTATTGAAGTGATAAAGAATTTTACACTGTAGGAGTCAACAAAAAGTTTTTGTGAAAAGCGGACAAGGCTCCGATAATTTGTCAGTGTACAGATTATGCTGAGAGCTAAAATTGCGATATTGGAAGGGCGCACGCCCCAGGCAAGCATTTCGAGAATAATTGTAATCAGACTGAAAGGTGCCAGAACACTAAGAGCGTCAATTCTTGTATGTCTTGTAAAAAAAATGCGTCCGTTCAGAAAGAGAAGCATCAAAAGCACAAGAAACTCACCTGTAAAAGGCGTTAAAATTTCCATAATAGGTTATTTTACCAAATAAACTGCGGATTGTAAATTACTTAGCGGCGACAACAACATTTTACTTGAATCTGTTTATAAAATATGCTATACTTTCAGAAACAAATTTATAGTATCAACGGGCTTTACTTAAATCGGGGTTGAAAATGCCGGCACAACCAAAAAAGAAAGTAGAAGTAGACAGGTCAAAAATCAGGACCGCAATAAACGCAGGAATTCCTCTCTCGCTGACAACATATACACTTTCTCACGAAATGGAAGTTTATATGAATGACATTCTGCGCGTATTTCTGGAAGAACTGAATCAGAATCATATGACAGAGTATCTCTCATATTGTCTGAGTGAATTAATCACGAACGCAAAAAAGGCAAACACAAAGCGCATCTATTTTAAAACAAAAAATCTTGACATCGCGAATCATTCCGACTACGACTTGGGAATGAAAACATTTAAGGAAGACACTCTTAATAACATAAACTACTATCTCGGTCTCCAAAAAAAGGCCGGCCTTTATGTCCGCCTTATTCTTCAGTTCCGCAACAACAAGATAAAGATTGAAGTCCGCAACAACGCAGACCTTACTGTTTTTGAATACAAGAGAATCCACGATAAGCTTTCACGCACCCAGCAGTACACTTCCGTAGAACAGGCCCTGGAATCCATTCTTGATGAGTCGGAGGGCGCGGGACTTGGACTTGTCATAATGATTTTGATGCTTGAGAAGATAGGCCTTACAGAGGAAAATTTTCAGACACTCTGCGAAAACGGAGAGACAATCACACGCATCATTCTTCCACTGAACCAGCAGACACAGAGTCAGATTGACTTTATTTCTGATGAATTTGTAAAGGTAATAAATGAACTTCCGCAGTTCCCTGAGAATATTATAGCGATAAACCGGCTTTTGAGCAACCCGGACTCAAAAATGAGCGATATCGCCATGCAGATTTCAAACGATGTCTCGCTTAGCGCGGAACTTCTTAAAATTGTAAACTCCGCCGCTTTTGCGCTGGCGTCTCCATGCGCCAGTATTTACGATGCCGTAAGGCTGGTCGGAATTCGCGGAATTAAAAACATGCTCTTTTCCATAGGAGCGGTTCATTCCTTTGATTCGATCAGTAATAACAAGGCAGAACTCTGGAAGCACGCCTACCAGGTTGCATTCTATTCATATAATATTGCAAGAAATTTTTTCAGCGGGCAGAGAAACATTATTGAAGATGCCTATATATGCGGCCTTTTACACGACATGGGAAAAATTATTTTTGAGAACTCACATCCGATTTTCATTGAGCATACAAGGAATATTTGCGCCGAAAGGCATATTTCGCCCGTAATCTTTGAGAAACTAATGGCGGGGGTAAACCATGCGGAAATAGGCGCGCGCATCGCGGAAAAATGGAATTTCCCGGATATCATCATAAACACAATCAGATACCATCACGCGCCGGACAGCGCACCCGCGAACATCGAGAAATTAGTCGCTGCTGTATATCTTGCAGACTTGATGACACACTATCAAAAAGAGGAGATTGCCTTTTACCAGATTGACGCATCAATTCTGACTCAGTTCAAGCTTGCAAACGAAATTCAGTTTAAAAAGATTTCGGACCAGCTGCTAAACGCTTTTACCTCACAAGAAAATGAATAAAAAACTTTAAAAATGGAGTACCACAATGGATTCACAAACAATCGCAAAAATTCTTGCATTTGTCATCTATCTGGCGGCAATGGTTTTTGTCGGTCTCGGAAGCGCCAGCAAAAACAACAGCGCGTCTGACTTCTTTCTGGGCGGCAGAAAACTAGGCCCCTGGTTTTCCGCACTGAGCGCAGAAGCCTCTGATTCCTCCGCATGGGTTCTGATGGGGCTTCCCGGTCTCTGCTATTTAGGCGGCTTTAAGGAAACATTCTGGACAGCACTCGGCCTTATCGCCGGAACTTATCTGGCATGGCTCTTTGTCGCAAAAGCGCTCCGAAAATGCACAATCGCATTCGGGGACTCAATCACAATTCCGGAATTCTTTACAAACCGCTTTAAGGACAAAACACACATTCTTTCGATTGTTTCGGTAGTTTTTATTGTAATATTCTTTACGATTTACACAGCGTCCGGATTTGTTGCCTGCGCAAAACTCTTTAATTCCGTTTTCGGGCTCAACTATAATATCGGACTTGTAATCGGACTTATCGTAATTTTGTCATACACAATCATGGGCGGATACCTTGCAGTCTGCACGACAGACTTTATGCAGGGCACTCTTATTTTTGTCGCCTTTGTAATTTCTTCCATTATAATTGTCGCCACCCTTGGCGGACCGGGTCAGGCTGTAAACAGTGTCCAGGACTTTACCGCCCGCGCACTTAATGGTGAGTTCGGCGAGGAAATGCTGAGCAAATTCCTTGCAAACAAAAATTATTCCGTTATGAGCGCAATCTCAGCCCTCTCGTGGGGACTCGGATACTTCGGAATGCCGCACTTCATCATACGCTTTATGGCAATCCGTTCCAACAAGGAAATCACTACCGCCCGCCGCATCGGAATGTCTTGGATGATTGTTTCTTACATCGGAACATTTATCATCGGAACTTTGGGAACAACCTACCTTCTTCCGACCATTCTCGGAAACGGCGCTCAGGAAACAGTATTCGGAGCAACAATAATCAAGATGTATCCGGCATTTATAGCAGGACTCTTCCTGTGCGCGATTCTCGCAGCCTCGATGAGTACCGCGGACAGCCAGCTTTTGGTTGCGTCAAGCGCGGTAAGCCAGGATTTCTTTAAGGGTGTATTCAACCCGGACGCAAGCGAAAAGGCAGTTCTTAAAATGGGCCGTCTCACAGTATTCCTGATTGCCGCAATAGCATTTGTAATTGCGCTTGACCAGAACTCTACAATCTTCGGGCTGGTAAGTTACGCATGGGCCGGCTTTGGCGGAACTTTCGGCCCGCTCGTTCTGCTCGCCCTTTACTGGCGCGGAATTACAAACAAGGGAGCCATCGCAGGCCTTATCATCGGCGGCATTACAGTCGTTGTATGGCACAACCTTCACGGCGGACTCTTTGATATCTATGAGATTCTCCCGGCATTTATTCTGAACACTATTGTTGCTGTCATTGTTTCACTCTTTGACAAGAACAAGAATGCGGAAATGCTTGCAGAATTTGACAACTATAAAAACATGCCGGACTAAGGCACACAAAGTTTGATATGCAGATGCATATTACAATAGAGCCTCTTTCTGCCGAACGGCGGAACGAGGCTTTTAATTTTATACTTCCTCATGAACACGAATGCGTAAACCTTACCGAACGCCTTTTGCAGGACGGCGAAGAATGCTATGCTGTTACGGAAAGCACGGACGGAATAAATGAAAATTCAAAGATAATCGGTATCTTTGAGCTGAGAAAAAGGCGGACGGTATTCCACTGTCTTCCCTTTGCAAAATACAAAACGCTTGAGGACAAGGCCGCCTGTGCGGAATCGCAGAAAGCCTTTGCCGCATTCTTCAAGCACGAGACACCTTTCTGCATTAACGGAGAAGCAGCCGGCTCACTGTTCTTAAAAAATATTTTAAAATTCAGGCAGCCTTCCATGCGGCCAAGGCAGACAAACAAGTACTGGCTCATGACAAAAGCCGCCGGCAGAACGGTTCCGGCAAACGATAAAGGCATACGCCAGCCGGAATTCAAAGCGGCCCGCCCCGCCGATTTTGAAAAACTCCTGCCGCTCGAACTTGCATACCAACGCGAAGAGGTTGTTCCAAAAAACTATCAGGTAAGCGATGAGGCTCTCTCCGCCTCTTTTAAGCAGAATCTTGAGACAGAAAAAATATTCTATCTTGAAAAAAACGGCGGGCCTATCGCAAAACTGGCAGTTACTGCGCAGGGAAAAAATTACTCGCTAGTAGGCGGCGTTTTTACAAAGGAGGAATTCCGCCATCAGGGTTATGGAACTCTTCTTGTGAACGAAAGTATAAAAAACTGGACGGCCGGTTCCGAAGCGGCAAAAAACCTTTCGCTTTTTGTAAAAGAACAGAACAGTGCCGCCATTCACCTTTACGAAAAATCCAGCTTTACAAGACAGGGCGAATACCTGATTATCTACTACTAAAACTTACCGCTAAATCTTCGAAATTTCTAAAAAGCCGATTTTGTGAATTTTTAGAAATGCTTAATATTAGTTAAATCGCTATTGACAAATGTTACTATTGATAGTAATCTTTAATCAGAAGGAGATCTATTATGAAAAAGATTATTACTTTAACGGCAGCAGTTAGTTTAAGCGCAATGCTTTTTAGCTGCGCAAAAAAAACTGACACAAGCAAAGGTTCTTCAGAAAAAAAGATAAAAGTCGGAATTGCAAAAATTGTTCAGCATCCGGCTCTTGACGCAGTGGAGCAAGGTGTAATTGATGTTGTAAACGAAAACGGTTTTAACGCAGTATACGACCAGCAGAACGCAAACGGAGACGTAAACACAGCAACTCAGATTGCCAACAAATACAAAGATGAGCGTGTTGACATTGCGGTTGGAATCGCAACGCCTGTAGCTGTAGCGCTTGCAAATACAATCAAGGATATTCCGATTGTATTCGGAACAATCACAGACCCGATTGGAGCCGGACTTGTTTCCACACTGGAGCACGGCGAGAACAACATTACCGGTATGAGCGACGCAATTCCGACAAAACAGCACATTGCGCTTTTTAAGGAAATTACGGGAATCAAAACCCTGGGCTACATTTACACTTCAAACGAGGCAAACTCAATCTCCGCACTAGAACTCGTAAAAAGCGGCTGCCGGAAAGCCGGGCTTGAACTGGTAACACAGGCAATAACAAATTCTTCCGAAGTAAAGCAGGCCGCGCAGACAATCGTTGACCGTGTTGACGGAATCTATCTTACAACAGACAACACAGTATTCAGCGCACTGAGCGCACTGGTGCAGGTATTCGGTCAGGCAAAAAAACCAATCTTCAGCGCAGATGTTACGGGTGCCGAAGCCGGAGGAATTTTCATGGCAAGCGGCTTTAACTACTACAAGGCAGGACGCGCCACAGGCCAGATTGTCGTAAGAATTCTCAAGGGAGAAAAGCCGGACACAATTCCAGTCCGCTTTATGACAGAGGCCAGCGACAGCGATCTTCTGTTTGACTTGGACTCAGCCAAGAACTGCGGAATCACAATCCCCGAAACTTACCTGAACCAGGCGAACGAAATATTTGAGAACGGGGTGCTCACAAAGAAATGATTCAGGGCATATTGATAGAAGGTTTAATTTACGGAATTATGGTGCTCGGCCTGTTCATGACTTTCCGGGTACTTAATTTCTGCGACATGACGGTGGACGGCTCTTTTCCGCTTGGCGGCTGCGTTCTTGCGGCCTGCCTCACGCACGGAGTGGCACCCGTCATTGCGCTGCCGGTTGCTTTTGGCGCGGGTCTTTTTGCAGGTCTCATCACAAGTCTGGTATATACAAAGCTCCGCATTCCCGACCTGCTCGCCGGAATCCTCGTAATGACAATGCTCTACTCGGTCAACCTGCGCATTATGTCAAACCGCGCGAATATTTCCTTCTTAAAAACACCGACAATCTTTTCCAATCTGATTGAGGGCATAGAAAAGAGCGGCGCCGCAATTTCGCCGGACTGGGCCATTTTTGCCTTTCTGCTGGTAACAGTTCTGCTTCTCTGCTTCCTGCTGAATTTATTTTACAACACGGATTTTGGTCTTACGATGGGTGCGCTCGGCTCCAACCCGCAGATGGTAACAAGCCAGGGTGTAAACATAAATTTTGTCCGCGGAATCGGAATTTGTTTTGGCAACGGGCTTGCAGCGCTGGCCGGTGCCTTTAGTTCTATGTATGCCGGTTTTGCGGATGTCGGAAGCGGAACAGGTATTGTGGTCTCAGGGCTTGCCTCTCTTATGCTTGGTGAATTTATCTTAAAGTCAAACAAGATATCAGTTCAACTTTTACGGGTACTTGTCGGCTCAATCATTTACAGGGCACTGATGTATTTTGCACGGCGCTACGGTTATGTAGTAGGAATGAATTCAAATGACCTAAAACTGGTTACAGGGCTTTTGATAATTCTCTGCCTGGTTATTTCAAAATATGATTTGGGAGAATTCTTAAAAAAGCATTTGAGCAGACCGGAGGGCACAAAATGATTCAGCTTAAAGACATTTCCATTACTTTTAACGCCGGAACTCCGGACGAGAACAAAGCCCTCAAAGACATAAACCTAAAAATCAACAAGGGCGACTTTATTACAGTAATCGGCTCAAACGGCGCCGGAAAATCCACTCTCTACAATATTATTGCAGGAACTTACGCACCTACGGGCGGAAAAATTTTTCTGGATACAGAGAGCGGAGAGAAAGACATTACAAGCCAGCCTGAATACAAGCGCGCCCGCTACATAGGACGCATTTTTCAGAACCCGCTTTTGGGCACTGCCGGAAAAATGTCTCTCGAAGACAACATGGTGATCTGCTCAAAAAAAGGTGCGAAGGGCCTGCGCATCTCGCTCAACAACAAACTCCGTGAAAAATTCCGGGCACAGCTAAAGGCGCTCAACATGAATCTGGAGAACCGCCTTAATGACAATGTTGAACTGCTTTCCGGCGGCCAGCGTCAGGCGCTCACCCTGCTGATGGCTGTAATGTCAAAGCCGGCACTGCTTCTGCTTGACGAACATACTGCCGCCCTCGATCCTGCCAATGCCGAGCTTGTAATGAAACTCACTCGGAAATTTGCGGACGATTATGGCCTTACAGTGATGATGGTTACACACAATATGCAGCAGGCATTGGATTACGGCAACCGACTCCTGATGATGGACGGCGGCAGGATAATCCTTGACATTGACCGGGAAGAAAAAGAGCGTCTCACAATGAGCGCTCTTATAGAAAAATTCAGAGAAATCAGAGTTTACAACGACCAAATGCTACTTCAGTAACTCTGTTCTCTTTTTCTCAACCTCGTCATGCTGTTTCTGAAGCAAGTCCATCACAGCGTCGATAGTCTTCTGCTTGGGATCGTCCTCATCGGGCGGAAGACTGTCCAAGACATTCTTGCGGAATTCCTTGCAGTTGATGACAGGACTTGCAGTATGGAGAACCAAGTCTTTTTCGACAATATCATCCAGCATGCTGTCAGGATTTGCGGGATTAATGCGGAGACAGTTTCCGTTGTTTGAAATGAGAATCATAATGTCAAAAAGTCTGAGATAGGAATCTATTTCACGGAGACCGCGCTTTGTCTCTGGTTTTCCCGGACGGTAACGAGTTCCGGCCGGATAAACCAGAATCACTTCTCCGCGCTTTTTACACTCGTCCATGGCACGCATCGAAGCAAAATTGATTTTTCTGGCACGGAGTTTCTCCGCATTCTTTTCTTCCGCGGAAATTGTATCCGCCTCAATCTTGGAGAGCGAGCGTGTAGGATAAATTACCACGCGTGTAAAGGCCTCCGTAAAGCCGCGGACTGTAGGGTCAGATTCGTTAAGCTTCATACCGGCAACAGCTACAATCTTTTTTGAGAAGTCAGCCGCCCAGTCAAACTCAGGACCTTTCTGCCCCTGCTTTTCCAAAAAGTAGATTATTTCCGGAAGATCAAGATTTGTGTAATGTTCGCTCAAAATAAGGCCATGCTTTCCGGCCTTTACCTGCTCGTAGAAATCCTTAAAATTCTCAAGATTACCCAGACCGCTTCCCGGAAGAAGAGCCTCATCAAGAATGCGCCACATCATCGGGCGATTTTCCATATTGGCCGGCTGATAAATATTACTCTCGTCGATTTTGGCCGCAGCGCGCGAGCGTTCCTTTAACGCCGCAAAATGTGATGAATATTTTTCGATTAAAGTCTGTCCCATAAAATCCTCAATTTAATTACAATAACAGGTCTGTTTGCGGCAGTCCATGCGCACAAGCACCGGCGACTGGACTGAGAGCAATCCCCTTTAGTCTGAACAAATTTTTTGCACTTGATATTATAGCACAGATTTGTATTTTTTGCTATACTTTTGCTATGAAAATGCCATCATGCCCGATTATTCTGGTTGGAATAAAACACTGCGGAAAATCAACCCAAGGCCGCCTGATTGCAAAAAGGCTCGGACTTGAATTTTTTGACACCGACGATTTGATTCAACATATTACAGGAAAATCACCAAGGGACATCTATACAAAAGAGGGCAAAGAAGCCTTTTTAGAGGCGGAAAAAACCGCCGTCCTATCAATTCCAAAAGACCTCTGTGTAATTGCGACCGGCGGCGGCATCTGCGACAACAGCGAGGCAGTCGCAACATTGAAAAATCTCGGCACAATCGTTTTTTTGGAGGCAAAAGAAAAGACTGCCGCCGACCGCATAGTACGCGAGGCGTCTTTTACCAAAGACGAAAACGGCAAACAGATAATCAAGAATCTGCCGGCATACATTGCAAAAGACTGTCCGATAAACGAAAGCCAGGTCAGAGCCCTATTCCATGAGTTCTACACCGCGCGGACAGAAAAGTATAAAAAAATCGCCGGCATTACCATTCAGATGGAAGAGGCCGGCAAGACAGAGAATATGGAAATGATTTTAAAGGCGCTCAACCTTTAGTAACACCTCCGCAGGAAGGGCTCCCGAGTTTTTTGAGAGTATCTCCTGCGATTCTATAAACAGTCCAGTCATCCATCGGAACGGCACCCATCGATTTGTAAAAGTCAATGCTCGGCCTGTTCCAGTCCAGACAGCTCCACTCAAGGCGACCGCAGCCCCTCTCAACCGCTATCTGCGCAAGTTTTGTAATGATTGCTTTTCCAAAACAGGGTTAACATACAAATCCTCAAGATAAACCCCCGCTCTTCCAAGAAATGTGGAAAAATTATGGAAGAAAAGCGCAAAGCCGATTTCTTTACCGTCTTCCACAGCAAGCAAAACCTCCGCCTTTTTCAGGTCAAAAAGCCAGTGCTCCAAAGTCTCCTTATCCGCGACCACATGGTCCAGCATCTTTTCATAGTCCGCGAGTTCCCTGATAAGCCCAAGAATAACTTCAGTGTCCTTTCTTTCTGCAAAAATTAAATCCATTTTTTTCCTCGATAATTATAATATAGTTTCTTATAGCAGGGAATGTTAAATAAAAAAAAAGAGTGCAATATTTATTCCTTTTTTATTTCATCACAATTTCCGTCAAAGTTCTGTAACTGTCTACAACATCATATTTTACACTGCCGCTGCTCATAGCTTGTAAATATTTTCCTGCGCACTGGATTTTTGCATCTTCAATACCGCGCAATTGTAGTGTTGACATTGAACCTTTTGTTTCGGCAATAAAGTAAATATGTTTTACCTTACCTTCATAGAAGGCAATTGCCCAGTCGGGGTTGTAATGTCCCATTGGAGTTTGTTTAATTCAGTTATCAGAAAATTTCGGATAACTGAATTTTCGTCCTGTTCTATTTTCCCTCCAGAATCTGCCATTCACCGCCGTTGCTGGGACCGTTGTAAATTATGCGGTCTTTCATTTTTTAGAGATTTTTAAGGCAGCGAATTTTGTAATTCCAGTTTCATAGGTAATTCCCTAATAACATCTTAGTTCATATCTGATTTCTTTGGCAACAGAAAAAGGAAGAGACTCAAAAACCTTTTCGAGTCCCCAGGCAAGTTTTACCGGTTGGTTCAGGATAAAATGCCTGCACTCTTATGTCTGACTATAATTCTTCGGGTTCAAGATTCTGACAGAATTCTCCTCTTCCGAAAAATCCTCAAAAGCAAGCTTTCGCAGACACAGTTCCGCCCGCTGGCATTCAGAATTCAAACAATAAACAAAATTTGAAATAATATGTAAAAACCGGATTTCTTTTATAAAAGCATTCTCTCCCCACCACTACTTTCCAAAGCGTCTAATACTTAATGGCATCCGCCGCAAGAGCAGTCTCCGCTTCCGCACGAGTCCCCGCAACCTCCGCCGCAGGAAGAACAGCCTCCGCCGCATCCGCCTGTGTAAAGGGATCCAGCCTCTATCTGTTCCGGGCTTGCGTCGTATACATCTTTTACCTCAACATCAAAGTATAGAGTAAGACCGGCAAGTTCATGGTTTGCGTCAACCGTAATATTTTCGTCGGTAACTTCTGTTACATGAACAATTACAGGGCCCGCATTTGATTCAGCCTGGAATGTCATTCCAACCTGAATTTTTATCGAGGGATCAAACTGGTCGCGGGAAACCTTGGTTACGAGTTTAGGGTCATACTCGCCGTAGGCCTCGGCAGGCTCCACAACCGCACTAAATTTGTCGCCCGGATTTTTTCCCTCAAGCTGTTTTTCCAGCCCCGGAATTAAATTCTGGTGTCCCTGCAAATATTCAAGAGGGCCTGTCTTTTCAGAAGAGTCCAGCAAATTGCCGTCCTTGTCCTTTAAAGTGTATTCAATAGAAACAACTTTATCTTTTTCAATTTTCATAAGTTAAAATCCAAAATCCTGCATTGGTGTGTCGTTTACGACTTCCGTAATTTCCGGGACTGCGTCCTTTAGGAACTGCTCAACGCCCATTTTCAGGGTCATTGTCGCCATAGGGCACGAGCCGCAAGCGCCTGTCAGCTTTAGGTGAACACGCTTGTTTTCATCGATTGAAATAAATTCCATATCACCGCCGTCAGCCTGAAGCTGCGGCCTAAAAGCGTCAAGAGCTTCCTTTACCTTTGATTCAAGTTCTTCCATATATTTATCCTCTTTATAAAAGATCTTTCCTATTAAAGAATACACAAATTCAATTCTTTAGTCAAATACTTCTTGACAAAGCCACGCATTAACGAGTATTGTTATTACAAGGCAACCGATTGCCTTATTTTTTATTAGGAGCTTTTTTATGAACGCAAAGCCACGCACTGTTGAACAGATGACTAGCCTGGAACCCGGAAAATCTTCCGGCTCAATCGAAAAGTTTGACGGACAAAACTGGTACAGAATTTCCAATGTTGATTCCATCGAACCGTTTTTTATGACAATCTCTTCTTCAAGTGACGCATGGAATTTCATCTGGTCAAACGGTGCGCTTAGTGCCGGAAGAAAAGACGCGAATCAGGCTGTTTTTCCATATTACACAGCGGATAAAATTCTCGACCTCAAGAATGTTACGGGCTCTTATTCTGCCGTAAAAATTCCCGGTCCTGACGGAACATTTTTTTGGGAGCCTTTTGCCGACAACTCGCAGTATAAGATTGAACGCAACCTTTACAAGAATGCAAGCGGCTCGCACATTATTTTTGAGGAAAAAAATCTTGAACTGAATCTTACATGGCGCACTGAATGGACTTCCAGCGATAAATACGGTCTCGTTAAAATCGCTTCAATAAAAAATGACGGAGACAAAGAAATTTCCGTGGAGATTCTGGACGGTGCGCAGAACATAATGCCGGCCTGCTCCACTAGCGACCTTCAGGCAACAAATTCAATTCTGCTTGACGCATATAAAAAGTCAGACTACTACAAAGAAAGCGGCCTCTGTCTCTTCTCGCTCTCCTCTGTTCTCACCGACAAGGCGGAGCCAAGCGAAGCGCTCTGGGCCAACACCTGCTGGTTCTCAAAGAAGACTGCTGTCTATATGAATCCGGAAAGCCCGAAAGACTTTTCACTAAACAGAAAACTTTCGGAAACTGATGTTCTAAAAGGCTCTCGATCGAGCGCATTCATTCAGACTTGCGAAAAACTTTCCGCCGGTGGAACAAGCAAATGGGAACAGGTTTTTGACACGCACCTTGAGCTTTCAAAAGTTGAAGTTCTGATGCAGGAACTGGCGGACCGCTCAACCATCGAGCAGGACTTGTTCAAAGATATTAAGGAAGGCCGTGAACTTCTTGAGGAGTATGTCGCCGGTGCGGACGGCTTGCAGGAAACAGCCGATGAGATTACCTGTATGCACCACGAGGCGAATGTAATGTTCAACATTATGCGCGGCGGAGTTTTTTTAGAAAACAATACCGTTCACTCAGGCGACTTCATCAACTTTATTGAGACTCGTTCCGCAAACAAGTCGGCTGATGTAAAGGCGCTCGGTCTCCCGGAGACAATCGGCTACACGGAACTCGGCTCTCTCATCAAGAAAACGAACGACAGTCAGCTCGGGCGTCTTTATCTTGAGTATCTTCCGCTTTCTTTCTCAAGACGGCACGGCGACCCAAGCCGTCCGTGGAATAAATTCAACATCAATCTCAAGGACTCTCTCGGAAACCCCATTCTCAACTATGAGGGCAACTGGCGCGACATTTTCCAGAACTGGGAGGCTCTGGCCATGAGTTATCCGGTTTACACAACCGGAATGATTGCAAAATTCCTCAACGCCACTACAGCCGACGGCTTTAACCCCTACCGCATCACCCGCGCCGGACTTGACTGGGAAATCCCGGAGCCCAACAATCCGTGGGCCAACATAGGCTACTGGAACGACCACCAGATTATCTATCTCTGCAAGCTTCTTGAACTTCAGAATAAGTTTGAGGCAGAGGTTCTTCCGGAACTGCTGAACAAGAGTATTTTCTCAACCGCAAACATTCCCTACCACATTAAAAAGTATGAGGACATCGAGAAGAATCCCCGCGACACAATTGTATTCATGCGCGACTTGAACGAAAAGATTCTCGCTGACACAAAGAAATTCGGAAGCGACGCAAAACTTATGGGAAAAGACGGTAACCCCTATCTTGTAACCCTGAGCGCAAAACTTCTTCAGCTCATTCTTACAAAGATGGCGAATTTTGTTCCCGGCGGCGGAATCTGGCTCAACACACAGCGTCCTGAATGGAACGACGCGAACAATGCGCTTGCCGGTTACGGTCTCAGTATGGTTACCCTCTACTACCTCCGCCGCATGATGGTCTTTACAAAGGATCTCTTTAAAAGATGCGACTGCGACACTTTCACCGTTCCGGCGACGCTCAAGACTTTCTTTGACGAAATAAGTTCTCTTTACAAGGGCACAAATCCGGACACACTCGGCACCGCAAAAGCAAGGAAAGACTTTGTTAAAAAAGAAGAGACTGCTTTCCAGACAGAGCGTCTTGCCTTCTATCAAGACAACAGCCTCCTTGCAGACAATCTTGGCATTTCAAAAGCTGACATTCTGGCCTCTCTCGATGCCTTTATTTCTCATGCAGAATATTCTATCAGGCTCAACAAGCGTGCGGACGGACTTTACCATTCTTACAACACACTTTCCATCAACAAGGACGGAATGGAAGTCGCCAACCTCGAGGAAATGCTCGAGGGACAGGTTGCCGTTCTTTCAAGCGGTCTCCTTTCCGCAAAGGAAGTCGGCGACTTGTGCGAAGCCTTGAGAAAGAGCAAGATGTACGAGCCAAGACAAAACTCCTATATGCTCTACCCCTCAAAGGAACTTCCTCTCTTTACAAAGAAGAATCTGGTCTCAAAAGGCGAGGCTTTTAAAATCAGTATTCTCAAGGCGGAACTTGACCGCGGCTACACAGCGCCGGACAGTCTCTCACTCATTTACAATGACTCTATCAATAAAGACGAGGCTCACTTTAATTCTGACTTTAGAAACGCCAACATGCTTTCTGACAAACTTCTTTCTCTTTACCCGGACTGCACGGAAGAAGAGCGCGCGGAGATTCTTTCCCTTTACGAAAAGACATTCAATCACAAGAAATTTACGGGACGCTCCGGCACTTTCTACGCCTACGAGGGAATCGGCTCAATCTACTGGCATATGGTTTCTAAACTCTTGCTTGCGGTTCAGGAAAACTTCCAGGCTGCGGTTGACTCCGGCGACGGGGAAGCAAAGCGTCTCGGCAGGTTCTACTACGAAATCCGCTCAGGGCTTTCATTCAACAAGACACCGGAAATTTACGGCGCCTTCCCGACAGATCCTTACTCGCACACGCCGCACGCCCAGGGCGCAAAGCAGCCTGGTATGACAGGGCAGGTTAAGGAAGAGGTTATCACCCGTTGGGGTGAACTCGGAATGGAAATCAACGGCTCAAGACTTTGCTTTAAGCCCTCGCTCCTGCAGAAAAAGGAATTCAACGCTGACGGAGAATTAAAGTTCACACGCTTTGGTGTTCCGTTTGAATACAAGGTAGGCGGCAGCGAGATAAAGGTTACGGTAGACGGAAATACTTTCGGTGCGGAACTTACAGAAGCTGTAAGCCGCGACCTTTTTGTCCGAGAGGGCAGGGTAAAGAAAATTACCGTAGAAATTCCCGAAACCGCTCTGTTTGACTAAAGCAAAAACCTTTTCGGCAGTCCGAGCAGGCTTGTTTTTCCTGCGCGGACATCGCCGCAAATGCGTCAAGCTAAGAGTTTTTAGTAAAAAAACACTTAACTTGGCGCTCTTCTTTCCGATAATTTGAGTATCAGACTGTAATTATTTTGAGGTCAAATTATGGAACAGAAAAAGACTTTATGGATTATCGCGGCCAGCGGCGTTTTCTTGCTGGTAGTTATCGGCGCTGCTCTTTTGCTAAATTCACCTTCTGCAGGCACGCCCTCAACAGCCTCAATCACAACGATTGACAAAACTCCTGTCATAGCAAAGACAGACGAGCCGGCTATTTCTCCGGTTGAGACTCCTTCAAGCCAGCAGACTCCTGACGCAAACACGCTTGCCTTTGAAAAAATGGAAGGTGGCGATAATGCCATTCCGGCAGACACAATCTCCTCCGCAGAGAAAGCGGGCCAGAATACGATTGTCTCTGACGAAGTTGCAAAGGCTCCGGAAACAAATGCGACAACGGAGATTCAGCTTAAAACAAAAAGCAGTGTTTCAGAAAATGTAACCGCAACAAGCCGCGCGGGCGCCGAGGCAATCGCAAACGCCGGAAACAAGACTGCGGCGTCTACGATTTATACAGCGGCTCCCGGAACTTCCGCCGCGGCAAAAACCGGAAACACAACCTCCTCAAAAACTTCCGAGACAAAAAAGACTGTGGCGGCGGCAAGCGCAAAGCCAAAAGCCCCTGCTCTCTCGTCAAAATACTGGGTTCAGGCAGCTTCTTTCACAAACAAAAAAAGCGCCGACAATGCCCGCTCCGCCTTGGACGACAATAAAATTCCGGCGGAGGTATTCACCTACAAGGACGCAAAGGACACAATGTTCTACCGTGTGCGTGTAGGCCCGTACACAACAAAGAGCGAGGCTGAATATTGGAAGACCCGCATCTGCAAGATTGACCTCTTTAAGGATACAAAAAGTTATGTTACAGAAATCAAAATGTAACTTCTGCTATTGAATAAAAGGCCGCTCTGTGATAAAATATCGCCGATTTAAATAGTCCGGAAGGCGTATATTTTTAGAACGGAGTAGCCAGAATGTTAAAAGGTCGTCATATAATCCAGCCTGATGATTTGTCAGTAGCAGAAATTGATGAAATCTGCTCATTGGCAGAACAAATTATTGTTGATCCAAATTCATTTAAAGATGTGTGCCGCGGGAAAATTCTTGCGGCACTTTTTTTTGAGCCGAGCACCAGAACACGGCTCTCCTTTGAGGCGGCCATGCTGCGCTTAGGCGGCACCGTGGAAGGCTTTGCGGACGCCTCATACACTTCGACTTCAAAGGGAGAGACACTTGCCGACACAATCCGTGTGGTTTCAAGCTATGTCGATGTAATTGCAATGCGGTCTCCAAAAGAGGGAGCCGCCCTTCTTGCCTCGCAGTATTCTGCCTGCCCCGTAATAAACGCGGGAGACGGAGGACACTTTCACCCCACGCAGACTCTGACAGACCTTCTTACAATCAGACGGCTACGGGGCTCTTATGAAAACCAGACAGTCTGTTTTGTGGGCGACTTGAAATTTGGCAGAACGGTTCACTCGCTTACACAGGCCATGTGCCGTTACCCCGGAAACAAGTTCATATTTGTAAGCCCCAAGGAGCTTACAATTCCTGAGTATATGATTGAAGACATTCTAAAACCGGCGGGCTTTGAGTACAAGTGCGCGGAAAGAATGGAAGAAGTTATTGGCGAGGCGGATGTTCTCTACATGACGCGTGTCCAGAAGGAGCGATTCTTTAACGAGCAGGACTACATCCGTCTTAAAGACTCCTACATTCTCGACAAAGAAAAAATGAAGCTTGCAAAACAGGATATGATTATCCTGCATCCTCTTCCGCGCGTAAACGAAATAGCTTACGAGGTTGACGATGATCCCCGGGCCGCATACTTTAAACAGGTAAAATTCGGAATGTATGCCCGCATGGCGCTTATGGCGAAACTGACAGGCGCACTGTGATTATCGCAATGGTTAACGGGTTTTAACAAAGTTAGAATCCGTCCAGGCATTAAACTTATCATGGAGGCTTTAAATGCTGAATGTTGATACTATAAAAAATGGTCTTGTAATCGACCACATATGCGCGGGCTTTGGTCCAAAGATTTTCCGCTGGCTGGGACTGGACAACACACGCTTTACAACCGCACTGGTTATGAATGTTCCGTCAAAAAAAGGCTTAAAAAAAGACATCATCAAAGTTGACAACATCATCAACATTGACTATTCCGTTCTGGGCTTTATCGACCCAAACATTACGGTGAATGTCATAAAGGACGAGAAAATCGTTGAGAAGATTAAGATGGAACTGCCGTCAAAGGTTACCGGCGTAATCCGCTGCAAGAACCCCCGGTGCATAACAGTTACGGAAAAATATGTTCCGCAGTCTTTTAAACTGGTAGACCGCACAAAGGCACTCTACCGCTGCGAATACTGCGACACTCTTTACAAGGCGGGTCCGCAGGGAGAAGCAGTAGAACTCTAATGACTACCGTAATTTATAACTGCACATTGCTTGATGAATCCGTCCGCAAAAAAGGTGCGCTTGTCATCAGGAACAAAAAAATTATTCGTGTTCTCCACGGTAACTTCAAGGTTTTTAAAGACATTGAACAGGCTCTTGCCTCCTCAAAAGATTTGGGCAGTGAACCTGTTTTTATTGACGCAAAGGGACTTACACTGACCCCGGCCTTCATAGACATGCACGCCCACTTCCGCTACCCGGGCCAGACGCAGAAAGAGGACTTGGACTCAGGACTTGCGGCGGCGGCGGCCGGCGGCTTTGGAACTCTGGTACTCATGCCAAACACACTTCCCGTTGTCTCTTCAAAAGAGGCGGCGCTTAGAATTGACGCTGAGGCGGCCGGGCGCAAAAAGGCAAAGGTTTTTCAGACCGTAAGCATTACGAAAGACTTTGGCGGAGAATCCATTGAGCACCTTAGCGCACTCGACAAAAAAAATATTCCTGTAATAAGTGAGGACGGACACGATGTCCTGAGCGCCGCCGTCATGCTCGAAGGAATGAAAATTGCCGCAAAGAAAAAAATAATCGTAAGCTGCCACTGCGAGGATCCGGAGCTTGCCGCAAAGGCAAAGATTTTCCGTACACGCGCCCTCACGCTTATGGCTGAATACAAAATTCCGGCATGGGGAGCGATAGACAAAAAGACGCTAAAGGCTGTTCCCAAAAACGCTCTTAAAGAAATTGTTCAGAATATAAAAGAGGCCAATTCACTTCTGGAACTTGCGGAAGACATTGCGACAGAGCGGAATATCAGGCTTGCCCAAAAGGCCGGCTGCCACATTCACCTGTGCCATGTTTCCACCGTAAAAAGCATTGAGGCCTGCCGCCGGGCAAAGGCAGAGCAGAAAAATCACACGAACGGTTTTAAAATTACCTCGGAGGTAACGCCCCACCATCTCGGCATTGAGGGAACCGCTGTTCCGCAGATTTTCGCCTTCGTTAACCCTCCGCTCCGCACTCACGCCGACCGCGAAGCGCTGATTGACGCCCTGAGGAACGGAACCGCCGACTGCATCGCAACCGACCACGCGCCGCACACCGCAGCCGACAAGGCCGGAGGCTCGCCGGGCTTTACGGGACTTGAAACCGCCTATGCTCTCTGCAATACGGTTCTGTGCGGCAGGGAGAAATTCAGCGGACAAAAACTGTCGGCCTTGATGTCGGCAAATCCCGCACGGATTCTGGGCTTAAAAAAAGGGCTGCTAAGGGAGGGCTATGACGCGGATCTTGTATTAGTGGACCCCAAAGAATTATGGAAAGTAAATTCGGCGGAATTTAAAAGCAAGGGCAAGGCGACACCGCTTGAGGGAAAAACGCTTACAGGAAGGGTAAAAGCCTTTATTTCTGGTATTATATAAGTTTTATAAAACTGGATATATTCATAATACCAGATTTCCGCTAATATTTTTATCATTAAGGGGTAAAAATATGGACACAAGACTACTTACCATTCAGGATATTTCCTGCGTAGGACAGTGCTCTCTTACAGTCGCACTGCCTATCATCTCTGCCTGCGGAATTGAAACCGCAATCCTTCCGAGTTCAGTTCTCTCAAACCATACAGGCAAGGGCTTTAGCGCATGGACTTTCCGCGACCTTACTGATGAGATGCCGAAAATTCTTGACCAGTGGCTCAAGGAACACATTGACTTTAACGCCTTTTACACGGGGTATGTCTCAAAACCTCAGATTCCGCATATTCTGGAAATCTTTAAGAAAGCGGCACGCCCGGGAGCAGTAAAAATCGTTGACCCGGCAATGGCCGACAACGGAGTTCTTTACGCTGGTTTTGATGATGACTTTCCAAAGGAAATGGCAAAACTCGTTGCCGCGGCGGACTATGTCCTCCCCAACTTAACGGAGGCCAGCCTCCTTCTCGGACAAAAATACATAGCCGGCGGCTACGACCAAAACTATATAGAAGAAACCGCAAAATCGCTCCACAGTATGGGCGCCAAGAATGTAATTCTCACAGGCGTAAGCTTTGACCCGAAAAAACTCGGAGTTGCGACCTATGACGGCTCAAAGTTCCGCTACTACTTTACAAAGCGCCTCGATGCCTCAATGCACGGAACCGGTGATGTCTACGCCTCTGCCTTTAGCGGCGCCCTGATGCGCGGAAAAAGCACACTTGATGCCGCATCACTGGCCGCGGACTTTGTCGTTGAGTCCATGAAGCAGACTTTGGACGATAAAGACCACTTCTACGGCGTAAAATTTGAGCGGGCAATTCCGTATCTGGTAAAACATTTATAGGAATTCTGAAATAGCCCGATTTCCCAACGGTTTTATTATAACAAATCTTTAATAAACCATGCTATTGACAAACCCCTGTTTCGGTAGTATATTCTGTTACCGAACATTCGGTAACGTTTACGAATGTTCGGTAACTTTAAGATATGCCGAGACAGACAAACACTAAAGAAAAAATAATTGAATCCGCTTTCTCACTTTACGCAAGACCCCGTCTAAAAGAAATTTCCCTGGGGGAAATCGCGGCGGCTACCGGCATTTCAAAAACCGCAATCTTCAGGCACTTTAAGAACAAAGAGGAACTGATTGACATAATGCGTCAAAGGTTTCTCATAGCCTTTGACGAGTTGATTCAAAAAATCTCCGTCATTAAGACTCCGCCGGATTTAAATGATATTCATACTGTAGTAAATTCCGTATTCGAATTTAACGAGAATAATTCAAACTATCTGAATTATTTTCTGCAGACATCTTTTTGTGATGAAATAATAACTTCAGGCATCGAGCAGATTCTGCTGGACCACGGAATCAGCGTAATCCGTGAGGATATTTTTACAGACGAAAAAAATCTTGTAATCCGCAACCTGATACCACATTATCTTGAAATCACTCTTTTAAACTTTATGGTTTTAAACTGCACCAGTTTATTCAGCGGAAAAGCAATAGTTCCCAAAAACAAGACTGAATACCGGAACGATATAGCAAGATTAGTTTACAGCGGACTGGGCAAAAAGACAAACCCCGTTTCACCGGAGCGCCGCAAGGAACTCGACAAAATCTGCAGGATTGAACTTTCTCAGGACGAAACCCAGAACAGATTCTTTGAGGCTTTTGTCAAAGTTGTGAAGGAATCCAAGGATTCAAAAATCACCGTGGAAAAAATTGCCGATGCTCTGGGCATTGCAAAGAGTACAATTTATTCCTTCTTTAACAGTAAAATTGACTTTGTCAAGAATATGCGGACTCAGGAGACAAAAAGAATATTCAGTCTTCTGGACGAAAAATGCAATCAGGCTAAAAATACTGACGAGGCGCTTTACATTCTTATGAGAACCGAGTCAAATTACTTTACCCAGAGACAACAGGTTCTTATGCTCCATGCATATTTTATCTTCAGGGGACTACCTGTTTACGACGATCTTTTTTCTGAGATTCAGCCTTCTTTTATTGACAAGGTTTTTCCGGAGCACTTTTTTGAATCAAGTCTTGTTCAGGGAAACAGGACACTTTTTATAAAATGGATTTCGGGACTCACCGTCGCTTTTATGGCAATGAGTGAAAAATATAATTTTCCGCCGGTATGGACGGATTTTTATATTCCTGCAATTTTTGAAATTATTGAATGCGGAATTAAATTCCGCAAAGATGGAGAATAAGTTATGAAAAAAGATTTGGCGGCGGCATGCATCTTTGCCGCTCTAGGTTTATTCGCCGCCGGTGCGCAGGAAAGTACTGCCAGCGAAAAAACTGTTACGCTGAGTATTGACCAGGCGGTTGACTACGCTCTGGAACACAGCCGCACGTTAAAAAGCAACGACATTGATCTGGACATCAAGGCCCGTGCCGCAAAATACGCCTGGAATGTTTTTTTGCCGACCGTAAACGCAACCTTTACGGCTGCCCGCACAAGTGACATTGACTCAACATTGCAAAGCATTAACGGCTCCGCAAGTATGATGGGTCTCATTCAGCAACTTCACCCCGGCGTTCCTATTCCGGCAGCAGAGACAGTCTCGGAAAGCGAAAAACTCCACTGGGCTCTTGTCGGAGGAATCAGCGCAAAGCTGAATCTAAGCCTTGCCTACATAGACCAGATTCGCGCGGCAAAGGCCTCTTACGAATGCGGACAAATCAGCTGGGAGCAGAACAAAAGACAGACTGTCGTGAACATTAAGAAATTATTCTACGGTCTTCTGCTCCAGCAGGAAAGCCTCGGCGTAAAAAAGGCCACTTTGACAAACGCAAGACAGCGTGCCGAGCAGGCCGAAATAAATTTTCGCAACGGAATCATTCCGGAGCTGAGTCTTTTAAATGCGCAGGTTACTTATCAGAACCAGCGCCCGGAAGTTGAGACCGCCGAACGGACTTTGAACCAGCAGCTCGACACATTTGCATTTCTGCTCGGACTTCCTGTAGGAACAAAGATTGAGCTGACCGGCTCCATTGAACCGATTTATGTTGACTTAACAACTGACGAACTCCTGGAAAAATACAGCCAGAATAATCTTGACATTCAGTCGCTCCAGTCAAATATTGATATTCTCAAACTGAATCTGAGCGCATTGAATTTTTCAACATATACTCCGGCCCTCTCGCTCGCCTATAACTGGCAGCCGACAAAAACTTTCTTCAGCGACAGTTCAAAGTGGGTGGATCAGGGAAAGTTGTCCATAACATTTGCATGGAACATTACAAACATGCTTCCTTTTAGCGACAACCGACAGAAGGCGCAGGACTTAAAGGCAAACATCGAGAAGCTTGATCTTTCTATGGAAACACTTCATGAAAACCAGAAGGTTGAGGTCAGAAAAGCAGTTGACACACTGAACCAGGCCCGTGAGCAGATTGATTCCATGGGAAGAAACATTACACTCGCCCAGCGCGCCTACGACTCAAGTTCACGCAGCTACCGCAACGGTACGACCGAACTTCTCGACTTGCGTGATGCGGAGAACCAGCTCAACCAGGCCAGGCTCGGCCAGCTTAACCAGAAATTCAATTACATAAGTGCGCTTATGGATTTGGAATACACGCTTAACACGGATTTAAGTGAATACATAAAAGAGTAAAGGGTAAGGCAACTGACAAAAAGAACGCACTTGCGTTTTTCTTTACGGCTTCCGGTAAAAGACCGGACACCACAGGTGCTATTAAACAGGAGGATTGTATATGAAATTTAACAGAGTTACACTGGCAATGAGTGCGTTCACACTTGCGGCTCTCATGCTTACAGGATGTAAAAAAAATCAGAATGCAAAAGAGGGCGAGAAAGAAATTGAGGCCCTGTTTGCCGTAAACACTTATAAAACAAAAGCTGGCAATCTCGATGAATATCTGGAGTTCGGCGGTGATGTCGCTTCCGTTTCTTCGGTTGCAGTTCTTCCGGATATGGCAGGAAAAATCTCACGCATTCTGGTTTCCGTCGGCGACATGGTTCGCAAGGATCAGATTATCGCTTATGTTGACGCAAGCCGTCCCGGTATGAACTACAGCGCGAGCCCTGTAAAGGCTCCTATTACAGGACGCATAACCTCATTCACTCCGACAATCGGAACAATGGTTTCTCAGTCTTCTGTAGTTGCAATGATTGCAGACACCGACGAGTTGGAACTAAAGGTAAGCGTCGCGGAGCGCTTTATTTCAAGAATCCAGCTGGGACAGGCGGCTGAGGTTTCTTTTGACGCATACCCCGGAGTTGTTTTCAAGGCAAAGGTCTTTGAGGTAAGTCCTGTTCTCGACACAACCAGCCGCACAATGAATGTCAAGCTCCGCATCAATCCGCCGGACAAGCGCATTAAAGTTGGAATGTACGCGCGCATACGCCTTATTACTGACAGCATAAAGAATGCAATCGTAGTTCCTCACAATGCAATCGTTTCACGCGATGGTCAGCCATACATCTTTGTAATTGCAAGCCAGAAGAACGGCGACTCACCGGCCAAAGTAAAGCTTGCCGCTGTTGAACAGGGAATCACTGTTGACAATAAATGCGAAATTACAAAGGGAATCATCGCCGGTGATGAAATCGTTATCAAAGGCCAGAACCTTTTAAATGACGATGCCAATGTAAATATCATTTCCGTTCAGGAGTAGGAGTTAACCTATGACATTTTCTGAAAGATGCGTAAACAAGCCGGTTACAACCCTGCTTGTATTTATAACACTAATTGCGCTCGGCGTTTATTGTATGCTGAGCCTTCCGGTAGATATGTATCCGGATATGGACATTCCCTACATTCTGGTTTACACAGACTACCCCAACGCAAACCCTGAGGAGACGGAACAGTCTCTGACCCGTACACTCGAAGGCTCTTTGAGCGGTGTAAGCGGCCTTAAAAAACTGCGCTCACAGTCCTCAACCGGAACCAGTATGGTTATCCTTGAATTTGAATACGGCACAAACCTTGATGCCGCCACGGGCGAAATACGCGACAAGATTGACCTTGTCCGCTCATATCTCCCAAAGGACGCAAAATCACCCGTAATCATTAAAATGGATCCTTCCATGATGCCTATTATGGTTATGGCCATAAAAGGAAACCGCACCCCGGAGGAACTGCGCGCCTACGCAAAGGATATCGTTCAGCCCCGCTTTGAGCAGCTGGACGGAATTGCCTCTGCAAACATAATGGGCGGCCGTGAAAAGTCAATCAATGTAGATATTCCCCGCGACCGTCTTGAAGCCTACGGACTTTCTATAAGCACAGTTGCGCAGATGATTGGAGCGCAGAATGTTCAGACTTCAGGCGGCATTATCACTTCCGGCGACACAAAATATATAATCAAAACCTCCGGTAAATACCAAAGCGTCGAGGACCTGAAAAATACAGTAATTTCATACAAGGCCTCAACCTATGGAATAAGCAGGGGTGTCGAGCTTAAGACAGTACGGCTGCGCGATGTTGCCGATGTTTACGAGGGCTACAAGGACGAGGACTCCATCGCTTCTGTAAACGGAGAATCCTGCGTAATTCTTGCAATTCAAAAGCAGAGCGGAAAGAACTCGGTTACAGCGGCGGAAAACGTCAGAAAGGCAGTTCCGACTATCTTGGAAAACCTTCCAAAAGATGTAGGTATGGTTGAAGTTTACAATACAACCGATATCATTAAGCAGACAATTAACGAAGTAGTAAACTCGGTTATTGTAGGTGCCCTTTTGGCAATCGCCGTTTTGATTGTCTTCCTGCGTTCATTTCGCTCAACAATCATCATCGGCCTTGCAATTCCTGTTTCAGTTTTCATCACTCTTTTCCTGATGTACTTCAAGGGAATTACAATCAACATGATTTCAATGGCAGGTTTGCTCCTGGGAATCGGTATGTTGGTTGACAACTCAATCGTTGTTCTGGAAAACATCTATTCATACAGACAGAGAGACGCAAAGCCCAAAGTTGCCGCTATTCTTGGCTCTCAGGAAATGATTATGTCAATCACAGCGTCAACGCTCACTTCTGTATGTATCTTCCTCCCCATGATCATGTTCCGAAAAAAACTCGGAATGATGGGACAGATTTTTGACAGTCTTGCATGGACAATCATCTTCTCACTTTTGTGCTCGCTTATCGTAGCCATTGCGCTTGTTCCGGTTCTCACTTCAAGTTTCTTAAAAATCGGAAAGATTGATGAAAGCCGTTCCAAAGGAATCTTTGGTGTCATAAACAGAGCATCTACAAATTTCTTTAACAGCATGGACAACGCATATGCCAAGGGAGTTCGTTTTGTTCTGCACCACAAGAAAATTTGTATTCTCGTATTGACCGGCCTATTTGTCCTTTCAATTTTCGCCGTTAAATTTGTAGGCTTCATCTTTATGCCCGAAGCAGCGTCAAACAACATTCAGGTAACCCTTGAACTTCCAAAGGGAACGACAATCGAAGTTACAAACGAAACCGCGGAAGAACTTGAGCAGATGGCAAAGCAGGAACTCGTTGGTCTCAAATACTCTGCCGTTATGGCCGGCGGTTCTGGAATGATGAGTAACGGCGGCACAAACAAGGCTACTGTTGTATTTGAGCTTTATCCTGAAAAAGAAAGAGAGCCCGGCTGGGACAGTGAAAAGACTGCAAAGGAAAAACTTCGCAAATACTTTAAGCTTTTTCCGGGCGCAAACCTGACATTTGAGCAAAATATGAACTCGGCATCTTCGGGCGGAATGAGTATCGATATCCGCAGCGATGACCTTAACTTAGTCCGCAACACAGCCACACAGGTTGAAAAACTCCTTAAGGTTAAGGCCACAGATCTGGTTACTGAAGTTTCCAGCGATTTGGAAGACGGACTGCCGCAGGCAGAAATTATAGTGGACCGCGCCAAGATGTATGAGCTCGGACTTAATGTTTACAATGTTGGAGCCGAAATTAACGGCGCCATCAACGGAACTACCGCCAGCCGCTATACAGACAAGGGAGACGACATTGATGTAATTGTCCGTCTTGCAAAGAAAGATAAGTCGAAACTTGCGGACTTGGACGAAATCTCTGTAGTAAATTCGCAGGGAATGCGCATTCCGCTCTCAAGTTTTGCCCACTATGAACAGTCTCTGGCTCCGGTTACAATCAACCGACAGAATCAGTCTCGTATCATTCATGTAACCGCAAAACCGCTTTCAGGGCTCTCGATCGACAAGGTCCAGACGGGAATTAAAAAACTTATCAGCGACAACATTCCGGCTGATGAAAATGTAACAATTTCATTCTCCGGCGACTATGAAGACATGATGGAAGCAGTCGTAAACTTTGGAGCCATTATTCTTATGGCAGCCGTTCTCGTCTTCGTTGTAATGGCCAGTCAGTTTGAATCTCTCAAAGACCCGTTCATCGTTCTGTTTACAATTCCGCTTTCATTCATCGGAGTTCTGGCGATCTACTCAATCACAAAAAGCCAGTTGAGCATCATCACCGTAATGGGAATGCTGGTATTGGTCGGAACTATAGTAAACAACGGTATTGTTTTGGTAGACTACACCAACTTGCTCCGTAAACGCGGAATGAGACTTGAGGAAGCCTGTATCGAGGCCGCCCGCAACCGTCTGCGCCCGATTCTTATGTCTACACTTACTACAGTTATCTCACTTGCCCCTATGGCATTCTTCCCGGGCGAAGGCTCATCTTCAATGCAGCCAATCTCGCTCACGGTATTCGGCGGAATGACATTCGGTTCACTTATGACCCTTTTCCTGATGCCGACGGTTTACTATATCTTTAACAAGAAAAATGCCGCTCGTGCCGGAAAACTTTAA
Organism: uncultured Treponema sp.; assembly: GCA_964346805.1. Lineage (GTDB taxonomy): Bacteria > Spirochaetota > Spirochaetia > Treponematales > Treponemataceae > Treponema_D. The sequence goes on along the minus strand of CAYFWC010000005.1, from coordinate 25,539 downwards.
GAGGGAATGATTATGAAAGACGATAAAAACACAGAAAAAAAAGACAAAGCAGATAAGTTAAAGCGTGTTGAAATTATTTTTTCCGCAGCCATCGAAGAAGACATTCTCGAAGGCTTTGAGAAAAAGAAAATCGGTTCTCATTACAGCAAAATAAGTGCTGTAACCGGAGCCGGATTCAGTAACCCGAAACTCGGAGACGCCGTATGGCCGCAGTTAAACCAGATGATTATCGTTTACTGCAAAAAAAATGAGGCTGAGGAGATTGTCAGCCTCGTAAAAGAACTCCGTAAGAAATATCCTGTTGAGGGAATCGCCTGCTTTGTCAGCAAGGCAAAAATTAAATAGGCTCTTTGTCGCGGACTTATTCCAGAATGATAATTTGACACGGCGGTTCTTCGCCATGCCTTTCTTTGTGGAATTGTCCGCGGCAGCCTTTTCGCTTCCGCACTGCCCTTTTTGATTACTTATAAAAAATCAAACTTTCTGCCGTCCTGCCATTCCCCAATTCTCCAGTATCGGTTCATTAAAAATAATGAATACATCCGCCGGCACAATATTCAGTCTTTCTCCCAGCAACCTTGTAATCTCAGAAATTGCCTTTCCTTTCTGTTCCTTTGTTCTACTGGGAAAAATCGTTATCTCAATAATTAAAAAATTTTCAGTCTTCTCAGACGGAAATTCAAAATCGGCACGATCCAATTCATACAGTCTTTGAAATCTGTCCCAGTCTGAAATATTAAGACCGGCCATCAATCCCTCATGAACACAATCAAGGACTGTCTTTTTATACTCATTGCTTTTTCCCTTTAAAATCTCAACTTTTACTATCGGCACACTTTCTCTCTACAGCACAAATTTTTCGATAAAGTCCGCAATGCCGTCATCTTGATTTGATTTTTGCGTAACATATACGGCTTCTTCCTTTATAATGTCAAGTCCGTTGCACATTGCCACAGACATTCCGCTCTTTACAATCATGGATTCATCGTTCATGCTGTCTCCAAAGGCCATTACTTCCTTCATGCTAAACCCCAGTCTCTGCGAAAGAATCTCAAGAGCCTCGCCCTTACCGCAGTCCGGCGGCATGATTTCCAAAAAGTAAGGTTTGCTCGTAAAGACAACGGCCTTGTTACCGAAGTCGGATTTTAGCGTCTTCTGAATTTCCACGAGCACTTTTTCATCGCCGGGAATTATCATCTTTGCGTAGCCGGCCTTTAGAAAATTGTCAAAGTCGGGAACAACCTTTAACTCCATTCCTGTAAGTTCCGAGTCAAGACGCGTATACTTGTTGTCTACCCCAGTATAGATTGTTGAACTTCCGTATACCTGACAGGGAAGCCCTGCTTTTTCCGCAACTTCCTTTGCGTGATGAAGAACTTCGTATCCAACCTTTGCCGAATAAATTTCCTGTCTGGTATGCATGTCAAAAATTACTGTTCCGTTTGAGGCAATGGCATACCGGCCGTACTGACTTCCGGCAAGATTCAGAGTATGGACAAACGGAAAAATCGCACTGGGCGCGCGTCCGGAACATATTACAATATAAATTCCGCTTTCGGTGGCCTGCTTGATTATTTTTACAGATTTTTCCGTAATCTGAAGCCTGTTGTTTAGCAGGCTGTCATCTAAATCCAAAGCTATCAATTTCGGCGCAATTTTGTTTGTCGGACATTTCTCCATATTTCAACTATCTCCCTGTATCGCGGATTTTTCCTTTTTCGTATTCATTATCCATTACGCGGACAATCGTTCCTTCTCCAAGTTTATATTTTGTATAAATAATGCAGTCATGTCCATCGCAGCTCCATGGCATTAAAAGACCTGTCTCGGGTTCCACAAAGACCCATGAATTCTTCTCAGAGACAAGAGCCGTAATATCAGGCGATACAAATTCAATAGTGTCGCCCGCATTTACGAGATTAAGCGGCCTGTAATAATAGGCATTCCACTCCGCGGCCTTCTGAACGGCGGAGGGCGCCTTGTCTGGATGAATCTTATAATCCTTTAGTCTTGCTTCCCGTGCGGCCGGATGCATCGCGTCAAGCTCCGCATTACGAGCGGCAACAGCCTCGGCCCCCCTTTTAAAAAGCGACTCTAACTCTCTGTCAGTAAGCGCCGCTCCGATTGTAGCCGCCAAATCGTAGGGGCTGTCAGAAGCGCCGCTTGTGGTTTTGTCCGCGTCCGCGGCATTATAATAAAAACCTGTCGTTGATTCCCTGTGGGCGACATTTTCAAGTTCCGCGACAAAAGGCGCAGCATCGTCTCCTGTAATCTTTCCTTCCAGGGCGTCCAAAGCCTTGCGATAGGCACGGGTAACCAGAGCCACATAATAGATACTCTTCATGCGCCCTTCAATTTTCAGCGAGTCCACACCGGCGGCTTTAAGGTCAGCGAGATGATCAATCATATTTATGTCCTTGCTGGAAAGAAGAGCTGTATAGTCGTCGCCCTGAAAAACCGGAAAAAATTCTCCGGGCCGGCTCTTTTCCTCAAGCACCTTAAAATTCCATCGGCAGACATGCGAACACATTCCGCTCTGGGCACTTCTGTCGGTAAGATATGCGGACATAAGACAGCGGCCGGCATAGGCAATACACATTGCACCGTGAACAAAAGCCTCCAGCTCCATATCAGGAACAGCGTCCTTTATCTCTCTAATCTCCTTTAAGCCGGCCTCTCTGCCAAGAACCACTCTTTTAAATCCCATGGACTTGTACATCTTTACCGCTTCCCTGTTAATGCAGGAGGCCTGCGTGCTCAAATGAAGGTCTGCGTCAGGAAAATGCTGTTGCAGAATCGGAACAACACCCATATCCTGAACAATAAAAGCGTCTATCGGATATTGCTTAAAATAGTCTATATTCTGAATCAGATTATCAATATCCCTGTTGTGAAAAATAATATTCAAAGCGCAGTGAAGTTTTTTTCCGGGAAACCTGCTCTTCAACTCATTAACATGCTTGACATCGTCCTCGTAAAAGTTGTCAGCCTTTGCACGAAGCGAAAATTTCTTTAAGCCAATATAGGCCGCATCTGCCCCGTAGGCATATGCGTAGTATAATTTTTCTGCGTTGCCCGCCGGCGAAAGTAATTCCATAATCCGCACCTATCTGTCAGGCGTCTCCGCTCAAACTGTCTTCCAAAACCGGCGAGCGGCTCAGGGTCTGCTCGTCAACGACTTCCGGCTGAAATGTAATCAATTTACCGATACGCTCAATCGCCAGATGAGACTCGGCAAGGAAATCATCTGCCATCTGGAACATAAACATCATGTCAGGCCAAACATCAAGTTCACAGACAACACCTTCAGAATTAAGATTCTTTTTAAAAGTCTTTGCGTCTTCCAAAAGAATCTCACGGCCTCCCATCTGAATAAAGACCGGCGGAAAATGGTCTAAAGAATTCTTAGGAATAAAAAGCGGCGAAACCATCGGATTCTCCAAATTACCTGAATAAGTATAAATGTCTCCGCTCCGTCTTATGCAGTCGCCGCTCAGAATCTCATCGTGGCATTTTTTGTTCTCGATAATAGGATTTGACGGACTAAGACTGAGCCATGGAGAAAAAAGAATCACCTGACTGATACAGTCCCGGTAACGCTCGCGGAGACTCAGGATCAAGGCCATAGCCTGACTTGCTCCTGAGCCGTCTGCGGCAAGAACTATTTCAGGAAGAGCCTGCCTCTTGTCATCAGGAGAATTTAATGAACAGGCAACCTGTTCCTCCGTAAAAATATTTCTAAAAACAGCCTGCAAGTCTTCCACCGCCGCAGGAAAAGCATAGGCCGGGGCAAGTCTGTATTCAGGAACTACAATTCTGCAGGAAGTTGCCGCGGCGAGAGACGAACAGAAAGAACGCCACGCCACACGGGAGCCGCCGACAAAAGAACCTCCGTGAATATAAATCATAATTCTGTTAAGAGAATAAATCTCAGGAGTTAAGACATCGCACTTAATGTCTGAGTAAGTTTGTTCCGAACATTCAACACGGTTAGGAAGAATTGCGCAGGAAAATTTATCATCTATGTTCTTTCTAAAATCCTCAACCTGCTGTTTTGTGGAATAAGCAAGACTCCGCAATTTTTTTACAGCAGACTTTCTGTCGTCAGCCTTTTTCATAATCGGGAACAGTATAGCAGAAAAAACTTTTTTATGCTACACTCATTGTATGCCTATTAAAATTCAAAGTTCATTACCGGCAAGAAAAATTCTCGAAAGCGAAAATATCTTCGTTATGACAGAAGAACGAGCCACAACGCAGGATATCCGTCCTCTAAAAATCGCAATCGTAAACCTGATGCCTATAAAGTCAACTACTGAAACTCAGTTGCTCCGGCATCTTTCAAACACACCGATTCAGGTTGACATTTCGCTAATCAGAATGGAAAGCCACAACTCAACCCATACGGGCCAGGAATATCTTGAGCGCTTCTACATTCCGTCAAGCGACCTTATAAAGCACAGATATGATGGTATTATAATTACAGGCGCGCCGGTAGAGCAGATTCCGTTTGAAAAAGTTGACTACTGGAAAGAATTATGCGGAATTATGGACTGGGCAAGGGGAAATGTTTTCTCAACCCTTTACATCTGCTGGGGAGCGCAGGCAGGTCTATACCACCTATTTGACATACCAAAATATTCTCTCGACAAAAAGATGTTCGGTATTTTTAATAATGAATGCGTGTCTCCCGACCCGGATCCGCTTCTCCGCGGCTTTGACGACATTTTTCCTATTCCGCAGTCGCGCCACACGACCACCCATAAAGAAGATATCTTAAAGCGTCCGGAACTCATTCTGCTTGCCGAGTCCAAGGAATCAGATCCCACAATCATCAAAACCCGCGACAACTCATGCATCTTCATGACCGGCCATCTGGAATACGACACAAACACATTGAGCGATGAATACTGGCGCGACAAAAACAAAAATCTTCCGATAGAGCTGCCAAGAAATTATTTCCCGGAAGACAATGCCGACAAAAAACCTTATTCAACATGGAGAAGCACGGCAAGCCTCTTCTACCGCAACTGGCTCAACTATTATGTATATCAGGAGACGCCCTATAATTTTGTCAACTAAATTTATATTACTGCTTTCTCTTTTGCTTGCCTCCTGCGCCTCAAATAAATTCTCCTACCTTGACGCAGGCGGAGGAGAACATTCCGCCTCATTATCAAATAAAGTTGAACTCCACTCTTATGACAAAAACAAGTTTCTTTTAGACTGGAACAAAATCTCCTATAATGATGACTCATACTATTCAAAACTGGGAATAGATATCTCCCATCATGACGGCGACATTGACTGGAAGAAGGTAAAGGCATGGGGCGCCGACTTTGTGATTGTCCGTGTAGGCTTTCGCGGCTATAAAAGCGGAAAGATTAACCTTGACAAAAAAGTTCACCAGAACATAAAAGGCGCTCTTGCCGCAGGACTTGAAGTAGGCGCGTATTTTTTCAGCCAGGCGATAAATCAGAAAGAAGCGCTGGAAGAAGCAGAGACCGTGATTCAGGAACTGCGTAACTATAATATAACACTTCCTGTAGTTTATGATCCGGAAAACATTTTAAATGACGAGGCAAGGACAGACCATGTCGGCAGCGACACTTTTACAAAAAATGCAGTCGTATTCTGCGAGGCGGTAAAGGCGGCCGGCTACCGGCCCATGGTTTATATGAATATGATTTGGGAGACAAAAAAACTGAATCTTGACAAACTAAAAGACTACGGAATCTGGTTCGCCGATTATGAGAAAATTCCGCAGACCCCATACAGATTTTCCATGTGGCAGTATTCCTGCATGGGCCTTGTAGACGGCATAACCATTCCCGAAAAAAAAGACTGTCTTGTCGACCTAAACATTATGCTGATAAAAAAATAAGGCCTGTTTTTTTTACAGGCCCTATCTAAAATCACCAGCCGCCGGAAGCACCGCCGCCACCAAAGCCGCCTCCGCCGCCGGAAAAACCTCCGCCTGACGAGAAGCCGCCACCAAAGCCGGACGAACCGCCGGAGAAAGAATTGTAATGGCCGGAAGTTCTTCCCGAATGATGATGGCTGATAAAGAATGGTGCCCACGGGAGCCATTTTAACGCCCCGAATTTTGTTGAAAGCATTCCTGTAAACATTATAAAATAGAGGGAAAAGAAAATCAGCATCGCAACGGAAGATGCAAAATCTCCGTCATTATTTTCTTCCAAATCGGGAGCCGCCTGCCCGGATTCCGGCGCGACAACACCAGCAATGGCTCTTACACCGTCAATAATTCCCTCAGAATATTTCCCGACCTTAAACTCAGGAGCAATAACATTGCGTATTATGAGACCGCACTTTGCATCAGTCAAATCACCCTCAACACCGTAACCGGTCTCAATGCGGAGTTTCTTTTCCTCGTAGGCCACCAAAAGCAGAACTCCCCTGCTTGTATCCGACTTGCCGAGCCCCCATTCACGGGCAACCTTAATTGCATATTCCTCGAGCGACTCTCCTTCAAGAGATTTTACCGTAAGAACCGCAATCTGCACATCTGACGCATAGTCAATCTTCATAAGATAATCGGTAAGTTCATTTTCCTTCGCCGGGCTCATAATATTGGCAGAATCCACAACAGGACCCGTAAGTGACGGAACTTCCAGAGAAAAAATTCTTGCCGTTCCGCATAACGATAAAAGGGTCAGAACCAAAAATATTTTTTTCATTTACCGCTCCAAGATTATCAGATTGTCGCCCAGCTCGTCAGGATTGTCGTTTCTATCGGCCGGAAAATACTGTGCAAGAAGCTCGCCGCATTTCTCAACCGCATCGCAAAATCCGCCCGCAACATTCTTCTTTGCAATTTCCGAGGCAAGGGAATCCGCAATCAGATTCCACAAGTCGCCGGAGATTTTCTCAGAAATTCCCTTGTCCGCGACAATCCGCACCTGCCGTTCCAAAAAGGAAACAAAAATCAGAATGCCCGTATGCTCACGGGTTGAATAAACTCCGCATTCCGTAAAAGCCCGCAAGGCCCTGGCGCTCACTTCCTTCCGTTTGTAAAAAGACGGAATTATCTTTCTGTCCAGAGCCGGAATAATGTTGAACAAAAAGAACAACACCAGAATTACAAAAAAACTTGTAAAACCGTAAATTGCAGGCAGATACCATTCCGGCGAAGACCAATTGAGGCCTTCATAAAAGATGCGGATATTGTCAGCAAGAGGCAGCATACCAATCGTTATCGCCAGAGAAATCATCAGAGCCGTAAAAAGTTCCCAGAATGAATAGTCAGAACTTTCCGCTGTAATTGCGACGGCAATCTCGCCCGAAGTTTTTTCCTCGGCCCTTCTGACGGTTTCATTTATTCGCGACAATTCCCCGTCACTGAGATTAAGTTTTTTGATTAGTGTCTTTGTATCCATAATTTTTAGAACTTAACGGCCGGAGCGGACTGCGCCTCACTGCTTGCCGCAAACTGCTGCTTTCTTTCAAACCCCTTCATATTCGCAACTATGCTCTGCGGAAATTTCCTGATATAAACATTATAAACTTTGACTGCCCTGTTAAAATCACTTCTTGCGACGGCAATGCGGTTTTCCGTTCCCTCCAGCTGGTCCTGCAATGCAAGGAAACTTTCGTTAGCCTTTAGTTCGGGATAATTCTCCACAACCGCGAGAATACTGCGGACACCGGCTGTAAGAGCGCTCTGTGCCTTTTGGATTTTTTCCATTTCTTCCGGAGTGGAAGGAACGCCTGCGTTTGCTACACCCTCTGCGGCGGCGCGCGCCTGCGTTACGGCTACAAAAGTTTCCTGTTCATGCTTTGCATAACCTTGCACTGTCGCAACCAGATTCGGAATCAAATCAAGGCGGCGCTGGTACTGGGTCTGAACCTGTGCCCACTGCGTATCAACACTTTCATCAAGTTCAACCATTGTATTATAATTGCCGACAAAAAATCTGTAAGCGCCAAAGGCAATTACAGCCACAATACCAAGTCCAATAAATAGTTTTTTCAAGGAATTATTCATACTTATAAGATATTGTTTTTCTTACAAATGGTCAACAAAATTCCACATTGACTCTTCGGCGCCGACAACACGGTTTCTGCCGCCATTTTTTGCCTTGTAAAGAGCGGAGTCCGTAATTTTTATCATATCCTCAAAATTATAAGGATCGTCCTTTGTAAATTTTGAAAAGCCAAGACTTATTGTAACCACATCAGCAACCGACTCTTCTGTTGTAAAAGGAATGGAGAGTTCTCTTACAGCCTCAACAAGCTCCGCGCCGGCCACACCTAATTCTGAATAATTTTTAGTCCAGCATAAGGCACAGAATTCCTCGCCGCCGTATCTGAAAAACTTTAAATTATTCATACGACCAAATTTCTCAAAACACTGGCCTATTGCCCTAAGACACATATCTCCCGATCGGTGTCCGTAAGTATCATTAAACAGCTTGAACTTATCAATGTCTATCATAAACATACCGGTCGGCCGCATAAGGCTGTCTTTTATTCCACGGTGGAGATATTCAAATAATCTTCTGCGGTTAGAAAGATTCGTCAAAGGATCCGTATTTCGTTCAAGCGCCAGAATACGCGTAGTATCAAAACCCTTCAGACGGATTCGCCTTATATTGATTCCGAGTATATTTCCGGCAAAATAATAAGTCAAAACATTGGTAAGATCAGACTGAAAGAATGCGCGGCTCTTATACATATATGAAAAGACGATTGCCAGAAGCAGCATCAAAGTGCAGCACAGAGTAACGCGCCAGGTTCTGTCAAGAAGGATTGTCGGAGTAACAAACAAAAAACAGATAATTGAAACATAAGGAGTGGAAACTTCCTGTGCAAAATTTGCATTAAAAGCCATTGCGGCCAGCATTACAAAAAATAAATACATAAAAGGAAGCGGATGTTTTTTTACAAATTCCTTGAAGAAGAAAAAAACAGCCCAAAAAAATACGGAGCATGTAAAGAAAGCCAGATATACTGTCTTGAAATTTCCGATAAAATGAAATAATACTGAAAGGCAGGTCAGAATAAATAATAAAGTCACAAAAATAGGAAAGCAAACGCTCAGAGCCGAAAAGAAAAAAGCCTTTACGCTTTCGTCATTATCTTTAAATAGAGTTCGTTCGTTACAAATAAATATGTAATTCCTGAATTTCATCTGTCCTGTACTCCGAAAGTGTCAATTTAATTATAACATATAATTGATTTTTTGACCACTCAAAAAGATTTTTTTTATTGCTTTTTTTCACAAAATATGCTACAATATTCAGATATGGCAAGCAGAAAAAAGACTGAATTTAAGGTCAAGCAGCAGATTGTATACCCAAGTCAGGGTGTGGGTATAATTACAGAAATTTTTGAAAAAGAATTTAACGAAACGAAAACCCTTTATTATAAAATTTATCTAGAAGTTTCAGATATGGTTGTAATGGTTCCTGTTGACCACGCCAAGGATCTGGGAATACGTCCTATTGTTGACGCCAAGGAGGCGAAAAAGGCCCTTAATCTTTTAAGCGAAGAATTTGAGCCGATTACATCTGACTGGAAACTCCGCTATCAGATGAACCTTGAGCTGCTCAAAAAAGGAACAATTGCTGACATTGCAAAAATTGTCCGTTGCCTATACAACAGAAGAAAAGTAAAGGAACTTCCTATTCAGGAGCGAAAATTATATGACAGTGCCCGCCGGCTTTTAATTGATGAGATTTCTATCGCCCTTGAAAAAGACGACAAGGAAATTGAGTCAATGATTCATGTAAAACTCGACCCGCCGGGAGCAACTCCAAAAATCAAGCATCAGATCATACAGGATGATGATGACGATGATGTATTTGATATGAATGACGATGACGACAAAGACCGCTCGGATGACGATGATGACGAGGAAGACGACGATGATACAGAAGAATCTCTCGAAAGCCGGGCCGAGGAAGAAGACTTTGACGACGAGGAAGACGACTTCGACAACGAAAAATGATACAGGCGCTGCAAAAGCGGCGCTTGTATTACTCGCCGGCGGCTCTTCCACACGGATGGGAAGTGCCGGCAAAAAAGAATGTATCCCTCTCAAAGGCGGCACGGTTTTATCCGAGGCCGCATCTGTTTTTTTAAAAACGGGCCTGTTCTCAAAAATCATAATCACTTACACATACACCGGCAACAAGGCTTTGGACACAAAATCCAGAATCTCTGTAAAGAATTCTTTTTATGCCGGCTCTGACATTAAGGAACTGACAAAAGAACTTTCCGTAAAATTTGTTGCCGGCGGAGACTCAAGACAGGAATCCGTCCTGAACGCCCTGAAAAATATCAAAGAAGAAAAGGCCGTCTTAATCCATGACGGAGCCCGCCCCTTTTTAACAGGCGCGCTTGTAAAAAAAACACTCTCCGCCGTAAAGAGATACGGGGCTGCGGTTCCGGCACTTCAACCCGTAGAAACACAAAAAGAAGTTGGTGCGGATGGAAACATCTGCCGCCATCTATTACGGAAAAACCTTGCCGCAGTCCAGACACCGCAGGGCTTTAAGTTCCCCGAAATTTTACAGTATCACAAGATGGCGGCTAAAGACGGCGGCTCTTACACTGACGATACGGAAATCTGGGACAAATATTCTCCGGCAAAAACCCGTGTCATAGAAGGCGAGTCCGGCAATATCAAAATCACATACCCAAAGGACATAGAAAACACTTCAATGCAAGAAAAAAATTCGGGACAAAAAGGCATGGAGGCGTCGCCTAACTTCCGCATAGGATTAGGAACAGACCTCCACCGTCTTGTTCAAGGCCGCAAACTTATTCTGGGCGGCGTGGTTCTCCCCTACGACAAGGGTGAGGACGGCCATTCTGACGGCGACGCCCTGCTCCACGCAATTACAGACGCACTTCTCGGAGCCGCCGGTCTTGGCGACATAGGAAGTTATTTTCCGCCCGCAGAAAAAAAATGGAAGGACGCCGACTCGGCACAGCTTCTAAAAAATGTCTGGGCAGATGTAAGAAAATCGGGCTGGTCGCTCGGAAATTTGGACTGCGTGATTCAATTGCAGTCTCCGAAATTCCTTCCGTTCAGGGAAAGCGTCCGGGCATCAATAGCAGATATTCTGGGCGTTAAAAAAGAGGCGGTCTTTGTAAAAGCAAAAACCGGCGAGCACATAGGTCCCGTCGGTTTAGGTCAGGTCGTAGAAACTGAAGCCGTATGCCTTTTAGTCAGGTAAGTCCAGAATCAACTGAACTTCCGATTCCGTAAGTTTTAGCTTATCAGCGATTTCCTCAACACGCCAGCCCTGGGCTTTAAGGGTTTTAACGCTCTCACGCTTACGCGGCGTAATCGAAGACTTTGAGGAAGTCCGCTTTTTTGTTTCACCGGCAGAAATCTCATGCAGAGTATTGAGTTTAGTATCAATATCCTTTGAGAATTTTGTAAGACGCGCCTCGCTGTTGACAATTCCCTCACGGGCCTTTGTAACATTCTCAATACGGTCTTCCGTCTCATCAAGAATCTCCTGCAGAGAGTCAAGTTTGTCCATTGCAGTGTCAATGCGCTTTGTATTTTCCAAAAGTCTGTCAACATTATCCTGAGCATCTTTAATTTCTTCAGGCAATGACATAACCTGGCGATTGCAGTTTTCAAGTCTTTTTTCCAAATCCTTTAGATTTTCAAAAGCCTCGTCAACATCGCCGGCAACCTGCTCAATCGTCTCGCTCTTTTTATCAATGCGGTCATACTTGACGCCAAGATTTGTCAGACTCTCCTGGAACTGCCGTACTTTTACCTCAAGCGACTGCAAGTCATCATTAGTGTCCTGCAGACTTCTTATTTTCTGATCCATAGTTCCGGCCAGAGCGACAAGTTTGTTGTAATTATGTTCCAATTCATCAATCTGGGTCTTACCAGCCTTAAAAGCATCAAGACGGTCAGCGGCATCTTCATCAAGAGCCAGAAGCTTGTCATACTGCTTGTTATAATCGTCAGCCGTTTTCTGGAAGTCTTTAAGGCGGTCAAAACTTCCGGCAATCTCTGAGATTTTTATATCAAGCTGTTTCTTCATATTCTCAGCCTTGTCGTATTCCTTCATCTGCATACTTACAGCGTTCAATTCCTTTTGCAAATCACTGATTGCCGCCTGCAAATCGTTTGAATCATTCTGCATCTGCAGAATAAGTTCGGAGTGGCGCTTACGATCATCGTTGCCGGCTTTTTCAAGCTGTTCATTAAGAAGCTTGATTTTCTTTTCCGCGCTGTCATTCTGATTGCGCACACGCTCTTCCGTTGACTCAAGCATCTTTTCATACATATCCTGAAGTTCGCCAACGATAGAATCCGCTTTTTCCTTAAATTCATCGAGAGAACTTGTGGTCTGACTGTCCAAAGCCTCAACAGACTCCTCAATTTCCTTATGCCGTTCCTCAACGCTGTCCCTAAAGTCATTGATAGAAGAAATAATTTCCTGCTGTCGTGTAAGGGCGTCATTTCTAAACTCATCGATGGAATCATTTATCAGACTCTTTGCATTTTGCGTCTTGGCAGAAGAAGACTCCTTAAAGTCGGCAAGCTCATCACTGAAGATTTTGTTTGAGTCCGCAAGCTGCCGGTCAAATTTTTCCTTCCAGGTATTAAAGTCCGCAAGTGCCGTGTCAATTGTGGCAACACTTACACGCTGCTGGGTATCGCAGTCCTTCTTGAATTTCTCAAGATCGGCGGTAAGTGTATCCTGCAGAACGGACAGACGCGATGAGATTTCCTCCGAATATTTTTCTGTCTGCTCTTTAAGAGCGGCATCACTTGCAGAGATTGACTCCTGTATCTCCATCTTATATGACTTTGAAAAATCTTTCATACTTTCGCGCACTTCCGCAATCTGTTCCTTTAACTGGGTCTGGTTGGCCTGAATGAGTGCGGCTGTCTTTTTAATCTGCTCGTCAGATTTTTTCTCAACAATGGCAAGGCGATCCTTTATTGCGTCATTATATTTTTTTTCAATGGCGATGCGGTCGTTCTCATAGCTGTTCTCAAAACCAGAAATCTTGTCGTCAAAGCCAAGTTTCCAACTGTTGAGTTTCTCATCAATCGCGTCTCCGCGCTTCTTAAGATCAATGTCAAAAGTATTCTCAAAGGAACTGAGTTTTTCCGAAGTCTTGCTGACAGCATCTTTGCGCAGCTCATCCATTGCGTTTTCAATTTCAGAAATCTGTGTCGCAAGTTTTCCGGAATCCGTCTTAATCTGCGCCTCAAATTCAGACTGCTGTTTTTTCTGTACATCACTAAAAGCCTTAAAGTCATCAAGAACCCGTTTCTGGGTTTCTGACATTGACTTTCGCAGTGTCTTTTCAAGGCCGTCAACATCGCCGCCGCTCGTCTCAAGCCGTGAGAACCTGTAGAGCATATCTTTCTTATATTTTTCCAAATCGCTGTCCAAAGCGCTCATCGCATTAATCTGGCGCTCATCGTAGGCGGCGACAGCCTTCTTAACCGCATCATTCAGTTTCTTGGAAATCTCAGCGAGTTTTCCGCTGACGGCATTATTAAATTCCTCAACACTCTTACGGCTGTTCTTTGCCTCCTCAATGGCGGCGGTGGTTGCAGTTTTGAGGTCGGCAATTTCCGCCTTTGCGTCTTTTGAAGCGGTAACCGTATGCTCTTTGAGGTCGGCGACAATCTTCTTTATCGTCTCCTGCATACCGGAAACTTTTTCCGTAATACCGGTCCTGTAGGTCTCAACCTTTTCATTAACAGAATTCTTGCAGGTTTCGATATGCGCCTTTGCGGCTTCCGTATACTTTTCAAAGGCAGCCTTTTCTTTTTCCTGAATCTTCTGCGTAAGAGCTTCATACATTCCGTCATATTTAGTCTGAAGTTCCAGAACCTGGGTCTGCAAGTGTTCGCGGATTTTTTCAAGCGACTTTCCGTTTCCGGTGCTTTCTTTCGCAAGGTCAGCGGCCGTCTTACGAGTCTCGGCAAGTGTGGCGTTTACATTTGTCTTTATGTCGCCGAGCGATTTATTTGTCGAGTCACGCAATTCAGCAACATAAGAGGTAATTGAGGTTCTTATGCCTGCGATGGACTTATCGGTGGAAGTCCTTACCTCCGAAATAGACTTGTCTGTGGCGCTCCTTATCTCTTCAATATTCTTGTCCGTTTCGGAACGGATTTCCGTCAACTGATCTTTTAAGTCGGCGCTAAATTCATTTATCATCTGCTGGCCGGTCGTGCGAACCTGAGCCTTGTAACTTTCGGCGCGCTTTGCAGCCTCCGCGTTAAGATTCTCAAATGCCTCGTCCTCAAGCTTTTTAACTTTGGCAGCGGCGGCGGAATAGATTCCGTCAACGGAAGAGTTGATGTTTTTAAGAACATCCTCATTCTGCTTAAGGGCATTCGTTGTCGTAGCCTCAAGTTTTTCCGCGCGCAACTTGACATCAGCAATACGGTCATCAACCTTTTTTAGAATATCGGCTCCGACCATACGGAGCTGGTCTGCATTGAGTTTCTCAAAATCGCTAATTACGGCGGGAATGCGTTTTGCAATCTTATCAATGTTGGCAGCGTTTTCCTTAATGCGGAGATTAACCTTGTCCACAACAAGACCCTCATTCTTAACACGCTTAAGGTTTTCTTCAACAGCGGAGGTCATTTCATTGAGTTCACCGATAGCCTTACCAAACTGGGCAACCTTCTGCTCAATCGCCTCCGCGGCAGTCTTATCCTTTTGAACGCTTACAATAATCTTCTGGTAATTCTCCATCTCGGCATTAAGGCGCTTTACAGTCGCGACGGCGGCAACACGGTTTGTCTCCAAATCCGCTGCGGCGGTACGCAGAGACTGGTACCTCTCGCCGATAAATTTTTCAAGTTCAGCCTCGCGTTTATCCGCATAACGCTTCACCTTGTCCATTGAATTTCCATCACGATCAGCAAAACGCAAGGCAAAGGCAATTCCTGTTGATATGATAACTGAGATAAGAATTAAAACTATTTCCATATTTCCCCACCCGAAATACTTTTCTTTCTATATATAATAACTATTCTAACACAAGTTTCTGAAACTGTCGATAATTTCTGAATGAAATATCCGCTTCCTTTAAATGGCAGCCGAACAGACTGCGCCAGAGAGGCTCAAGATAAGCGGTCCTCATACCGGCCTTTTTGCCGCCAATAATGTCATATTTTGCATTATTTCCGACATAAAGAATCTCCTCCGGCTTGACACCGAGTTCCATTGACATAATTCCAAAGGGATATTTTGAAGGCTTTAACGCTCCGATTTTTTCTGTGGAAAAAACTTTCTCACAGTAAGGCTTCAGCCCCCAAAGTTCACCCTTTTGTTCAGGAGGAAAATCAGAGAGCAACGCAATCCTGTAGCCGGCAGCCTTTAATTTTATAAAAGTCTCCTTTACATATTTAAACGGTTTTATGCTGTCAAAATATTTTGCGAGCCCTTTGTAGGCAGTATCATCTAGAATTTTCTTCGCCTCCGGCGTTGTACACCGGAGACGCTCGCTCATCAAAATTGCCTGATAATGAAAAAAATCGGGAAGCGGCGCAACCCGCCTCATCTGTTTTCTAACCAGTCCAAAATGAAGAAATATTCTTCCGTGAGACAGAAAATGCCAGATTATTCTGCAATTAAGGCGGTATTCCGGATACAAAGTTCCGTCAATATCAAATGCAATTACCTTTATTCCGTCTATCATTTGCGAATCTCCAGCGGGTAGAATTTTGAGGTTGCTTTTATGCGAACCAAATGTAAAAAAGACTCAGCTGTTTTTTGTGTTGCAAAGGAATCACAAAATTGCTGTAATGAATATTCATGGCCGTCATAAAAGACAACCGCCCTGAACTTTCCCTCCTTATCAAAATAAGGAAAAATAACGGCAGAATCATTAAATACCTTTACTTCCGGCGACTTTGAAAAATCAGTCTGTCTGATTGCAGCCAGATAAAAATATTGCGGCGATGTAGTTGCGAGCACATACAAAAGCGGCTTTATGTATCGAATCTGGTATCCGCTGTTTTTTATATACCCGGCGGTATTCTTCATTCCCTTGTCCGTCAGAGAGGCGGCAAAAGGCTCAATCATTACATCAACGCCGGAATCCCTGTATAAAATTGTTCTCCGCTCGCTGACACTCAGAACAGCCGCAGCAAGGTTACGGGTCCAGTCAAGACTGAGATTTGTATTGTAACGGGCCGCCGCAACTCCCTGACTTCCTGTAGGAGAGAGAATCACGGTTTCCTGAACCAGAGGCTTTAAGCGCAGATAACTTCCGGCAAGCGGCTCGACAATTCCATCGCAAATCCATTTTGTAAAACCGTTTGATGAGACCGAAATTTTATTCTTCACGCTGTCAGAAATCAGTCTGGGCTGTCCGTTGTGAATCATAACAGGCTTGCCCTCTTCATCATAAGCCGCATCGTCGGCATAGGCAAAATCGTCCAGATTTTTGCGGACAGTCTGAATCATCACAAGCGTATCATCATAAAAATCATTATGTGACTTTACATAATTCCACGGAAGCGTCTTCTTTGTAAGTTCCTGAATTTCCGCAAATGAAGCCGTATAGAATTTTTTAAAAGGCACTCCAAGGGGAACGGACCTTGACGCATAGTTGTCCATGATAATCAGATCGGCAAAAGAAGAAATTCCGTCCTTGTCGGGCCTGAACTGCACAAAAACACCGGAATCCTTCGCAAAATAGTAGCGTGCAAGAACAGGCGCGCCGGACTCCTTGTTTCTCACGAGAATCCATGCTCCGGCCGAATCCATATTGTAAGTGTCCTCAACAGACTCGTACATTCCGGAATTATCGTAGACATCAATCTTTGTCTGCGACTTGGGAGCCACAACCACAATGAACTCGTCCCGCTGCTCCTCAAGGCGCACCTGAAACTGAACGCCTATCTGGTTTTTGCGGATTTCGGCATTATAATTTCTAATGACATCAAGCGGAGCCTCAAACCAGTCGCGGGAAATCTGCGCGCGTATCTCCGCCGAGTCAGGAATTCCAAAAGAATTGTTCTCGGCAAATATATATGGAGAGAAAATTTCGCCCAGCAGAAGCAGAACAAAGAGAAAAACACTATGTCTCAAAGCAAAGGTCATACCCACCTTATTATCCATCAGCGTCTCTTACTTATCCAATACAGGCGGAACATCCGCCTCCGAAATCGGTTCAGGATCATGCAAAATCGCGCCTTCTGCCAAATGAACCTGCGCGTCAACCTCACCAGACGGCGTCCGGATTTTCCCTTCGGGAGTCTCGTCCGGGTGTTTTCCGGCCGGAGCGTTTGACAAGAGCAGCTTCAACCTGTTCAACTGATTGACTTCGCTAGACCCCGGGTCATAGTCAATGGCGGAAATATTTGTTCCCGGATAGCGGCGGCGGAGTTCCTTAATCATTCCCTTTCCCGTAACATGGTTCGGCAGACAGGCAAAAGGCTGTACACAGGCAATGCTGGGCACGCCGGAATGAATGAGTTCCACCATTTCCGCAGTAAGGAACCAGCCTTCACCGGTAATGTTTCCAAGCTGAACAATATCGTTTACGCCCTTCATCAGGGAATAGATTGAGGCGGGAGCGTCAAAGCGGTGACTGTTCTTGAGATACCTCTTCATATCCTTGCGGTAAAGTTCCATAAACCATACAAAAAGTTTTGCGTTGCGCTCAGTCTTTTTGGGGAAGGCCAGTTTTTCGTGGCGGAAGATTCCCGTACTGAATGAGTAGAAGAAGAAGTCCGCCAAGTCCGGCATTACACACTCTGCGCCCTCACGCTCGATTGTCTCGACAATATTGTTGTTGGCAGTCGGATGGAACTTAACGAGAATTTCTCCTACGACACCCACGCGCGGCTTCTTTACCGGAAGCAGCGGCAGACTGTCAAATTCCCTTACGATATTCTTTAAAAGTTTATGATAGCCGTGAATCGAAAGCGATTTTATCTGCTGTTCCGCCCTTGCGCTCCATTTTTCGTAGAGAGCGTTAGCAGAACCCGGAACCTTTTCATATGGCCGCGTGCGATAAAGAACACGCATCAGGAGGTCTCCTATCATAATCGACATCAGGCAGCGGTGCAAGAGCGGAAGCGTAATCTTAAAGCCCGGATTCTTCTCAAAGCCCTGGGCGCTCAAAGAAATTACGGGAATGTTTCCCCAGCCCGCATCGTTAAGAGCACGGCGTATAAAGCCAATATAGTTTGTGGCACGGCAGCCGCCGCCCGTCTGGCTTATTATGAGTGAAGTATGGTCCAGGTCATACTTGCCGGACTCGAGGGCGGCAATCATCTGCCCCGCAACCAGAATCGAAGGATAGCAGGCATCGTTGTTTACATACTTCAATCCTGTCTCAACAGCCTTCGGGTCCACCGCGTCAAGAACCTCAAATTTATAGCCCGAACAGTTAAAGGCCCTCTGAATAATCTTAAAGTGAATGGGCGACATCTGCGGAGCGATAATGGTATGCTCACAGCGCATTTCTTTTGTAAAGACCTGTCTGTGATAAGCCGCCGACTTAACCTGCGAATGCGTATGGTTTCTCTCGTGCGCCTTCACGGCTGCAATCAGAGAACGGATACGGATTCGGACTGCGCCAAGATTACTGCCCTCGTCAATCTTTATGAGGGTATACATTCGCCCCTTGCTCTTTAAGATTTCGTCAACCTGGTCGGCGGTAACGGCGTCAAGCCCGCAACCGAACGAAGTAAGCTGAACCAATTCCAGATTAGGCATTTCCGAAACGAAATTGGCGGCCCGATACAAACGGTTGTGGTAAACCCACTGGTCAATTACACGCAAAGGCCGTTCAATATGTCCCAATTGTGCGACCGAGTCTTCTGTAAAAACCGCAAGTCCGAGGCCGTGAATCATCTCCGGGATACCGTGATTGATTTCCGGGTCAAGGTGATAGGGTCTGCCTGACAAGACAATTCCATGAACGCCTGTCGTGATTATCTCTTCAAGAGCCTCCTCGCCCTTCTGCTGAATTTCCTTTCTGAATTTTTCCTGCTCTGCCCAGGCGTCATCAATCGCGCGCATTACCATGTCAAAGGTAATCTTATTAAAGTGCGGATGAAGTTCCTCAAAGAGACGGTAGCCCAGACGGTCCTTGTCGTAGATAGGAAGGAAGGGATCCATATACAGGATTGAAGAATCCTGTCTCAAAGAATCGATGTTGTTGCGGAGAACCTCCGGATAACTTGTTACAATCGGACAGTTATAGTGGTTTCCGGCGCCTGAGTCCTCCTGCCTTTCGTAGGGCGCGCAGGGATAGAAAATGAATCTCACTCCGGCCTTTAAAAGAGACTCAACATGACCGTGAGAAATTTTTCCCGGGTAGCATACCGACTCAGACGGAATAGACTCAAGCCCTCTCTCGTAGACTGAACGGGTTGAGCGCGGGCTAAGGCGCACACGGAATCCAAGTTTTGTAAAGAAGGTGAACCAGAGCGGATAATTCTCGTACATATTAAGGACGCGCGGAATCCCCACCTCGCCGAACGGAGCGTCCTCCATTTTCAGCGGCGTGTAGTCAAAGACCCGCTTGTATTTCCAGTCAAAGAGGTTTGGAATTGACTCCGCTCCGCCGTCATCGACACCGGTGTTTGCCTTATTGCTCGCGTCAATTACCTTGACTTTTTCGCCAAGCTCAGCGCCACGCTCGCAGCGGTTGCCCGTAATAAAGGTGCGGGCGTCAGGATTTCCATTCTTATCCTTAGTAGTGAATGTATTGATAGTAAGAAGACAGTTGTTCTGACACTTGCCGCAACGGCGGAGTTCCAAGTCAACATGGAAACTGTCGAGTTCATCCGGAGTTGCCAGAGTTGTGCGCACATCGTGCACAGTGCCCTCGGGCTCGCCCGGCTTCGGAGCCATTAAGTCACGCCACTGGTCACAGGCAATCAGGGCTGAACCATAGGCACCCATAAGACCCGCGACATCCGGACGGAATACATTTACGCCGGAGATTTTCTCAAAGGCGCGGAGAACGGCATCATTGTTGAATGTGCCTCCCTGAACCACAACCTTAGTTCCAATCTCAGAAGCCCGGCGGAGTTTTATTACCTTGAACAAGGCGTTCTTAATTACTGAATACGAGAGGCCGGCCGAAATATCGGCGACGGTAGCACCCTCCTTCTGGGCCTGCTTTACACGGCTGTTCATGAATACAGTACAGCGGCTTCCCAAATCCACAGGCTGCGTTGCAAGCAGAGCCTTCTGACTGAATTCTTTTACATCCATACCCATAGTATGGGCAAAGTTATCAAGGAAAGAGCCGCAGCCCGAAGAACAGGCTTCATTAAGCTGAATCGAAACAATCGCACCGTCCTTCATACGGAGACATTTCATATCCTGGCCGCCTATGTCCAGAAGGAATTCAACTCCGGGAACAAAAAAGTCAGCCGCTCGGAAGTGGGTAATCGTCTCAACCTCTCCGGCATCAACACCGAGAGCCGCCTGGAACAAAGCCTCACCGTAACCGGTTGAGACAGCGCGGGCAATGTAAACATCTTTTGGAAGACGCTTATAAAGATCCTTTAAAGTCTTAACCGCAATCTCGACAGGGTTGCCCGCATTTGCCGTGTAGAAGTTCCACAGAATGCGTCCGTCAATATCGGTGAGGACAGCCTTTGTCGTTGTAGAGCCTGAATCAAGTCCGAGGAACACAGGCCCTTTTGTTGAATCCAAGTCGCCCCTCAAAGCCTTTTCATTTAAGTGGCGCTCATGAAATTCATTAAGCTCCGCCTCATCTCTAAAAAGAGGCTCAAGACGCTGGACCTCATGCAGTTCCGCGCCGACCAGATTCTTTAAAGAATCACGGAAAGCCTGGATTGTAGGGAAAGGAACTTTAGCGTCTTCCGGTCCGCAGACAAATTTCCGCTCGGCGGAATAAGCCGCTCCCTGAGCCACAAAAAGCTGGGAGTTTTCAGGAACGATAATTTCCTCGTCCTTAAGTTTTAAAGTTTCAATAAAGCGGAGACGGAGCTGGTCCATAAAGTGCAGAGGACCGCCCAAAAAAGCCACATTACCGCGGATGGGTTTTCCGCAGGCGAGACCGGAAATAGTCTGCGTTACAACAGCCTGATAAATGGAAGCCGCAATATCCTCACGGCGTGCGCCCTCGTTGATGAGGGGCTGAACATCTGTCTTTGCAAAAACGCCGCATCGGGCTGCAATCGGATAAATTGTTGAAGCGCCGGCCGCCATCTTGTTAAGACCGTCAGCGTCAGTCTCCAAAAGAGCCGCCATCTGGTCAATGAAAGCGCCCGTTCCGCCGGCGCAAGTTCCGTTCATACGTTGCTCCACGCCGCCGCGGAAATAAGTAATCTTTGCGTCCTCACCGCCAAGTTCGATTACAACATCAGTCTGAGGAATAATTTTTCTTACCGCGGTTGTCGCGGCAATCACTTCCTGAATAAACGGCACATTCAGCCACTGGGAAACGGCCAGACCGCCTGAACCAGTTACCTTTACAGACAGAGTCTGGGCCGCCCCTTCCGGGAGCTGTTCTTCAAGGGAGTCAAGCGCCTTGTTTACAACAGTAATAATAGTGGAACGAATATCAGCACGATGACGCTCGTAGGCGCTGTAAAGCAACTCGTCATTCTGGCCAAGAGCCGCAACCTTTACTGTGGTAGAGCCGACATCTATGCCGAATCGTATAGGAGTTATTATCTGTTTAAAAAGTTTACTATTTGAAAGTTCCATAAGAGTTCCCGAAAGCGTTATCTCCCCAAATTATATCTATATA
>CAYFWC010000005.1:0-3707 GCA_964346805.1 uncultured Treponema sp. | reverse complement strand
TGTTTAGGAGCCGGCGAGAAAAAATTTGTCTTTTGAATTAAATTTTCTTATCTTTTATTTATGACTTACGGATATATTCGAGTTTCAACCGACCGCCAGACAGTTCAGAATCAAAAATTTGAAATCAGTGAATTTGCATTATGCAACAATTTGAAGATTGACAAGTGGATTGAAGAAACTGTCAGTGGCACAAAAAGTCCGGAAAACCGGCTGCTCGGTTCTTTGCTAAAAAATGCGGAAAAAAGTGATCTGATAATTTGTTCAGAGCTATCCCGGCTTGGACGCAGTCTTTTTATGATTATGTCAATTCTAAATCTTCTTATGGAAAAAGGCGCACGGGTCTGGACTGTAAAGGAGGGATACCGTCTCGGAGATGATATACAGTCGAAAGTTCTTGCCTTTGCTTTTGGCCTCTCTGCGGAGATTGAAAGAAATCTAATCAGCCAAAGGACGAAAGAAGCCTTGGCGGCAAGAAAAGCAGCCGGAAAAAAGTTAGGGCGTAAAAAAGGGCAGAGAGTACACAGACTGCTTGACGGTTATGAACCTTATGTAAAAATAATGAGAAGTTGGGGATTGAGTGAAAATTTTATTTCGAAAAAATTTGGGGTTAGCAGAACTATTTTGCGTAAGGTTGAATAGAATTATATCAATCTCAAAAAAATCGCTTTAGCGATTCTTTTGAGATTGCGACAGAAAATAATGAAAATCCGGAAGATATAATAGATGATATTTTAAGCGCAAAGGATTTATATAATACAAGCAGAGATAATTTTACATATTCCGAAAAATTCCGGTGCCTGTTGACACGGAACACTCTTTCCGGTATTATTCCTATAGTGTTAAAACGCAAAGACGCCGTACATTTTGTGCGGCGTCTTTTTTTGTTTTAAATAAAATCATTCAGTGAGACGGAGGATATAAAATGGAAACTATTATTGATGTATTGTGGGTTGCCGTTTCGGGAGCGCTGGTATTTTTTATGCAGCCCGGGTTTCAGATGGTTGAGTCTGGACTTACAAGAGAAAAAAACAGTATCAACGTTGCCATAAAAAATTTAACGGATATCAGCATCTCACTCTTTATTTACTGGCTTATAGGCTTTTCATTTATGTTCGGCGCCTCACACAATGGAATTCTCGGACACGGACTTTTTGTTCCCGGCGGAATCAGCAACATTGAATTTAAGTTTGCGGCCTTTCTATTCTTCCAGGCAATGTTCTGCTCGACCAGCGCGACGATTGTTTCAGGCGCAGTTGCGGAAAGAATGCGATACTCGTCCTATATCTTTGAAACAATTCTAATCTCCGCCGTTATCTATCCGGTTTTCGGTCACTGGGCCTGGGGCGGAATCCAGCCCGGCTTTGTTTCTGACGGACAGGGCTGGCTCTATAAAATCGGTTTCGTCGACTTTGCAGGCTCAACCGTCGTTCACTCTGTCGGAGGATATGTTGGTCTTGCCGGAATAATAATTCTCGGCGCGAGAAAAGGTCGGTTTCCCGAAAAGGGAAAGCCGCGCGAAATACAGGGCTGCGACATTCCTATGGCTGTTGCCGGTGTATTCATTCTTTGGTTCGGCTGGCTCGGCTTTAACGGCGGCTCAACACTCGCCTTCAACGACATAGTCCCCCAGATTCTTGTAAACACCAGCATAGGAGCTGCGACAGGAATGCTCGCATCTCTTGCCGTCGGCTGGCTTTTTACAAAACTCCCGAATGTGAATTTTGTAATAAACGGAACTTTGGCAGGCCTTGTTGCGATTACCGCAAACTGCCACTGCGTAACACCCGGAGCCGCCGCAATTATCGGTGCGGTAGGTGGAATTGTAATGCTCATCGCCTGCAAAGTTCTGGACCTTCTTAAGTCGGAGCAATTCCCGTTCATCTTTGCGCAGGAATCTGGGGAACTCTGGCGACAGGAATTTTCGGACAGCCTGAACTTTTAGGAACAAATCCCATACTCGGAAGCCAGTTTCTCGCACAACTTATCGGAGTTGTGGCATGCGGCATCTGGACATTCGGCATATCATTCACCTCCCTTTATATTCTGAATAAAATAAAAAGACTGCGTGTAACCGATGAGGAAGAGGACAAGGGACTGAATATCGCAGAGCACGGCGCATCTACCGAGATTTTTGAATTATATGACAGAATGGAAAAACAAGCACAGACGGGAGACTTCTCTGTTCGCCTGCCGGTAGAACCATTTACCGAAATCGGACAGATTTCCGGACTTTATAATCATGTAATGGACAAACTCGAATCAACAGCGCTGACATCAGAGAGCATCGGCTCTCTGATGAGAGAAGTTGATTATCCAATCTTTATGATAGACTTTGAGTGGAATATTTCTTCGCAATACTCCGCGCTGGTTCCCTCGATTCTCGGATGCCCAAATCCTGAAAAATACAACTTTCTGCTTCTCATGGCAAGAATCCTTAACCGCGACCAGACAATCGCCCTCCAGACATATCTCGGCCGCCTTTTTGACCCCACCTTTAAGGACATAGACTCAACGGGTCTGAATCCGATTGAGAAGCTTTCCATTAACTTCCGGAAAAAGACGGACAACACCCTTGTGAAAAAAACATATTCCTTTAAATTCTCACGAATCTACAATAAGAACCACACAAAGATTCTTCACGCCGTAGTAAAAGTCGTAGAATTATAGAAAGGCGTCACAGAACCGGAAAATTTTATTTCCCAAAATTTCTTTTGTAAGTTTTGGGAAAACCACTTACGAATGACATACTTTCTCAAGACCGTAATTGTGAACTATTGACACCCATCAGGTATTTATGGTCTATGTTTTTAATCCGAAGTATACAGAAATGCATACGAGGGGGCAAGGGGATTTGTTTTAATCCCTTAAATCAGGTCTATGTTTTTTATTAAAGTAATTATTTTTTCTCAATTTTATTTCTTCTGTTCAGAATTCTATCGATTTTATTTTTTCTGTCCAGAATTATCTTTAATTCATTTTTAGACTGTTCAGAATATACAATTGGCTTGTCATAATCTCCACAGCCGTCAAACTCATACTCTAATTCCAAATAACTCTTTGCATCTTTTTTCATAACAACCTCCAATTTATTATAGGCGCATAAATTTAATATTTTCCATTTTCAACAATCAATCTTGGTTTACCATCTTTTGCATTCAAATTATCTCTGAAAGAATAGCGGTCAACTATATTCTTAACAGCCTCAAAAGAATTCTCATTTTTGGTCATACCTGTCATAATTTTAAGCGGGACAAATCTGCCTGAATAATCTCCCTTTTTAGTTCTGAATCTATTGCAGGCTCTTTTCATCGATTCTTGCATAGGCAAAAACATATAATCACAACTTGTAGTATATCCTTTTTTCTTAAATTCCTCAAATTGTTTTACCGCTTTTGTAGGATTGCTCAATGTACCGTCTATAATTATATTTACACCGGCTCGCTTTGATTGTTCGATTATCTTTTTGGACAGGTCTGAACTCTCCTCATGTACCAATCGCGCATTCCAGTTTTAATCCCTTAAATCAGGTCTATGTTTTTTATTCCGACGGGTTGGATATAGTTAGGAAAAGAGGACTTCGTTTTAATCCCTTAAATCAGGTCTATGTTTTTTATAAAAGGCGCGGATAAAGAAGCTTTGCGGAGCTAAATATGCGTTTTAATCCCTTAAATCAGGTCTATGTTTTTTATGACGAAATCACCGTAGAC
>CAYFWC010000004.1:104232-118564 GCA_964346805.1 uncultured Treponema sp. | reverse complement strand
CGCTAAAAAGTCTTTTCGGAAACTGAGGTTTCCTGCAAGACTTTTTATGGGAGAATTTATGAAAAACTTTGAAGAGAATCTGGACAAACTTGAAGAAATCAGCAGAAAGATAAAAGACCCCAATGTAAAACTGGAGGATGCGCTTTCTTCTTTTGAAGAGGGAATCAAACTCGCAAAGGGCATGGAAAAAGAAATTGACCGCATAGAAGGAAAAATTCAGGTTTTGATGAACCAGCCTGTCGCAAGCGCAGGGGACGAACCGGAAATGGATCTTTTTACACAGGCAAATGAAATGACTGGCTCTGCCGGCGCTCCGAAAGAAGGACTGCGCCAATAATGAATCCAAAAACCGAGCGGCAGATAAAAATTTTGAATGCGGAGACCGCGCGAAAAATTGCGGCAGGCGAAGTAATAGACAGACCTAATGCTATTGTCCGTGAACTGCTTGATAATGCCGTAGACTCAGGGGCAAACCGGATAGACGTTGAGATTGCCGGCGGTGGAATTGACAAAATCCGTGTCGCGGATAACGGCTGCGGAATGTCCAGGGAAAACTTGCTTATAGCCGCCCACCCGCACGCGACAAGCAAGATTTCCACTGAAACAGATTTACTAAATCTTTCGACACTTGGCTTTAGAGGAGAGGCGCTTGCGTCAATTGCCGCCGTTTCACGCCTTACAATACAAAGCGGAGACTGCAAGATGCACTGCTCTATTACCAGGGATCATGAGATTGAGCCCTCCTCAGAAATTGACGGCACAATTGTTACAAGCGAAAATCTCTTTGAGAATTTTCCGGCACGCCGGCAGTTTTTAAAGAGGCCTGCAAGCGAAACAAAAATGTGCCGGTCAACTTTTTTGGAAAAAGCAATGGCCAGACCGGATATATCTTTTCGTCTTACAGTGGACGGAATTATTCGCAATGACTTAATTCAATGCGGCAGCCTTAGAGAGCGTTTTGTCGCCGCAATGGAGATTCAGCAGAGCGCAGAACTTTTTTATGAGATTAAGGGAAAGGCGGACGACAAATCATGGTCCTTTAATCTTGTCATCGGCGACCCTAATGTCGCGCGCCCCGATCGTAAGGATATTTATATTTTCGTAAACGGCCGCCGCATACAAGAATACTCATTAATGCAGGCCATTGAATACGGGGCGGAAGGATGTTTTCCAAACGGGACGCATCCTGTGAGTGCTCTCTTTGTAACCATGAGACCGGATCTTGTGGATTTTAACATTCACCCTGCAAAAAAAGAGGCACGCTTTAAAGACATGGCGAGTCTCCACCATGGAGTCAGCTCCACACTAAAAGAATTTTTCAACGCATGGACAACGAAGGCAATGCATTCAAATTATGCGCGGACCGCAGCCGATGGCATAAGGGATTTAGTTGACGCGGCCTCATCAACATTTGAAACTGAAAAAAAATCCGGCGGAGTCTCTCTTGCCAGCAGCGAAATAAACGCAGGAAATGACTACGGCTGCAAAAACGCTCTTAAGTCACCTGGAACCTACGGCAGAAGATCATCTATTTACGGAGGCTCTTTTGTCTCTCATTTGAATGAAAGGGCGCCGCTGGAAGAAGTTGCCGACAGCGGAGTTTCTCCCTCAACCTTTGCCGGAAGAGCTTTTGACCCGTCAACCCCGCCTCCGTCCTTCCGCTATATAGGCAAGGCACTCGGAACTTTCATTCTCGTAGAAAAAAACAATTCAATTTATATAATTGACCAGCATGCTGCCCACGAGAGATATCTCTTTGACAAAATCATGACGGGACAGGGTTCACAGGTTCAGCCTCTTTTAGTGCCTGAGACCTTTGAACTTGACTCTGCGGAAGACGATGCTTATATGGAATCTATTTTACCTGAACTCCGGAAGGTCGGTTTTGACGCGGAAAAATCTCATGACAGCAAGTGGAAATTCACCCAGTATAATTCTATGTGGAAAGGAAGCGCCGACGAACTCAAGCGTCTTATTTTTGAAAAGCGTGTGGAACCGAAAGAACTAATTCGAAAAATAGCAGCAATGACTGCCTGCAAGGCGGCGGTAAAGGA
This sequence comes from uncultured Treponema sp., assembly GCA_964346805.1. Taxonomy (GTDB): domain Bacteria; phylum Spirochaetota; class Spirochaetia; order Treponematales; family Treponemataceae; genus Treponema_D. Next base: position 116,510 of record CAYFWC010000004.1, on the reverse strand, counting down.
CGGCTACATTCTGGACGAAGCCGCGGCGGAAGATCTGGCAAAAAAAGCATTTGAACTTCCGGATCCCCACTGTCCGCACGGCCGCCCCTGCTGGACGGTCATTACTAGAGAAAAATTATTCGAGCTGGTCAAGCGAACATAAAATTGCGCGGTAAAAATCACCGCTCGTTTGATGAAGCGGCGGCAGGACTTACGGCAGCAAGCGCCAGAAGCTTGTCAACCTCCGACTTGCGGTAAGTCGGATTTTTCTGCTGAAGAATTTTTAGATAGGCCTCGGCGTTTGCCGTATCCTTCTGAGCAATGAATACCTTTGCTACTTCTATGTATGAATCCCAGTTCTTTGAGTCTGCGTTCAATAAATCAAGATAGGTTGTTTTTGCATTGTCAAACTGTCCGGCTCCGGAATACGCCTGTGCCAGATTAAAGCGGACTGTATTATCCTTAGGGCTTTGCTTCAACGCATTCTGAAAATGAGTAATCGCATTTGCATAGTCCTCTTTCGCAAGATAGGCGCTCCCCAAATTATTCTCCAGCTCAAAAGTTTTGTCAATCTTATAAGCGTCTGTAAAGAATGTGAGAGCGGTGTCAGGATCCGGCGGCGTCATTTCCATAAACATTTTGCCCAAGTTGTTCTTTGTCTTTGAATTGTCAGGGTCGAGAAGAAGGACTTCCTTGTAAAGTGTGATTGCACTGTCCTTGTTGCCGAGGGTGTCTTCAATAAGAGCGTAATTGTAGACAATCATAGCCTTGTCCTTGCTGCTGCTTAGAGAGTCCTTCTGGTCATATGATATTTTCGCATATTTTTCGGCATCCGCCAACTTGTTCTGGTTATAGAGGGCAAGCGCCAGATTGTAATAGGTTACGGGGTCCTGCTCGCCGGGCTTTAGGAGTGCTATTGCCTTGCGGTGATAAGTTTCCGCCTTTGCATACTGACCGAGTTTTGAGTAAACTGCACCGCATTCATTGAGTGCGTTTACATTTACAGGGTCAATAGAAATAACATTATTGTATGCGGCCACCGCACCATCCGAATCTTTGTAAACTGTATTCAGTATACGGGCTTCCTCCAGATACGCCTTTGAATTCTGGGGATTTACAGTATGGGCACTTCTGAATGCAGAAAGAGCGTCTTTGTTAAGTTTTAGGCGCCTGCATGTAAGCCCGAGATTATAATAGCCCAAGTCAAATCTATCATTGTATTTAACTGAGGAGGCAAAAGAATTTCTTGCCTCGGTATAATTTTTCTGCCTGTACTGAGCACGACCCAAATTATAATAATAAAGATAATTGTTAGGATCATTCTTTACCGCGTCAGAAAGTTCTTTCGCAGCCTTTGACAAATCCCCGCTTTCCATATAATTCATTCCGAGAATATAATGGGAAACCGGATCGTTCGGATTTACAGACAGAGATTTGTTTACATAAGTGATTGCCGCCGCCTTTAATTTTTCTCTGCGGGCCAAATCCTTTTCATTTTGCGCGGCATCGTAAATTGCGGAAGCCACCTCACTGTATTTTGACGCGCTGAACTCCGGTTCCCCCTCTTCAAGCGGAAGCTGGTTTACGGCAAGAGAAAAGTTGTTCAGGGCACTGTCAATGTTTCCTGTATTAAGGTCTGCTTTTCCGGCAAGAATCTTTTCGTTTATGCCCGCAATCTTATCTTTAATGGCCCTGTTCTTTTGCGCCAACAGTTCTTCCTTTGCCTTGCGCTCGGACTCTTCCTTTTTTTTCTGCTCGGCGGCGGCCTTCAGTTCCGCAGCCTTTTCTTCGTTCTGGGCGCTCTGACTTGCCCTCTGCTGTTCGAGCAGCTCGTTAATCATCTGCTGCTGCTTTTCATTCTGTTCCTTAAAGGCATTCGTAATCTCATCAGTGTCTATGTTTATGTTGTACGGGCTGTCGGGAGCTTGAACTATCACATTTGTACTGGAAGTACCGGAGTTCTCTTTTTTAAGCTGAATTGCCTGATCCAAAAGTCTGTCGGCTTCCTCATCACCGGGATTAGAAATCAAAAGACCGTTAAGCAAGTCCATAGCCTTGTCGTACTGCCCCTTGTCAATATACTTTTGAGCAAGGGTAAGAGTGTTTGCCCTAGCATCGACAGCCCCCTCTCCCCGTCCGCCGCCAAGGACACGGATTCCTAAAAAAGAAATCAAGGCTAATATTAAGAGAACGGCTATTACTATAAGGACTATCTTTTTTTTCTTATCACCTGAATTATTCTCCGGCGCAAAATTCTTTTCCGTGTCTGAAACAGTAAGATCATCAGAAGTCTGATTCATATACTCAACCTTGTGAAAAAAAACATCCGTGTCCTTATTTTTCGGAGGGAGAACATTTCTACGAGTTTTTTCAGAATACACTTCCGCGATTTTTGCGCTGTTTTTTGCAGAAGACGCTCTTGAAGTTTTCGCAGTCGTTTTTACAGCGGACTCACCTGCCGCCGTTTTTGAGGTCTTTGCCGCCGGCTTTGGACTTTTCACCGCGGTACGTTTCGCGGCCGGTTTTTCAGCCTTGGCAGCCATTTCTGTCTTGTCCGCAATCTTTGCCGCTGAGGTTTTTGCCACTGCCTTTGCGGCCGGCTTTGAGACACTTTTTTTTACAGCAGACTTACTTGCGGAAGTCGTTTTAGCAGCGGATTCAACCGTCTTTTTTGAAGTCTCTTTGGTACCCGCCGTTTTTTCAGTTGAATTTTTTTTCCTTGTAGTAGCCATAATCATCCTCTTTCCATAATAATCAGTTCTTTACTCAATATCAGAATCATAATCGTATTCCAATGTATCTTCCGCATCCGCACTAATATTTGTCGTATCCTTGCTGTCCCGCAAAGAATTCGCGACATCCTCAAGCATTTTTTTGCGGCGCTCCTCTTCCTGTGCGCGTTTCTCTGCAGCCAGGCGTTCCTCTTCCATACGGCGCTCAAATTCGAGGCGGTCCCGTTCGGCCTTTTCTCTGGCAATGCGATCTTCCTCCGCCTTGAGCCGGGCGGCCTCTTCCGCGGCAAGGCGCTCACGCTCCTCACGGGATGAAAGTTCCGTCTCAATCATCGCAATAATCTGTTCAATCTGCGGCCTCTGCGGACTGTCCGGCATAAGAAGCAGATAACGTTTATAGTCAGCGACAGCATCGGTCAGTTTATCCGTTTTTATCTCTGTATTGGCCTTGTTTAGAACAGGTGCGGCATAAGAGGGATCTGCCACGCTTGCCATAGCGTATGAGTCCAAAGCCTCCTGAAAATTCCCCATAGCAAAAAAAGAATTTCCCATGTTAAAGTAAATCATTTTTTTGTCAGTGCCGGGTGCGGCCGTTCCCTTTTTAAAAGCCTCGACAGACTTTGCGTAATTTCCGATTTGAAAATATGCAAGCCCCAAATAGTTGTACTCAATCGGACTGGACTTTCCGGAGGCAATATCAGCCTCCAAAAATGCAATAGCTTCAGCAGGTTTATTCTGCTCAAAAAGTTTTATTCCCTCATCTTGAGAAAAAGCATTCCGCAGGAAAAAAAGAGAAAAAATAAAAAAAACAAGATGCCTGACTTTTTTTAGCATATAACCATTCTGTCATAAAGACATTATTTTTTCAAGTGTAAAGACACTTAGAAAAACATTCCCTTTACGAATATTTCTATTCCAATGAAAATCAAAATACAGCCGCCGAAGATTTGCGCTCTCCATGAAAGTTTTTCGCCGGCCGCCTTTCCCAGCAAAAGCCCTGTCATACATATTATGAATGTTACAACGGCAATAATAAAAGATGCTGTCAAGGCCATAACGGCATTGTACTCGGCAATTGTAAAACCGACGCTAAGCGCATCGATCGAAGTGGCAATTCCCTGCATCATCAGAACGGCGAAAGTAATTTTCTTATTTGAAAAGTCCTCCGTGTTGCCGGTCTTAAGGTCAGCAATCGATTCAACTATCATCTTTATTCCGATATACAAAAGCAGAATCAGGGCTATCCACGGAATGAATTTCTGAAAGGCAACAAAAGTAGTTGCAATTGTATGAACACAGATCCAGCCGATTACAGGCATAGCAAACTGGAAGAAAGCGTAAACACCGGCAATCGCGGAGCGGCGTGCACGGCTCATATTGTTTTCACTGATTGCGTTTACAATGGAAAGAGAAAAAGCATCCATTGCAAGACCTACTCCAAGAAGCACGGAATTCATAATGAAGAAAAAATCAAAGCGCATGACTTACTCCTGATTCATAAACGCAAAGTGCCGGTAATTAATACTCATCATAATACCGACGCACACCATGGCAGTCCACATTGATGAACCGCCGTAAGAAAGAAATAAAAGCGGAATACCTGTTATCGGCATAATACCCATAACCATTCCGACATTTACAAGAAAGTGAAAAAAGAACATTCCGAGAATACCGGATGCAATGTAATAGCCATAATGATTCGTGGTGCGGCGGATAATCAGAATCATTCTCAGCATCAAGACAAAATACAGGGTAAAGACTATAAGTCCTCCGATAAAGCCGGCTTCCTCCGATAGAATGCTGAAAATAAAGTCAGTGCTCTGCTCCGGTAAAAAACGCAGGTGGCTCTGCGTGCCGTGCAGAAAACCTTTTCCCAAAAGACCGCCGGCACCGATTGCGGTCTTGGACTGAATGATATTCCAGCCGGAATCCTGTCTGTCCACATAGGGATTCAGAAAAATAATAAGACGCTGAATCTGATAAGGTTTTAAGACCTTTGTTACTCCCAACGAACAGACAAGAGATCCGAAAATAATTGCGCTCACATAAGTAATCCAATAATAATACTTATTGTGTCTGAAAAAGAGTTTTCCAAAAAGACCGATAAGGGTGATGGCACCGAATCCGGCAGTAAAGAGCGCACGCATTTTTTTTACAGTTAAGATACTTAAGACCGCATAGGTGTGCTGCGCAATCTGTTCCTGCCATACAGGAAGAATCGCCAGAAAAACCGTAAGCATTCCAAAGGAAAGACAGGCCATAATATAACGGAGCGGCACTCCGGCGGCAAAGCACATAAAGAAAAAAATCGGAATATACACAGAGGCAGTTCCCAGGTCAGGCTGAATAAGAATCAACCCCATAGAAAGAAGCATGACACCAAGGGCAGAGAAAAACCGCTTCCTCTCGGGCCAGTCTTCAGTCTGATGAAAAAACCGTCCCATAAACAGAATGAATACAACCTTACCGAATTCCGAAGGCTGAATTCCAAAATCGCCGATTCCAATCCAAGACTTCGCGCCGTTAATTGTTTTTCCAAAAAGACGCGTAAGAATCAGGAGAATAATAAGGGTGCAAAAAATAAAACGGATATAGCGCTCATAACCGCGGTAGTCATAAATAGCGGCGGCAAACATAAGCACAAGCCCAAGCCCTGCCCAGATTATCTGCTTGACATATTCGTTTGTAACGAGAATTCCCTGCTGGTTTATAGCGCTGGAATAAATAAAGAAAATGCCTGTAACTGATAAAATTAAAACACATAAGAGCATAGTCCAGTCTATAAGTCTCAAGATTTTTATTTTCATGCCTTTTATTCCCTCGCATCGCCCGAAGCCTGATTAGTCATATTCACAAGATACTGCCAGCCAAGAGCATTGACGGCCTCCTCGTAATTCTGATGGGCGAAGATTCCCTGCATAGTAATATTTGTGGCGTAAGGTGCCCACCAGGAATATTTGTTCGCCGCTTCTACAATTGTCGCAATTACAATTCGGTCTTCCACAGGACCGTCCCATGGAGCATAAGCCAAAAGCCATGAGTGCCAAGAATCCTTGTATCCGGTAACTTCGGCGGTTCCGGTTTTGGCGGCGATTTTTACAACCTTATTAAAGAGCGAGTGCTTCGCGGAACCGTCGGTAACGGTAAAACGCAAGTCATCCTGTATTTCCTTCCAGATTGCGGGTTCAATGTCAGAAGAAAAAAGAACCTCAGGCTCCACATTCTGGATAACCTCGTCGGTAACAGGATCGCGGACTTCCTTTAAAAGATGGGGCCTGTAAATCTTTCCGTTGTTGGCAACCATAGCCATAACATCCGCAACCTGAAGCGGTGTCGCGGTCGTATACCCCTGTCCGATTGACACGGCCATAGTATCTCCGCCAAGCCATCTCTCGTGGTAGCGGCGCTCTTTCCATTCAGGAGTCGGAACAAAGCCCTTTGACTGGCTTGGAAGATCAATCTGCGCGCTCTGTCCGTAACCGAAAAGCCGGGCATATTTCGCGATTTTCTGAACGCCAAGATTCTCACGCCCCACCTGCCAGTAATAAACATCGCAGGATTTGGCAAGTGCGTTCTTCAGGTCAACATAACCGTGTCCTGGTCTGAGAACCCAGCAGTGATAGACACGGCCGCCGTACTCAACTTCTCCGCGGCACTCAATTTTCTGATAGCTTGGAAAAGCCTTTTCATTCAGCAGGGCGGCGCTCATTACAATTTTAAATGTTGAGGCCGGCGGATACTGGGCGTTTACGGCACGGTTCAGCAGAGGATTAAAGGAATCCTGCGTAAGCTTTGAGTATTCCTCAGAAGCGTTTTCCGTATTAAAGATGTTTGAGTCGTAGTAAGGATAGGAAACCATAGCCAGAACTTCACCCGTTGACGGTTTCAGAACGACCATAGCGCCTATACGCTTTCCCAGCGCTTTTTCCGCAAGACGCTGAATTTCCGTATCAATTGTGAGGACAAGTTTTTTACCTGACTTAGGCGGAATGATTGTCGGAGTGGCGGAAAGAATCTGTCCCTTTACATCAACCGTTCTCTGCTCCACGCCGTTTTTTCCCTGGAGAAGAGCGTCATACTGCCTCTCAATACCGGTTTTACCTACAACACTGGTATTCGTATACCCCTGGTTGTACATGAGAGAGTATTCCTCACGCGTAATATCACCGACATATCCCAGAATATGAGAAAAGGAACCTGTCTCAATATAATTCCGCATAGGTTTCGAGACATAGCTTACGCCGGGAAGGTCATTCAGGTTTTCCGCAATATTGGAAATAATCTTAAACGGAACATTCGTCTTTACAGTAATTTTATTAAAAGACCGCCTGACATTCTTGGGAATCATAGAGTCAATCTCATCTTTTGAGATTTGCAGGAATCCCGCCAGCTTTGCCATTACAGTGTCATACTCGTCTCTCTTTATCTCTCCCGGAATTACGTCCACCGCAAAAGAATCCGTATTGATAACCATCGCCGCATTGTTGTTGCGGTCATATATTTCTCCGCGCTGAGCCGTAATTACAGTGTTGCGGGTAGAGACAACCTTTGACTGCGTGCGGTAACTCTCTCCGTGAACAACCTGCATCGAGAAGAGGCGCAGAGTGTAAATTCCGAATACTAGGGCCACCAGAACAGAGAATACAAAAACGACAACCGACTTGTTGCGCGCCATCAGCCAATACCTCTCGCCGGAGGAACAAGAAAGGAGTCAAAAGACTGTAAAAGTTTGAATACAAGGGGTGTCAGAAGAGTGTTCATTGCCAGCTCCAGCGCAAACACCGAAGAAAAAATATGATAAGAATTTATGTAGTTCGGGAAGAGGACTGCGATTATAAAAATAATCGCAGTCTTCAAAAGCGATGCGAAAAGTCCTGTCACAAAGTTTACAAAAAAACTTTCGTAATTCATTCTGCGGTGAAAAATGCCCGCAATAAAACCGATTGTAGTCCGGACAAGGCAGTTGAGGCCGAAAGGAGTTCCGCTCAAAAAATCAAGAAGAAGCCCGGAGACAAAACCTGTAATCTCGCCCGCTATTTTTCCGTTGCGGATAGAAAAATACAGGACGCATATAAGCATAAAATCCGGGATCGCCGGAAGAAAGGCAATGTTTGAGAGTAATGCGGTTTCTATCAGAACAAAGACAATCAGAATAATAAAGCTTGAAACATAGGATTTAATCATTTTAAATTCCCCTGGTCAACTACAATAACAGTTTCAAGGCGCGAGAAGTCAATAATCGGAGCAAGCTCAATTGCCAAGGAAGTATCGTAGTCCAAAACCTGAATGTGCGAAATTGTTCCGATCGGAATATCGGCCGGATAGTTCTCATTTTCGCCTGAGGTAACAACAACATCGCCAAAATGCAGCTCATCAATAACACGCTTTTTAATATAGCTCATCTTCAGAGGAAAAGTGTCCGAACCGTTTCCAGCCACGAGACCTATATCCCGCGTATTCTGGATTCTGGCGCTGATAGTGCAGTTAAAGTCAAAGACAGGCATTACCTGACAAGTTGTATAACCTACAGTAATCACTTTTCCGACAATGCCGACATTGCCGTTCTGAATTGCAATTACCGGCATATTCTTGCGGATACCGTTGCGGCTTCCCTTGTTGAGAACCAGCGTCGTATAAAGATTGTCAGCCCCGCGCGAAATTATATTCGCCGCGTAATTCTTTACGGAAAGACTTTTCGTAAAGTCAAGCTGCTCCTTCAGGCGGGCGTTTTCCTTGCGGATTTCCGTATTCGTGCGCTGCATGTATTCATAGTCCTTCAAGCGCTCGACCAGAATATCGTAGCGCTTGTGAAGCTCGGCAAGTTCCTTAACGGCGCTCACAGTATTCTTTACGGAAGAAGTCACGACAGAGATTCCGTTCTCAACGGTAGAAAAGACATTGAACCCTATCTGCCTAAAATCGAGAATAAATCCGCCTGAGGAAAAAGACATCATCACACCCGATACAACCAGCAGAAATGCGAGAAGAAATTCTGAAAAATGCGCGATAAAGAAAGGCTTTTTCTGCATACAGTGCTAAAGCCTTATACATTCAGATTGTCATAGATTGAACGGTCTGTCGCCATATCCTTAAAGAGCTCAAAGGCCTCGCCGGCTCCGAGAGCAACGCATTCAAGCGGCTTCTCAACCAGAATTACAGGAACATTTGTCTCCTTAGAAATAAGTTTCGGCAGACCTTTAAGCATAGAGCCGCCGCCCGTCATGACAATTCCGCGCTCGATAATATCCGCCGCAAGTTCCGGCGGAGTATGGCCGAGAGTTGTCTTGATTTCCTCAACAATGCGGTTAACAGGTTCTTTTAGAGCCTCTCGCACTTCCACAGAGTCTATCTCAAGACGGCGCGGAAGACCGTTGTTGGCGTCGGCCCCCTTGATTTCCATCTTCTCAATATTGCGGTCGGAAGAAGCGTTTCCAATTTCAATCTTAAGGCGCTCTGCAGTCTGCTGTCCTATGATAAGACCAAATTTCTGCTGAATATGCTTTACAATCGCCTCGTCAAATTTGTTTCCGCCGACGCGGATGGAAGAAGTGATAACCATTCCGCCCAGAGAGATTACGGAGATTTCCGCAGTTCCGCCCCCTATGTCGCATACCATGTGTCCGGCCGGCTCGTAAATAGGAATCTTGGCGCCGATAGCGGCGGCAAGACTTTCAGGAATTACCTCGACTTCACGGGCGCCGGCCTTCAGGGCGGCCTCAATTACGGCGCGTTTTTCAACTTCTGTAATGCAGGAAGGAATACCAATCTTCATACGAGTGGAAGTAAAGAACCTGTGCTTGGGAATGATTTTAGAAATAAAATACTTAATCATTTTCTCGCAGGAATCAATGTCGGCGATGACACCGTCGGCAATAGGACGAGTCGCAATGATATTGTTCGGGGTCTTCCACAGCATACGCTTGGCTTCCGCACCGACGGCGCGCACCTGGTTCGTTCCTTTTTCCACGGCTACCACAGAAGGCTCATCTATCACAATACCCTTTCCACGCACATAAATGAGTGTGTTGCAGGTTCCCAAATCAATTCCTATGTCAGTTACAAAATTGTTAAAAAACATTTTTCCTCCCGATTCTATTTTACTTATATTGTTGAATTTTTTCTAGTGCGTCAGCATAATTTACTTGAATTCTTATTGATTTCCGCCATTCGGAACGAGCCTTTACAAGATCTCCCCGCTGCTCATAGACAAGACCGAGACCGTAATGGGCCTCCGCGGAATTGTCATTCTTGGCAAGAATCGCCTCAAATTCTTTTTGCGCTCCGCTGTAATCCTTTTCCTCGATAAGAGTTTTTCCCAACAGGGCGCGGCTTTTTATTACAAGCGAGTCATCTTCTGACCGCTGAATAATCTGGAAGAGATACTGCTTGGCGGCGGAAAACTGTTTCGCCTTAAAATACTGTTCGGCAATGGACAAAAGCAGAGTATCGCTCTCACGGACAAGAAGAGCCTCGCTAAAAGAGGCGATGCTTTCCATAGTCATACCCAGCTGCGCATAACTTAATCCCAAATATTCCGGAATATCCGCCGCCTCATAGCCGCCTTCCTTTGCAAGTGTCAGATATTTTACGGCACAGTCAGCATAATAATGATATGAAGAAAAAGAATTCTTGTAAAAGTAAGTTTTTCCCAGCATATACTGAATCTGCGGCAGAGTTTTCTTTTTAGCGTGAATCAGAGAAAGGCGCAGACAGCGGACAGCCTCATCGATATAGGCCTGAGCGTCGGCAGGCTTTGTTGATGATACCGCCAGATAAAAAGAAGCGTATCCGCGGTAAGTCAGGATAGTGTTGTTGAACGGCTTTTTTTCTAGCAGCAGTGAACTGGTGTCATAAACGGCCTGATAGTCATAAAGTTCCCACTTGTCGGCCAGCATTGTAATTGAAGGATTGTTGTGTATTTTATTCAAGATGTATTTCCGCAGACCGTAGCCGCCGGCAAAAACAAGCGCTATTATTGCACATACCACAATAAGCGCGGAAACAAGGCGGCTCTTACTTTTTACAATCAAACGATCTGCACTCATATTTTTACAAAAAAAGCAGAAGGAAAGTAAGCCGGGTTCTGGCTCGGCCAGCATTGCTGACCGAAATAACCATCTATCCGAACCTTTAGTCGCCCAAAGGCTTTAGCGGTCTACCCGCGGCATACGTTCCGGAAAAACAGCCGCTTCTTGACCTTGCTCCAAATGAGGCTTGCAATGCGTCGTGCGTTACCGCACAAACCGGTGGTCTCTTACACCGCCTTTTCACCCTTACCTGCCGAAAGACAGGCGGTTTATTTTCTGCTGCGCTATCTGTGGACAAACGGGTTATGCACAAAAATACAACTGCCGTTTTTCCCCCGGTTATTACCCGGCATTTTTTCCGGCGGAGCCCGGACTTTACCTCACCCAGCCAAAATATCATCATTAAGACCGGGCGCGGTTATATTCCTTCTGCAATAATTTTAATCTTCAGATTCTTCCTCAGAATCGTCAATATCATCTCCGTCATCTTCATTGATTTCATCAAATCCGTCTTCCCTTGAATCCGAATCATCGTAAGAAGTTGACTCATCGCCATTCTCATCATCATTTTCATCAGAATTTAAAGAATCGTCCTCGTCCAAGAGCGAGCCGGCATCATTCATAATATAGAAATCCTGCTCGTCTCCCTTTGCTTCCTGCCATCTCAGGATACGGCTGCAATAAGGACAGAAAAGAATCTGCTTCTCATCACGGACCTCGTTTGCAAACTGCGCCGGCAAAATCATATGGCAGCCGCCGCAAACTCCGTTCTTAACATAAACAACACCCTCATTATTACGCTGAATGATACGCTCAAATTTGTATTTGATTTCAGGATCAATGTTGGGCACAAGGTTGTCTTCTTTTTTCTGGAGAGCAGCCAGTTCCTTTTTCAGCTTGCTTGTCTCCTTGTCCAAAGAAGCGCCGGCTTCATTCAAATCTTTTTCCTGAGACTTGATTACAGACTCATCCGTCTTGATTATTTCATCAAGCTCGGCAAGGTTTTTCTCCTCTTTCTGCAATTCTTTGCGCAACTCAGTCTCACGGGCAGTAGCCTCTGTAATCTGTTTGTCCAAAGCCTCATACTCGCGGTGGGTGGAAATATTGTCCATACCCTTCTCGCCGGCCTCACGAGAGGCGACGACCTCTTCCAAATCAGTCTTGAGCTTGCTTACTTTGTCCTTGAGTTCCTCGTACTTGGAATTCTTCTCAATGTATTCCTTCTTCAGGCGGGCAAGCAATTCTTCCTGTGAAGTCAACTGCTTGGGCACATCTTCTATCTTTGCCTCTGTCTCGTATTTCTCAACCAAAACCATCTGAAGTTTTTCCAGATTGTCAAAAACCTTTGTCATATCAAGTGTCTTATTCATTCGACATTCCCCTTACCATAGTTTAAAAAATATACAATAAATTGAAAATAATTGCAAGATTAAATTTCAATATAATCACGCAACCCCGTGGCACGGCGCGGATGCCGCAACCTTCTCAAGGCCTTTGCCTCAATCTGGCGGATGCGTTCACGAGTAACATTAAAATAGAG